>CALMLW010000354.1 GCA_937868015.1 uncultured Synergistaceae bacterium | reverse complement strand
CGAGGTCTCCGGTCCCTTCCCCCTCTCCTTCCGGAGCCCGTTCCAGCTCCAGCGTCCATCCCAAAGGCCCCCGGTCGATGCGTCGCACCGTGGCCCGCTCTCCGGGGCGAATGCCCGCCTCGAAGAGCCCCCGGGACAGGGGATTTACGAAGACCTCCTCCAGGGCGTTGCCGATGCCCCGCCCCCCCATGGAAAGATCGGCGCAGACCACCTCCCCCAGTCGTTGCCGTACCTCCGGTGCGAAGCTCAGCGTGATGCGGTGGTCTTCTTCCAGCTGGCGCAGCACGTTTTCCAGCATCCGGTGAAAGATCCGCACCGCCGTGGCGGGGCGGAGGAAGTCGAAGACCACGATGTTTTTCCCCAGCCGGTTGAGGATTTCGGGGCGCTGGATGCCCCGGAAGAACCCCCCGATGGCGTCCTGGATGCGGGGGCGCAGTTCCTCGTAGGGCAGGGAGGGATCCACCCGGGCCACCCGGGTGCCATCGGGGGCCACGTCGTAGATTCCCAGATTGCTGGTGAAGATCACCAGACTTTCGGAGAAGTAGACCGTTTCCCCCCGCCCCGACGTGAGGCGCCCGTCGTCCAGCACCTGGAGGAACATGTCCAGGATCTTCCGGTGGGCCTTTTCGATCTCGTCGAAGAGCACCACGGAAAAGGGGTTGCCCTTCAGGGCGCTGGTGAGCTCTCCTCCCACGTCGTAGCCGATGTACCCCGGAGGGGCGCCGATGAGGCGCTGGTCTGCGTGTTCGTGGCCGAACTCGCTCATGTCAAAGCGGATGTAGTGCGTGGGGGCTCCGAATACCAGCTCCGTGATGGCCTTGGCGAGCTCGGTTTTGCCCACCCCCGTGGGCCCCGCCAGAAAGAGCACCCCCTTGGGGCGCTGGGAGAGGCGGGAAAATTGCGCCCCCGAAAGATTGAAGATGGAGCGTTTCAGAATGTTCGCCGCCATGCGCACGGCGTACTCCTGCCCCATGACCCGTTCCCCCAGAAATTCCTCGGCGGAGCGCATGGTGGCGGGGTTCAGCCGGGACCAGGGATTTTCCTCAATGCCCAGGCGGTAGCGCCGGATGGCCTCCCCGATGTTTTCCAAAGAGATGCCCTCTTGCCGGGCCCCTTGGGCGATGGCCCGGATCTCGCTGGTAAAAAGTCCCCCCGTGGCGTCGGTGAAAAGCTGCATGGCGGTGGCGCGCTTCCGCTCGTCGACGGGGGCTTCGGCGTCGGAGGCGAGGGAGGGGGCCAGGGCGCCGATGAGCTCCCGCCGGATGGCGGCGTCGGGGCGGGGCACGGGAAGCACCCGCACCCGGGGATTGTCCAGGGCGTACCAGGGGGGAAGGTCGTTTTCCTTGTCCAGCAGCCAGAAGAGCAGGTTGAACCGGGGACGGGGCAAAGCTCCGGGGGAAATCCGGCGGTGCGTCCGGGGAAGGGCCCGTTTTCCCAGACGGTGCATGCGGAAGAAGAACGCCGGGGCGTCGTGACGGCTCAGGTCCTCCAGCCGCGAGGCGCAGGAGATGACCAGGGCACAGGGGAATTCGGCGCAGGAGACGATCCGCTCGGCGATTTCCGCCGCCCGGGTCAGCGCGGCGGGGAGCACGCCCTCGTCGGAGAGCTGCTCCCCCGTGGCGGAAAAAAAGAGCGCCCCATCCCCCTGGACGAGGGAAAAACCCTCCAGGGGCTCGTACCGCACCACCAGGACGTAGCCTTCCCGGGCCAGCAGTGCTCCCAGAAATTCCGGCAAGGGAGGGGTGGCCACCTCGGCCCCCCCGGGGGGGAGGGGGTAGACGTCGTGGACGTTGCCCCAAAGAACAAACTGTGGTTTCATTGAAAGAAATCGGCCTATTTCCCGGGCCCATTTGGGCA
>CALMLW010000353.1 GCA_937868015.1 uncultured Synergistaceae bacterium | reverse complement strand
GGGGTGAAGAGCACGGGGTGGCATTTTCTCCTCTTTCGATATGTTGCGTACGGAATCTGGAAAGATCGGAGGATTGGTCCGGCATGGGGCAGGGCAGGGGCGCGGTGTTTTAGCCCGAAGAAAGGAGGACGGGGCGTGGAACTATTGAGGTTTCTTTTTCGTGAAGCGCTGCTCTCCATGGATTACCCGGCGAGCGCCGATATCTTTTCCCGGGCCAAGGACGCCGTGGGGAGCCCGGAGGTGGCCGCCGAGGAGCTCCTGTTGCCGGTGCTTGAAAAGTTCGGCGAGGAGTGGGAGGCGGGGCAGCTTTCCCTGGCCCAGGTCTACGTGGCGGGGCGCATCTGCGACGACCTCACCGCGCCCCTGGCGGGTCCTCAGGAAGCTGCGGTAGACCTTCCGGTGGCCATGGCGGGGCTTCGAGATCACCACGCCCTGGGCCGGCGCATCGTGTTGGCCCACCTGCGCATCGGGGGCATCGCCGTGCGGGATTACGGATCGGGAGTCACCCCCGAAGAGGTGGTGGACCGGGCGGCGCAGGACCAGATCCAGGTGCTACTCCTATCGGCCCTCATGCTGGCTTCGGCCCTGGACGTGCGCCGCGTGCGGCAGCTTTGCCAGGAACGGAACTTTTCTCCGGCCCTCGTGGTGGGGGGCGCCCCCTTCCGCCTTGATCCCGGGCTGGGGCGTGCCGTGGGGGCGGATGCGGTGGGCTACACCGCGTCGGACGCCCGGAAGCACGTGCGCCACTTTCTCAAAGAGAGGGGGATCGGGTCATGGGGAGTGTCATGACGTCCATGGAGCGAGTGGGGGCGGCCCTTTCTCACCGAAAACCCGATCGGGTGCCCCTGGTTCTGCTCTTCGGCTATGCGGCGGCCCGGGAGGCGGGGGTGTCGGTCCAGGAGTACATGGCCCGGGAAGACCTCCAGGTGGAGACTCAAAAGGCGGTTCGGGGGCGCTATGCCCTGGATTGCCTCAGCGCCTTCACCTACTTAGGGGCCGAAGTGGAGGCCATGGGGAGTGAAATCATCTTCTCCCCCGAGGCCCCCCCCCAGGTGGGTAAGCCGATCTTTTCGCCTCCGGAGGCCCTTCGCGCCTTCGAACCGCCCCGCCCCGAAGATGCGCCGGTGCTGGCCCGTACCCTGCGGGTCCTCGTCGCGCTGCGGCGGGACTCGGGTGATGAGGCCCCCATCATAGGGGTGGTGGCATCCCCTTTTTCGATCCCCTTGATGCAGCTGGGCTTTGAGGGCTACCTGAAGCTCCTGGCGGCCGACCGCCAGGGATCTCAGGCGGCGGGGGAGCTTTTGGATCTCCTATGGAAAAAAAATTCCCACTTCGCCGAGATCTGGGGGGCCGCCCAACTCCGGGCCGGAGCCCACGCCCTGTGCTATTTCGACCCCCTTTCTTCCCCTTCCATGGTGACCCGGGAGATGTGGGTCCGGGGGGGGCGTCCGGCGGCGGAGCGATTCCTCGCGGCCTTTCCCGGGGTGCCCGTGATATGCCACTTGGCGTCCGGGCGGGGGGAGGGCGTGATAAAAGACCTGGCCGACCTGGGGTTCGTCGCCGTGGGCGTGAGTGCCGAAGAAGACCTGGGGGAGCTAAAAGCCGTTGCAGATCGCCGTATCGCCTTGGTGGGCAATCTCAATGGCATCGCCATGCGGCACTGGAGTGCCGAGGAAACCGAGGCCCAGGTCCGCCTCGCCGTGGCCAAGGGGGCTCCGGGGGGAGGATTTATCCTGTCGGATAACCATGGAGAAGTACCCTGGCAGGTGCCTCCGGAGGTGATCCGGGGGCTGGGGGACGCCCTGGCCCGCCACGGGACCTACTCCCCCGACTGAGGAGCGGCATCTATGACGATGATCCTGAGGGTCGTGGTCTGTCGGGCCCTTCTTCGCGAAGTGGAGGCCCTGGTGGAGGGCGAGGCGGTATGGGTGGAGGGTGTGCCGGAGGCGTGTTCCCCCGGGGATTCCCCCCCGGAAATGGCCCCGGGAGACCGGGGGCATCCCACGATCTTCCTGGGCTGCGAGGCCCACCGCTTCCCCAAAAATGACCCTTGGAACCGCCGTGTGGGGGGGAGCCATTGTGCCTCCCTTCTGGGGGGCGCGTGGCTCACGGCCCATATCGCCGCCTCCCGGGGTTACGCCGTGACTCCTTCCTGGGTGGAGGATTGGCCCCGGCGCCTGGAGCGATGGGGCTTCGACTGGCCCTTGGGACGGGAGTTCTTCCACGGTTTCGCCGATCGGCTGGTGCTTTTGGATTCTCGCACCTTCCCGGAGGCCCCGGAGAGGCTCCGGGAGTGTGCGGCGGCCCTGGGGCTCGGCCACGAGATCCTTCCTGTGGGGCTGGAACCTCTGAGACTGGCCTTCCGGGAGGCCCGGAGTTCCCTGGAATTGGAAGGGGCGGAAGGACGGGTTCGAGAGCTCCGAAAGGAAGCGGGAGAGGCCTTCATGGCCATGGACCTCATGGGGCAGGTGGCGGAGCTGGGAAAAGAAGATCAGGTGGCTTCCCGTCTCCACGACCTCTGCTCCCTGCTCTTTGATCCCCGGAGTGTGGCCTACGCCCCCCGGGGGAAGGGAGCTCCGAAGAAGGTGTGGTACTTCCCGTCCTCGGCGGAAGAAGGGGAAGAGCCCCCTGCGGAGGGGGTGGCTCCGGGGGGCGTGGTGCGAGAAGAAGGGGGCTTTTCCTTGGGAGTGGCCTGGGGAGGAGAGACCTTGGGAGTGTTACGGGTGCGGGGAGTGGCCGTCCCCAAGCACTTGGATCGATACGCCGACCTCACTTCCCGGGTGATCTCCCGGGTGGCGGGGCTTGCGGTGGCCAACGCCCGGTCCTTCGAGACCCTGGAAAAGACCCTTCAGGACCGAGAGTTTCTGATAAAAGAAATCCACCATAGGGTGAAAAATAACCTGAACCTGGTGGTGAGCCTCCTCTCCCTCCAGGACCCGGGGGAACAGGACGGGGCGCTGCACAAGGCCCTGAACGAGGCTATCTCCAGGGTGCACGCCATAGCCCAGATCCACGACTTCCTCTACCGAGGGGAGGACCTGAGGTCCGTCCCTCTGGGGCCCTATCTGAAGGCCCTGGGGGCACACCTGAGGGAGTTCGGCGCGGAGGCCAATAATTCCGTGACCCTCGTCATTTCGGGCGATGAAGGCCTTTCCCTGGAACCCAAGCGGGCGGTGTCGTGCGGCCTCATGGTGACGGAGCTGGTGACCAACGCTCTGAAGTATGCCTTTCCCCCCGGGGGGCCCCACCCGCGATCTCCTGAGGTGCGCGTGACGGCGGAGCGCCGGGAGGGGGGTATGGTGGCCCTGGAGGTGCGAGACAACGGCGTAGCGAAGGACCAAGCCCCCGAGACCCCCAAGGGCTCGTCCCTGGGGACCCTTTTGGTGAACGCCCTGACTCAACAACTGGAGGGCACCGTTGTCCGGTCCCATACGGAAAAAGGCTACACGGTCACCCTTCTTTTCCCGGAAAAAGAGGAGGCCTGAAGCCGCCACCCTAGGTAAGTGGGGCGCCGCCGGGCGCCCCTTTCGCTTTGTGTCGGCGGGACCCTAGGGGGTTCTCCTCTGTCCCGCTTCTTCGTAGGTCACCCCGTCCCTAATGTGATAGATCCTCTTGAACGTGGGGATGATCTTTTCGTCGTGGGTCACGACCACGATGGCGGTGTCGAATTGCCGGGCCATATCGTTCAAGATCCGAATCACCGCCAGAGCTCGGTCGCTGTCGAGGGGGGCGGTGGGTTCGTCGGCTAAGATGATGGGGGGGCGATTCACCAATCCCCGGGCGATGGCCACCCGTTGCTGCTCTCCCCCGGAGAGCTGAGAGGGCATGGCCTTGGCGCGGTGCCCCACGTCCAGGGCCCGGAGGAGCTCTGTGGCTCGATGGCGTGCCTCGGCGTTAGGTACCCCCGCCAACATGGGCAGCAGGGCGACGTTGTCCGTGACGTCGAGAAAGGGGATCAGGTAGGGAGCCTGGAACACGAAGCCGATCCGGTCCCGCCTCAAGGCGCGCAGGTCTTTAACCTTCCACTCTCCGTCGTAGATGACGTCTTCCCCCAGGGCCATCTTTCCCGCCGTGGGCTCGATCACCGCCCCCAGGCACTTGAGGAGGGTGCTTTTGCCGGAGCCCGAAGGGCCAATGAGGCCCACCACCTCCCCGGGAGCCACGGTCATGTCGACCCCTTTCAGGGCGTCGACGGCGGCGTCCCCGCTCCCATAGCGTTTTTTTAATCCCTGAATGCGGAGTCCTCGGGGCGTCATGTCAGCCTCCAATGGCCTCGGCGGGGTCCACCAGGAGGGCGATGCGGATGGCGACGGTGCTCGAAAGCAGGCATATGGCCATGACGATGGCGAGACAGAGGGCGGAGTCGAGGGGGAGAAGAAGGACGTACTTGGGAAAAATCGGCGCCATCAACAGAGTGGCGGAGATTTTGCCCACCACGAAACCGATCAGCCCCAGGGCGAGGGCCTGCTTCATGATGAGCCCCACGATGGTGTGGTTTTTGGTGCCGATCAGCTTTAGTACGGCGATCTCCCGGATTTTGCCCATGGTCAGGGTGTAGATGATGAAGGCCACGATGGCGGAGCTGACCACGGAGAGGATCACCAGAAACAGGAAGATCTGGCGGGACGAGGTGGCAATCAGCTTGCCGATCAAGATGTCTTCCATTTGGTAGCGAGTATAGACCGTCAGGCGCTTCCAGCGGCGGATCGCGGCCGCGACCTCTTCCGGGTCATGTCCCGCCTTGACCCGCACCAGGACGGCGTTGACGTAGGGATTGGCGCCCTGGGATGCCGAGATCGCTTCCAGCAGGCCAGGCACTCCGGGGCGCTGAAAGGCGGGGTTTTCGGCCGTGCGCCGCCGTTGCTCCCGGATGGCGTCGTTGTCTTTCAAAAACTGTGCCTCCTGGGCGTCTTTCAGGGGAATGAAGACCATGGGGTCGCCGCCGGAAGACACCATCCGGCGGGTTAAACCCACCACGGTATAGGTGTGGCGGCGGATCTGGATGGACTCTCCCAAGGTAAGGCCCGAAGCGACGTCGGCAACGGCCTCGTAGTGGCCCCGGGTGATCGGGCGTCCCGCCACGAGGTGGGGAGGCCATCCGGGGGTTCCCGGCCCCCCGGGAGCGATGCCGGTGACCATGGCCCGCACGGCCCCGTCTCGGGTTCCCACCGGCATGGTGAGGTAGGTGATATTGGCGGCTTCTTCCACCCCGGGCATGCCTCGAAGACCCCGCCAGACGTCGTCGTAGATGCTCGACGGTTCGGCATAGGGCCCCAGGGTGTCTTTTTGCACCACCCAGAGGTCGGCCCCACTGCCATCGAGCAACACCTTGGCGTCATCCACCATGCCGCGATAGATCCCTGCCATGGACAGGGTGATGCCGATCAATAACCCCAGTCCCAGGCCGGTGAAGACGAACTTCCCCCAGGAGTGCATGATGTCGCGTCCCGCCAGACTGATCACCGCGTCACCCCCTTGATATGATCCACGATGCGGATGGATCGGTGGGGGGTCAGGGCGCTTTCGCTGTAGACCACGACCTGGTCTCCTTCCTCGAGCCCTTCTCGCACCTGCATTAATCCTTCCAGGTCGGCGATGCCCGGAGAGACGGGCACAAATTGGAGATCGTCGCTAACCACTCGCCACACTCCCCAGCGCCCCTCGACGCGATGGAGGGCCGCCTGGGGAATGACCGGTGCCGCCGCCACCGCAGGCAGGGCGACCGTGACTTCGACTAGTTCGCCCACCGGGGGCCTGGGGTCGGGGAGGCGGTCGAAGACGACCTTGGCCATGGTTTCTTCCGTGACCGGATCGGCCAGGGGATCGACCCGGAGCACGTGCCCCGTCTGGGGGTTTTCGGCTCGGGATCGGAGGGTGATCTGGGCAGGGAGCCCCGCGTCGAGGCCCCCGGAGCGGATCTGATCGAATCGCACATCGACCCACAGCGTGTCTGGGTCGATGAGCTCCACCACGGCCTGCCCCGCCACCACGGTGGTCCCGGGATCGGCGTCGCGCCGCACCACCAGGCCGTTGACGGGGGCCACCAGGGCCAAGTGGTTCCGCTGGGCCTCCAGGGCTTCTCGCTCGGCGCGGGCCCGGGCGAGCTCCTCCCGGGCGGCGGCCAGTCGGGCCTGGGCCATGGACAGATCTTGTCGTTTGGCGGACGCCACTTCCTCGCTGGTGGAGTGGTCCTTGAGCAGCTTGTCGTAGCGCGACGCCTGGGTCTGGGCGTGGTCTTTGTAGGTCTGGGCCTCGTTAACCTTGGCCTGGGCCTGCTTTATGGCGGCGTCCTGGGCCTTGAGGCGTTCGTCGAGATCCACCGCCTCCATCTCTCCCAGTCGTTGCCCCGCCTGGACCCGGTCGCCCACCTGGACATCCAGGCTTTTGACCCGCCCCGCCAGGGTGGGACCCATCTTGTAGATGTGGCGGGCCTCGACGGTGCCGATACCAAAGATGGCGGGCGACAGGGCCTTGATCTTGACCGGGGCCAACACCACCGCTACTGGGGCTAAGGGGCCCGAGCGCAGGGCCACGTAGACAAAAAGGGCCATCAGGGGGGAGAGGACGACGGCGAGGGCCAGGAGGCGCTTTCCAAAGGTCATTTTTTTCATGCCATCCTCCTAAGGCCCCGTCGGTATAGGGCAAAAATTAGCGGCGCGTCGTGACGCACCCGGCTCCCATCGCCCGCGATCATCGATTGCACCACCAGTCCCTGAAGGGCGCCGATAAAGAGCGTGGCCGCCGCTTCGACGTCGAGCCCTTCGTCGAGCTCCCCGCAGTCTCTTCCCCGGTGGAGAAGGGTTCGAAGCGATTCCTTGTAGCGGGCCATGATGGCCTGGGCCATCCGCTTGGGGATGCGATCTTCGGGGTGTTGTAGCTCGCCGAAGAGCATGCGGGGAATGCCGGGATGGGACGCGATAAATTCCGCATGGAACAGAAATAGCCCCTCCAGGGAGGCCAGAGGGGAGCAGGCCGCCGAGGTCGCCTCTTCGGATCGGGAGATCAGGCGTTGGGCTACCCAGTCCATGGCCGCTTGTAAAATGGCGTCTTTGCTGGGGAAATGGCGAAAGATCGCCCCTTGGGTCAGCCCCATGCGCTGGGCTATGGCGGCGGTGGTGATCTCGCTGGGGTTTTGCTCCCCCGCCAGGGAGATCATCGTTTCCACCGTCAGGGCCCGCCGCTTTTCCGCAGGAAGGTTTTTTTTCGTTTGGTTCATGGGCTCCTCCAAAAAAGATAGTTATTGGTCACTATCTTATTTTCCCAGGGATCTCCCGTCAACCGGTAAAAGGGCGGATTCTCGCCGCCGAAGGCCCGGTCCCGTCGGAGGCAAGACCCCGGGGCGGGGAGCGCGCTTTTCGGGCTTTTGTCGCCCATCGTGGGGCCCCTCCTCCTGTTTGTCCCCGTAATGCCGCCCTTTCCCGGCGGAGGTCCGGGGCGCTTCGACATCGCACCTGGCGCTCATGGCGGGCCGGGGGGTTGACGTCGACGTCCTGAGGTGGTATGGTGCGAACATGGATACTACGACGAGCTCTTACTGTTTCGTCCAAGAAGGCCTTTGGTGGTGGCGCCCCTAGCGCCACCGCCGTTCCCGTTTGTCTTTTCGGGGCTGCGGTGCGGATGACGCATACGCAGCCCCTTTTCTTTATTCACCGAGCGATGAGGGGCTTCCGTGGGGAGCCCCTTTAGCTTTTTTTAAATACCCCAGAGGAGGAAGAGGAGCATGACGAGCACAGCCAAGGCGAGCCAGAAGGGTTTTTTCGGAGAGTACGGCGGCAGCTTTGTGCCCCCCGGGCTACAGCCCCGGTTGGATGAATTGGAACGGGCCTACGAGGAGGCCCTGAGGGATCCGGCCTTTGCCGAAGAGCTCACGGAGCTACTGCGAGACTACGTGGGGCGCCCCTCGGCCCTGACTTTCTGTGGCAACATTTCCCGGAAGTACGGTGGGGGGCGTCTCTTCCTCAAGCGAGAGGACCTGAACCACACCGGGGCCCATAAGATAAATAACGCCCTGGGGCAGGCCCTATTGGCGAAACGCATGGGGCGGAAGGAGCTCATTGCCGAGACGGGGGCGGGGATGCACGGCACCGCCAGCGCCACCGTGGCGGCCCTCATGGGAATGAAGTGTACGGTGTACATGGGGGCGGTGGACGTGGATCGCCAGGCCCCCAACGTGGCCCGCATGAAGGCCCTGGGGGCCAAGGTGGTGGCGGTGCAGGAGGGGCAAAAGACCCTGAAAGAGGCGGTGGACGTCGCCCTCCGAGCCTATGTGGAACGCCCGGAGAGCTTTTATCTTCTGGGGTCCGCCGTGGGACCCCACCCCTATCCCGTCATGGTGCGATCTTTCCAAAGCGTCATCGGCCGGGAAGCCCGGCGGCAATTCCTGGAGCGCGAGGGGCGTCTGCCCGACTACGCCGTGGCCTGCGTGGGGGGAGGAAGCAACGCCATCGGCCTCTTTGCGGCCTTTCTAGACGATGCCGCCGTGCGAATCGTGGGGGTGGAGCCCGCTGGACGGGGGCTCACCCCTGGGGATCATGCCGCCACCCTAACCATGGGGTCTCCGGGGGTGATCCACGGCTTCCGGAGCTACGTGCTCACCGACGGCCAAGGTGAGCCCGCCCCGGTGTACTCCATCTCCGCAGGGCTCGACTATCCCGGGGTGGGGCCCGAGCATGCCTTCCTCAAGGACTCCCGCCGGGGGGAGTATGTCACGGTGACGGACCAGGAGGCGGTGGGAGCCTTCCAGACCCTGTGCCACCTCGAAGGGATCATCCCCGCCCTGGAGAGCTCCCACGCCCTGGCCTATGCCCTGAAGCTCCTCCCGACCCTATCCCCGGAAAAGACGGTGCTGGTGAATCTCTCGGGGCGGGGAGACAAGGACATGGCCACGATCCTCCCCCTGCTGGACCTGGCGGACTGACTTGCCCTTTTGGGGGCGCTTCCCCTAGGCGAGGTTCTTTTAGCCCTGGGCGCCCCCTTTTTATCGAAATCTTTCTTGGCCCGTTTTAGAGTTCTTTTCCCTCCCTTTACCCAAGCCCATCACCCCCAGAGTCTTACTTCTTCGACCCCTTCCCCATAGCCCTCTGCGGCACGCGCCGAAGGGGGCATCGTCACCGCCTAAGATTATCGCAGAGAAAAATTTGCCCCGGGAGGGGAAAAAGGGCCCTAGCGGAGTGCTTTGGCACGACAAATGCGCTACTATAATGCCCGGACTTCCAGCGGCGGCCCCAGAGCGGGGATGAAGGAGCGTGGGACACCGTGGGTTTTTACGTGGATGTGGTGGGATGGCGGCGCATTTCCTCCGAAATACCTTTGTCGGGGCCCGATGTGTTGCGAGAGCTGGGCATCGAGGGGCGCCGCGAGGTGGTGGCCTGGCGGGTGAACCGTTACCTGAGGTCTTTGGATTGGATCATCGACGAGGACGCGACGGTGGAGCTGGTGGACGCCTCCTCCTTCGAGGGTATGGAGGTCTATCGTCGTACCCTGAGTTTTCTCCTGGTGTTGGCCTGCCGTCAGGCCCTGGGATGCCAGATCTCCATTCGGCACTCCATCAGTAATGCCTACTACTGTGAGCTTTCCTGCGGCCCCGCCAGCGCCGACCAGGTGGCTCGCATCCGCCAGGCCCTGCGGGATCTGGTGGATCAAAACATCCCCATCCGCCGATCCGTGGTGTCTTTGGACAAGGCCCGGAGGATCTTCGAGGCCCAGGGAAACGACGATAAGGCCCGGCTTCTTCAATGGGCCGTGCAGGACCCCGTGGAGCTCTATTCCTGCCAGGGGCGGTTTGGCTTTTACTATGCCCCCTTGGCCCCTTCCTCGGGGGCCGTGCCGCTTTTTGACCTCATCTCCTATGCTCCGGGCATGGTGCTCCGCTTTCCCACCATCCACTCGCCCTTTTCCCTGCCGGATTTTCAAGCCACTCCCAGGCTGGTGGACGTCTTTCGGGAGTACGGAGAATGGCTGGACATCCTGGACGTGGGCACCATGGCGAGCCTCCACGAGCAGGTGGCGGAGGATAAGACCGTGGATATCATCATGGTTTCCGAAGCCTTTCACGCCCGGCGTTTGGCCCTGGTCTCCGAGGAGATCGTCCGGCGTAAGTCCGTGCGCCTGGTGTGTATGGCGGGACCCTCGGCGTCGGGAAAGACCACGGCCTCCCGAAGGCTTCGGGTGCAGTTGCAACTTTCGGGGCTCCACCCCGTGGCCCTTTCGCTGGACGAATACTTCGTGGACCGGGAGCGCACCCCCCGGGACGAAGAGGGGCAGTACGACTTCGAAGACATCAATGCCCTGGACCTGGAGCTCCTTAACTCCCATCTCCAGAGGCTTCTGGCGGGGGACGAGGTCCAGCTTCCGCGCTTCGACTTTCTTTTGGGCAAAAGGACCCCGGGGAGGAAGCTCCGTTTGAGGCCCAAAGACATCCTCATCATCGAGGGCATTCATGGCCTGAACGATCGCCTCACGGAGGCCGTGCCGGAGGACCTCAAGTACGGCATCTTCGTGTCGCCCCTCACGGGGGTGAGCCTTGATCGCCACACCCGGACGAGCACCACGGACAACCGCTTCTTGCGACGTATGGTGCGAGATCACCGTACCCGGGGCAAGTCCCCCGAAAACACCATTTTGCAGTGGCCCTCCGTGACCCGAGGGGCCTTCAAACACATTTTCCCCTTTCAAGATCGGGCGGACGCCCTGTTTAACACCGTGTTGGTCTACGAGCTCTCCGTCCTTCGGGGGTACGCCGAGCCCTTGCTTCGCACGGTGCCCGAAAGCTCTCTGGCCTTCGGCGAGGCCCAGAGGCTTTTGTCCATGCTCCGCTTCGTGCCTGTGATCCCGGCGGACAACGTGCCCAATACGTCCATCTTGCGGGAGTTCATCGGGGGGAGCTGCTTCGGCGACTAAGGACCCGGAGGCCTTCGCGGCGAAGGATTCTTCGGCGCGGGGATTTTTGCCGATTTTTCTAGTTCGCGGCACCACGCCCGCCCCTTCACCGGTGAGGCGGGCCAAGGAGGAGAGAGCATGGCGGAACGCATCGCGGTGATCGGCACGGGCTACGTGGGGCTCGTGGCGGCGGTGGGGTTGGCGGATTTTGGCAACAGCGTGGTGGGGGTGGATGTGGACCCCGAAAAAGTGGCTAAGCTCCAGGGGGGGGTTTCCCCCATCTACGAGCAGGCCATGGAGGAATATCTGGAGCGAAACCTCCGCAACGGCCGTCTGTCCTTTTCCACCGATGTGGAGGCGGCGGTGCGGTCGTCCCGCCTGGTGTTCATCGCCGTGGGCACCCCGGAGGGTCCCGGGGGGGATCCTGACCTATCCCAGGTGGAGGCCGTAGCCCGGCTCATCGGCCGATGCTGCGCGGACTACAAGGTGGTGGTGATCAAATCCACCGTGCCTGTGGGAACCAATCGGAGGATCGCCCGTCTCCTCCGGGACCTGGCGGCCCCCGTGGAGGTGGACGTGGTCTCCAACCCCGAATTCCTCCGAGAGGGGAGGGCGGTGTATGACTTTTTCAACCCCGAAAGGGTGGTCATCGGCGGGGAGTCTCCCCGGGCCACCGCCATCCTCCGCTCGGTGTACCGGTCACGCCACCTGGACGAAACGCCCTTTCTCTTCTGTAGCTGGGAGACCGCCGAGCTCATCAAATACGCCAGCAACGGCTTTCTGGCCACAAAAATTACCTTCATGAACCAGATGTCCCAGTTGGCGGAGTGTGTGGGGGCCGACGTGGCCACCCTGGCCAAGGGCCTCGGCATGGACAGCCGCATCGGCCCCCTCTTCCTCCAGGCGGGGCCGGGGTACGGGGGGTCGTGCTTTCCCAAAGACACCATCGCCCTGGTCCGGACGGGGGAGCGGTGCGGGGCGGACATGACCCTGATCCGCGAGGTCATCCGGGCCAACGAGGCCCACAAGGCCCGCATGGCGGAAAAGGTGGAGCGGCTCGTGGGCCCTCTGGTGGGGCGCACCGTGGCCCTTCTCGGATTGGCCTTCAAGGCGGGCACCGACGACGTCCGAGAGTCCCCCGCGCTGGTCATCGCCGAGGAGCTGCTGCGCCGGGGGGCCCGGGTGCGGGTCCACGACCCCAAGGCCCTGGAGAACGCCCGGAAGATCCTGGGAGACCGGGTGGCCTACTGCGCCAGCGAGTTCGAGGCCCTCACCGGGGCCCACGCAGTGGTCCTCGCCACGGAGTGGAACGAGTACCGCAACCTGGACCTGGAGCGGGCCCGGGGGCTCATGGCCGCCCTTGCCCTGGTGGATCTGCGCAACCTGGTGGAACCCTCGGAGGCCCGGGCTCGGGGCTTTGCCTACGACGGCGTGGGGTACCCGGGGCCATAGGTCCCTCACCGCAAGAGGTAGGTGCGCGGGTTCGATATTGCCGGGGCGGAAAATGGATCATCCCCGCCGTTTCCACGGATGATTGCATGTTTAACTTGTAGGGGCGAAAAATCTGTTTATCCTCACCGTTCCGGCGGATGATCACGGGTTTAATTCGTAGGGGCGAAAAACCTTTCGCTCCACCATTCCGCGGACGGGCACGAGCTAGATTTGTAGGGGCGAGCGTATTTTTCGCCCCCATACTTCCTTAAAACTCCCCGGCCCTCCGGGGTGACCTCCACGGCATGCTCACCGTTCCCGCCCGCCCCTCAATGGGGCGTTGCACCACGGGGTACACGGGGAGGGTTCGCCGATCCAACGTCGCTGCCACGTCCCCCAGGGTACAAAAGACAAATCCCCGGTCCCGGGCCCGCCGCAGAAGTTCCTCCAGAAGGGGAAGGTGGGCCCCCCCCTCCATCTCTGCGTGGACGGTATGGATGTGGAGGTTCCCCCGGGAAAGGTGGTCCAGATAAAGATCAATCACCCCTTCTTCCGAAAGCCCCGGAGCGCCGTAGATCTCGTCCAGCGTGGGGAGCGTGGTGGGCATCTGGGGCGTGCGGAGTACGGCGGTCCCCACCTGGGGCAGAAAGGGCTCCCCCGTGCGGACGTCGCTGCAGTAAGCAAACCGGTACCGCTCCTGCATCATGAGACTCTCGGCGCTGGTCTGCCACCCCGGGGCGGCACAGCTTTGGGCTTCGCGCCCCGCCACCCGGGCAAAAAGCTCCAGAGCTCGGTCAAAATCCTCCCGAAGCCGGACAGGGGAAGTGGAAAGCAGGGTGTCCTGCCACGCCACATGGTCCCAGGCGTGCACTCCGCAGTCGTGCCCCGACGTCACCGCGTCCCGGAGGGGCTCCGGCGCGGAGGGAACAATGAGTGGAGCGGGGAGAAGGGTCCCCGAAAGCACCGTCCGCCATCCGTAGGTGGACACCGCTTTGGTGCGCCGCATCTTCGCCAGAAATCCCGGACGGAAGATCCGCCGCAGGGCCTTGCCGGAGTTGTCCGGCCCCAGGGAGAAGAAAAACGACGCCCGAAGCTCCAGCCGGTCGAAGAGCCGCAACAGGGCGGGCACCCCCTCCCGGTGTCCCGAGAGGGTGTCCACGTCGATCTTTACGCAGAGGGTGGGCATGGGGTCGTTTCCAGGATGCTCGCCACGGTGCGGCGCACCGTTTCGGTAAAGCCGATCCGGGGCACCCACCCCAAAAGTTCCCGGGCCTTGGCCACCGAAGGCCGCCGGTCGTCCACGTCCTCGTATCCCGGGCCGTAGTATGCGGCGGCGGGGCGATCCTCCAGCACGGCGGCCTCGGCGACGGCCCGCCAGGCGGGGTGCTCTTTCAGGGCGTCCCGCACCGCCAGGGCCAGCTCCCGGATGGAGGCGTTGTTGTCCGGATTTCCCAGGTTAAAAATCTGCCCCTGAGCTCGCTCCTCCTGGGTCAGGATGGCCAAAAGACCATCGATGCCGTCGTCCACGTGGGTGAAGCTCCGGCGCTGGGCTCCGCCATTGACCAGCACCACGGGGCGCCCGTGGATCATGTCGTAGAGCATCTGGGTCACGGCCCGGGCCTCGTGGCGGGCCGCGTCGTCGAAGGTGTCCAGGCGGGGCCCCATCCAGTTGAAGGGGCGGAAGCAGGAGTACCGCAGCCCCCGCTCCTGGCCCAAGGCGGCGAGCACCCGGTCCATCATCTGCTTGGAGCAGCTGTAGATCCATCGGGAAGCGGCGATGGGCCCCAGCACCAGGGGGCTCTCGTCCTCCTTCAGCTCCCGGTGGGGGCTCATGCCGTAGACCTCGGAGGTGGAGGGAAAGATGATCCGGGTGCCGTGCTCGGCGCACAGCCGGGCGATTTTCACGTTTTGCTCATAGTCCAGCTCGTAGACGTACAGGGGGCGTTTCACGTAGAGAGCGGGTTTTGCCACCCCCGCCAGGGGAAACACCACGTCCGATGCCGCCACCGCCTCCGCGAGCCAGGCATCTTCCCGAAAAATGTCCCCCTGGCGGAAGGTAAATCGCGGGTGGTGGGCCCACCGGGCCACATAATCCCCCGCCAGATCGAACCCCGTCACCTCCCACTGGGGATCAGCCAAGAGCCGCTCGCTCAGGTGACTTCCGATGAAGCCGTTGACGCCGAGAATAAGAATTTTCACGGTATACCTCCTGAAAAATGACGTCCCATAGCCTAAAACGTCGGCGAGGGAACGGACGGTGTGCCAAGGGGCTTTCTGCGCCAAAGAGACTCCGGTCAGCCCCCGTCTTTTTTCGCGATATTTCTCAGCACATGGAGAAACCTTGCCCCCCAGGGACTCGCCGACGAAACTTTCTCCGGGTCAATCTGCAGGAGGAGGGGGAAAGAGTGCTCCCCCTTGTCGTAGGGGGCCTTTGTTTTACAGTGGGCGCTGGCCTTTCGCAGGCTTTCATAGACTTCTTTTTTTGAGAGACGTTCCACATTTCCCCGCTGCGGTAAGGCCCCGGCGTTGAACCCGGGGCCAAAAAATCGAGAGAGGGTCTCGTGATCGGCCAGCAACCATGACTCCATACAGACCACCATGAGGTGACAGTGGTCGTCGTTGGTGTGGCAGGGGGGAAAAAAACCTTCCCGTCGGAGGTGCTCCCAAGGAGAGTGTCCGGAAACTTTTTCCTCGCTGTCGATCAACAACAGAGCCGTTTCCTGGTGCGCGTCGCAGGCCACGCGGAATCTTTCGTAGGCGGCTTGGCGCCCGCCGCACGCCACAATGCGGGGCATTTGTCCCTTCAGCCCTGCCCGCTCCAAAAACACACGGAACCCTTCTCGGCAGCGCCGGTGGAGTCTTTCCGAATCTCCTCCGCCCTCGACGTACAGCTTGACTACCATCGGTTTCCTCCGATCTCGCCGCTGGTCCAGAGGTGCCCCAGGCCGTACTGTTGGAGCCACGGGCGTAGCGCCCCCTCGTCAAGGCGGTGGACGGAGGTGTGAAAGTTTTCTTTTTCGCAGACCAGGACGACCTCCGGCGTGTTCGTGAAGGCGTCTACCAGACCGGTGGAATGGGTTGTCACCACAATCTGCGTTCTCTCGGCGGCCAGGCGTAGGGCGTCTGCGACGTGATTGATCAGGTCCGGGTGTAGCCCAATTTCCGGTTCATCAATGCAGACAAGAGGGGGTGGGGTGGGGTCGCAGAGAACCGCCAGAAGACAAAGATAACGCAACGTGCCGTCGGAAAGCCTTGTGGCGGGAACAGAAAATCGTCCCTCCTGCACGAAGACCTGCACGGTGCCCCCTTCGACCATGACGTCGAAATCCTCCGCCTCGGCGTAGACGGCGCGGAACATCTCCAGCAGCCGACTCTTGGCGCCGCTGTCCCGCCGTAGGCGGTTGAGCACCAGCCCCAGATTACGCCCATTCTCCTCAAGCCACCCATTGGGCAGATCGGCGGGTTGGGGGAGACGGGGCGGCGTGTAACGCCCCAAAGACCAGTCGCGGTAGATGCGCATGCGTCCGAAGACTTCTCCCAGACGCGTGATTTCCGGATAGATATCGGGGTCCTGACGCTGGGCGAGAATGGACCGTGACGGGTCGACATCCTCCCGACGCAGCGTCCGCCACCAGCGTTTCTCGTCTTCCGGGTCGCGCACGCTGAGCACAGGATGCCCTTCTTCGTACCGGTAGTAGAAAAAAGGCCCGTCGTGTCCGGAACACGGCGCGGTGCTCTCGATGCGTTCATCGGTGATCTCGAACCGCCCCCCCGATGCGGTGAAATCCAAGCGGTACCGCAGGGGAAGTTTCCCCTCGGTGCCGGGGAAAAGTTCCACAAGGGCCTCTATGGTGGCTGTGGGGATTTCTTTCGTCCCCTTCCACAACCAGTCCCGCACGCCGCCCCCTTCTCGGATCGGCGTGTCCAGCCGCGAAGGAGCCGATTGCAGCAGGGCGATGCCCTCAATCAGATTGGATTTTCCCGAGCCGTTAGGTCCGATGAGAACGTTCAATGCTCCCAGGGGCACGGTCTCTCCCTCGGGGCCGTACGAAAGAAAATTTTTCAGCCGGAGGCTTGTGATCATCGTATCCACCTCTCATGCCGGCATTCCCCTTTCGGAGCACTCGCGTCTCCGTCCTTTCCGGTTTCAGTCCGGCTCTTTTTCAGAACTTTTACGCATCTAGCCGCTCTCCGGTGTGCAGATGTGTCGCCCCCCAGACGTTGCCGTCCCGCTCTTCGTCGCCCTCCTCCTGCACCCGGTCCAGACGCAGCACGCCCCGGCCGGTGCCCACCCGCAGGGGAGCCACCGAGAGCACTTCTCCCGGCGATATTTCTTCCCCCTCTTCGGGAAAAGCCCGCCAGACAAGGATCTTCTTTTCCCCAAGAGGAAAGAACGCTCCGGGCCAGGGGTGGGTCACCGCCCGCACCAGATCGTAGAGCTCCCGGGCGGAGAGCTCCCAGTGCATCCGACCATCTTCAGGGCCCCGGCGGCCGAAGGAGGAGGCCCGGGAAGCATCCTGGGGAAAGCGAGGGGCCGTGCCCCCTTCCACCAGAGGCCACGTGCGGGCGAGGATCCGGGCGGCGGCGTCGGCCACCTTGAGGGACACCGACAGAGCGGTGTCCTCAAAGGTGATGGACACCCCCTCCTGATCCAGCACGTCCCCCGCGTCGGGACGGGCCACCATCTCGTGGAGCGTGGCCCCCGTCTCCGTCTCTCCCCGCAGAATGGCCCAGTTGATGCACGCCCGACCCCGGTAGCGGGGGAGAAGGGAGCCATGGACGTTGAACGCTCCGCCGGGGGGCAGGGCCAGCACCTCCGGAGCGATCATGTCCCGATAGTACGCCGAAAGAAGTAGATCGGGGGCCAACCCTTGCAGCAACTCCCGCCCTTCCGGGGAGCGCAGGCTTTCAAAGAGCACCGGAATGCCCGCCGCACGGGCCCCGTCGGCCACCGATCGGAACCAGATCTCCTCGTGGGGATCGTCCCGGTAGGTGAAGACCGCCACCACAGAAGCCCCCAGGGCGCAGAGGGTCTCCAGACACCGCACCCCCACCTCGCTGTAGGCCAAAAGCACCACCCGGGGTCGTCGCCCCGCCGGAGGAAAGCTCCGCACCTCAGCCACGGCGATCTCCTCCCGGAGAGAGGGGATCCTTCGCGTCGTCGTAGATCTTTCGGATCAGAAAACGGGGGCGTCGCCGCACCTCCAGATAGATTCTCCCCACGTATTCCCCCGCGATGCCGATGGAAAGCAGCGTGATTCCCATGAGAAAAAAGTTCAGAGCCAGGAGCGTGAAAACCCCCTCCACCTCGGGACCCAACACCAGACGCCTCAGGAGCAGAAAGACCGCGAAGACCGAGCTCAAGAAGGAAACCAGCGTCCCCAGCATGGTCACCGCCTGGAGGGGCACCAGAGAGAAGCCCGTCATGAGGTCAAAATTCAGCCGGATCAGGCGGTACAGGCCGTACTTCGACGCCCCCTGCTCTCGCTCCGCGTGCCCCACGGCGATCTCCACCGGATGGGTGGCGAACTTTCGGGCCAGGGCCGGGAGAAAGGTGGTGGTCTCCTGACACTGATTGATGTAATCCACCACCCGGCGGTCGTATCCCCGGAGCATGCAGCCGTAGTCCTTTAGTCCCAGGCCGGTGATGCGGTTTGTAAACTTATTGACGATGCGGGACGCCACCTTGCGGAAGAGGGGATCGTGCCGATTTTCCCGGTATGTGCCCACCACGTCGTGCCCCGCCTCCAGCTCCGCCAGAATTCGGGGGATCTCCTCCGGCGGATTCTGCAGATCGGCGTCCATGGTGATGAGGTACCGCCCCCGGGAGTTTTCAAAGGCCGCCAGAATGGCCATGTGCTGACCGAAATTTCCGTTAAAATCCAGCACCCGGACGCAGTGGGGGAACCGATCCCGGTGTGCCAGAAGAAGCCCCAGGGATCCGTCCCGGCTACCGTCGTTGACGAAAATGACCTCATAGGGCTTTTGCAGCGCCTCCAGTACGGGCATCAGCCGGGGGAAAAGCCGGGGCAGGGATTCCTCCTCGTTATAAACGGGAATGACCACCGACAGCAGCGGTGCCGATGCGGGGTCCCGAGGTTCCGTGGACACAAGAAACCGCCTTCCTCTCGTGGATCATGGATGTCTTCATAGACATGAAAAATAACACCACCGTAGGGGCGAGCGTATTTTTCGCCCCTACAACCCCTACACGCGAAACTCGCGCCTATCGGTGTATCGGCTGTGGGGCAATTGCATTTTTCGCTCCGACAATTGGCAGGAGCCCCAGCTAGGGATGCTCACCTTCCAACTGGCCGGGAGCGCACGCCTTCCAGCCGGCTCTTTTTTCAGCCATCGGTCGCCCCACCAACGCAACCCTTTCGCGAAAACCACTGGACGCAAGCCGGGAGCGCCGACTTCTAGTCGGCTCTTTTTGAACTCCCGGATGCTCCCTACCGAAACCTGCCTCAAAATGTTAACGAAATATCACCGTAGGGGCGAGCGTATTTTTCGCCCCTACAAACGGAATTTGTGCCCATCCGCCCCGACAACGCCTACCGATTTCTCACCACCACTTGCCCCTGATCCTCCCCCAGAAAACGCCCGGGGGGAAAGCCCCCCCGCACCAGATCCTCATACGCCTCCCGGGGGGCCACCAGGATCATCCCCCCGTTCCCTTCCCACCGGGGACGGAAGTCCGCCGAAGAAATAAACCACTCCCCGGCCCGGTCCTGAGAAGCTCCAAAGGCCAGCTCCCCGTAATAATTCACCAAAAGAACCCGCTGCTTCAGGTAAAAGGGTAGCCCCTGGTGATATTCTCCCACGTTGGCCACCCCGTCCCCCGGCTGCCGGTGCGCCGCCACCGTCGACGCCAGCCCTCGGGCGGAGATGATCTCCCCGTAAAAGCTGAACACCGGCTTCATCGCCGCCCCCTGCACCAGGGCCACCCCCAGAAGTATCCCTCCCAAGGCCCAGGGACGACGGACCAGGGCCCACCAGAGGAGCAGCACCCCCCCCAGAAGAACCCCTCCCCAGGGCAGTCCCAGGGCCAGGAGCCGGGAAGGATCGTACTTGTCCTGGAAAAAAGGGTAGACCCCCAGGGCCAGGGCCAGGGGAAGCATGAAAAGCGTCGAAAGCCCCACTCCCCAGAGGAGGGATCGCCGTCGCCCCAGAGCCGGAGGCTGGGCCAGGGCCCATCCGGTCAGCAGCGCCAGGGGGGGCATCGCTGGCAGGATATAAGGTACCAGCTTCGACCGTGATAGGGAGAAAAAGACCAAGATCACGGCGAACCAGAGCAACATAAAGAGCAGATTTTCCCCATCGGCACGCCCCTCGCCCTCTCCTTTTAGGGCCTTTCCCAGGGCGGCCAGGGCCATGCCGGTCCACGGCAAAAATCCCACCGCCAGAATGGGCAGGAAAAACCACCAGGGCTCGAAGCGTCCGTGGACCATGGTGGTGTAGCGCAAAAAGTGCTCGTGGACAAAAAAGAACCAGAAAAATTCGGGGTTAGCCCGGATTACCGCCAAAAACCACGGAGAAGCCAGGGTGAAGAAGAAAAGCACTCCCGCAAAGGAAAACCCCCGGCGGACGTACTCCCATCGGCGGGTTAACACGATCCACCAAAAGATCACCGCCCCGGGGAGCACCACCCCGATGAGCCCCTTGGCCAAAGTCGCCAGGGCTGCCCCCCCGTAGAAGAGCGCGAGCCACCCCCGAGACCCCGTCATGGCCCGATGGAACCCCAGCAGAGAGAGGGTCAGGAAAAACGTCAGCGTCATGTCTGTGATGTTAATGTGGGCTGAGGCAAACCACAAAAGGGAGCTCCCCAGCACCGCCCCCGCCGCGATCCCCCCCCGGGGCCCCCAGAGCGATGCCCCAAAGAGCGCCACCGCCCCGGCACCCCCCAAAGAGGCCAGGGCGGGCACCACCCGGGAGGCGAATTCCGTCTCCCCCAAAAGCCGAAAAGCTCCGGCGGTGAGCCAGTAGTGCAGCACAGGTTTCTCGAAGTACTTCACATAGTTGAGCCGGGGGGTGGTCCAATCCCCCGTCTCGATCATTTCCCGGGGGATTTCGCCGTAGCGCCCCTCGTCGGGCTCAAGCAACCCGTGGGATCCCAGCTTCCAGAAGTAGAGCACCCCCAGGGTCAGCAGCAGGATCCCCAAACGGGGCAGAAAGGCTTTTTCGTCAGGAAGGCGCATAAGAGGGGTCTCCTTCGACCTCGGTCGCGACCTTTCCCGTGTCCCGCCAGCGCCGGGCCAGATAGATAAAGGGCGTGTCACAGAGGGCTACCAGGGCCTTGATGAGGTAGGTGCTCAAGAAAATCTGCCCCAGCTCCTCCGGCGGAAAGACCCCCCAGAAGGCCACCCCCACGAAGATCAGCGTGTCCAGGGCCTGGGACACCAAGGTGCTGCCGTTGTTTCGCAGCCAGAGAAAACGCACCCCAGGAAAACGGCGCCACCAGAAGTGATAGGCCTCCACGTCGTGAAATTGGGAGACCAGATAGGCCAGAAGGCTCGCCACCGCCAGGCGGGGCAGGAGGGTAAAGATCGTTTCCAGGGCGGGGGAGGCGAAGTCTGAGGCGTCGGGGCGAAAAAGCAGGGTAAGCCGCATGAGCACCGTGAAGACCACCAGGCTGAAAAACCCGATCCCCACTGCGGTGCGGGCGTCCTGGCGCCCATGGTTTTCCGAAAGGATGTCCGTGGCGAGGAACGTGGTGCCGTAGATCACGTTGCCCAACGTGGCCACCAGGCCAAAGAGCGACACGGTCTTCACCACCTCGATGTTGGCGATGACGGAAGCCAGGGCCACCCAACAAAAGAGCCCCGTCTTGCCCCAGAGCCGATAGGCCAAGAGGATCCCTCCGAAATTTGCCAGTACCGTGACGAAAAAAATCGTTTCGTTTCCCATCTCCCGTGAGCCTCCCAGTCCCGGTGTGTTCTGCCCCTCGGAGGCCATTTTACCAGAAAGCGCAAGATCCGCCCCCCCGCCGACGGGATTATTGTAGGGGCGAACGTATTTTTCGCCCCTACAACCCATGGCCATGGTGGCCGCACCGCCGGGAGTCCCCACCACCGATGGGCGCACGGCCGAAGAGCACGCACCTTCCCGTCGGCTTTTTTAGCCTGCCATAGCCGAAGAGCGCCCCCCGTCCCGCCGCCCCGACTCCACCCTTCGCCCCGGG
>CALMLW010000352.1 GCA_937868015.1 uncultured Synergistaceae bacterium | reverse complement strand
ACGCAAAACCCCGATGGCCGGAGCCCCGCCTTCTCGAAGCGTTCCCGGTAGTCGTTGTTGAACTCGTAGCGGTGCCGATGCCGTTCCCGAATCTGGGGTTCTCCGTAGGCCCGCCGGGCGATGCTCCCCTCCAGGAGCTCACAGGCGTACCCCCCCAGGCGCATGGTGCCGCCGAGGTCAGACACTCGGCGCTGTTCCTCCATGAGATGGATCACCGGATTGGGCGTGCCGGGATCTATCTCGGAGCTGTGGGCCGCCGCAATGCCACAGACATTCCGGGCAAATTCCACCACCGCCACGTGCATGCCAAGACAGAGGCCAAAGTAGGGGATCTTCTCCCTCCGGGCGAAGGACGCCGCAGCAATTTTCCCCTCGATGCCTCGGGAGCCGAAGCCTCCGGGGACCAAGATGCCCGAAACCCCCGCCAGCACCGCAGATCCCCTCTCTTCCACATCTTCGGCCTCGATGGGGCGCAGCTGAATCTTCACTCCGTTATGGTTCCCCGCGTGGGTCAGAGCTTCCACCACGCTGAGGTAGGCGTCTTTATGGCTCATGTACTTTCCCACCATGGCGATCTCCACGGTGGGGGAAGATTCCAAGCGCCCCATGTAGTCCCGCCAGTCGTCCAACCGGGGAGATTGGTCGGAGGGGAGGCCTAGGTGGCGTAGCACCAGGGTATCCACCCCCCCTTCATAGAGGCTCAGGGGGACCTGGTATATGGACCGGGCGTCCACTTCCTCCACCACGGCTTCCTTGGCCACGCTGCAAAAGAGGGCGATCTTGTCTTTGATGCTTTCTTCCAAGGCGTACTGGGATCGGCAGACGATGATGTCCGGCTGGATGCCTATTCTCCGAAGTTCGTTCACGCTGTGCTGGGTGGGCTTGGTCTTCATCTCTCCCGCCACGGCGATGTAGGGCACGAGGGTCACGTGGCAGTATAGGACGTTCTCCCTCCCCACCCGGGTGGGAAACTGTCGAATGGCTTCCAGAAAGGGCAATCCCTCGATGTCCCCCACCGTGCCGCCGATCTCGGCGATGAGGACGTCTTTCCCTTCGGCCACCTTGAGGATTCGCTCCTGGATCTCCGTGGTCACGTGGGGAATCACCTGGACCGTGGCCCCCAAGTAGCGCCCCTGGCGTTCCTTGGCGATGACCGAGGAGTAGATGCTCCCCGTGGTGACGCTGTTGTCCGAACAAAGAGACTCGTCGATGAAACGCTCGTAGTGCCCCAAATCCAAGTCGGTCTCCGCCCCATCGTCGGTGACGAAGACCTCGCCGTGCTGGAAGGGATTCATGGTCCCCGCGTCCACGTTGATGTAGGGGTCCAGCTTCATGATGGACACCCGAAAGCCCCGGCGCTTGAGCAGCACGCCCAGGGAGGCCGCTGTGATACCCTTGCCCAGCGAAGAGACCACCCCGCCGGTGATGAACACAAACTTGGTCATGACCCCGCTCCTCCTCGCCCACTAAGGGCCCCACAAGTCCTCG
>CALMLW010000351.1 GCA_937868015.1 uncultured Synergistaceae bacterium | reverse complement strand
AAGCGCTCCAGCCGGTTCATGCCTTCGGTGATCTCCTCCGTGGCGTTGGCGTAGGAGAGCCGCAGATGTCCCGGGGCCAGAAAGGCGCTCCCCGGCACCGCCGCCACGAGCTCTTCTTCCAGCAGGGCCTCGCAGAAGGCGCTGTCGTCATCGAGCCTTCGGGTGGCGCTCTGGAGCCCCAGGCAGCTTCGCAGGTCCACCAACACGTAAAAGGCTCCCCGGGGCTCGGGGAAGCTGATGTGGGGCATACTCCGGAGGCGGGACATCATGAGTTCCCGACGGGACGCGAAGGCCTGGTGCATGCGCACCACGTCGGCCTCGGCCCCTTGGAGCGCCCCCAGAGAGGCCCACTGGGCCACGGAGCAGGCGTTGGAGGTGAGGTGTCCCTGGAACTCGTCCATCTTGGTGATGAGGGCTTCGGGGCCCAGGGCGTAGCCGATGCGCCACCCCGTCATGGCGAAGGCCTTGCTCACCCCGTTCACCAGCAGCACCCGGGGGGCGAGGTGGGGGAGGAGCTCCAGGGGGTTGATGTGGCGGGCGTCGCCGTAGACCAGGCGTTCGTAGATCTCGTCCCAGATGATCCACAGGTTATGCCGTTCCGCCAGCTCCCCGATGCCCCGCAGGAGCTCTTCGCCGTAGACCTGTCCCGTGGGGTTGCAGGGGGAGTTGAGCAGCAGGCCCACGGTGCGGGGCGTGACGGCCTTTTCCAGGGCCTCCAGGGTGGGAAGGTACCCCGAGGGGGCCGTTTCCACCACCACGGGTTTTCCCTCGAAGAGATTTACCTGCTCCAGGTAACTTACCCAGGCGGGGGCGGGGATGATCACCTCGTCTCCGGGGTTCACCAGGCATCCCAGGGCCTCGTAGAGCAGGGGCTTGGCCCCGGCTCCCACCAGGATTTGCTTGGGGGCGTAGGTGAGGCCGAAACGTTCCTGATAGTACGCCGCCACGGCTTTTTTGAGCTCGGGGATGCCCGAACTGGCGGTATAATGGGTCTTGCCTTGGGCCATGGCCTCTTGGGCCGCCGTCAGGGCGCTGGGGGGAGAGGCGAAGTCGGGTTCCCCCGCCCCGAAGGAGATGACGCTTTTCCCTTGGGCCGCCAGGGCCTTGGCCTTGCCCGCCACGGCCAGGGTGGCGGAGGGTTCCATGCGAAGGGCGCGATGGGATAATTTCACTGAACACCAGCCTCCTTGGGAGAGATTCTGGAAGGATTATAGCCCAGAGGGGGCCCTCGGCGCCACCGCTTTAGGCCTTTCTTTCGGAGGAGAAGGCCCTGCCTTGCGATATCCTTTTGCCGTGATGTCAGCGAGAACGGAGATGTTTTTCCGAGGGAAGACAGGATCGGGGGGCGGTCAGTGGTGCGGCTTTCGCCGGTTTGTGGTAGAATGGGGAGCAGTGGAAGCATGGGCTCCACACGATGGGAGGGGTTTTTATGGATATCCGTTACGTGCTGAAAAACCTGGAATTGCCCGACGTGGTGCGCGACGTCATGGAAAAGAAACTCGGGAAACTGGAGAAGTTCTTTGATCCGATTCTCGACACCCAGGTGGAAGTGCAGCACCGGCGCGGTATGTTCGTGGTGGAGATCACTTCGAATGTGAATGGCATCATCATGAGGGGCGAGGACTACGCCCCGGACATCCGCAAGGCCTTTGAGAAATCCTTGAAGAACATTGAGCGGCAGATCAAGCGCCACAAGGATGCCCTCAAGGACCATTCGCGAACGAAGGAAGCGCTGGCGGAGATCTCCTTCGACATCGAATCCATCCTTCCTGCGGAGGACGAGGGCGCCGGGGAGAAGGGCACCATCGTCAAGGTGAAGCGCTTCCCCTTCCGTCTCATGTCCGCCGAGGAGGCCACCATGCAGATGGACCTTCTGGGGCACAGCTTCTTTGTCTTCCGCAATGCGGACAGTGGGGAGACCAACGTGGTCTACCGGCGGCACGAAGGAGGATATGGGCTCCTGCAGCCCGATAAGTAGCTTCGAAGGGCCTTTCGACGTCGGGGGTCCTTGAATGGGGGCCATACGGGGAGGGGGGGCTGAGGCTCCCCCTCGTGTCGTAGCGTGGGAGGAATGGGTAGGGGGGGGAGGGCCATGCATGAGCTGTCCCTGGTGGAGTCCCTGGTGACCGCCCTGGAAGAGAGGGCCCGGCAAGAGGGGTGGGGGCGGATCCAGGGGGTGCGGTTGCGTCTGGGGGCCCTGAGGCAGGTGGTGCCCGAGGTGCTGGAGTTTTGCTTTCAGGGGGCGATCCCGGGTACGCCCCTCGCCGGGGCGGCCTTGGAGCTCGAGGAGGTGCCCGCCCTCTTTCGGTGTGTGGGGTGCGGCGGGGAAGTCCCTCTGGGGGGGCGGTGTCCCGCCTGCGGCGGTCCCGGAGGAGAGATGATCTCCGGTCTGGAGTGGGAGATCCTATCGGTGGACGTGGAAGAAGAGGGTTAGATGCCATGAATATGACAAAGGGCCGCGAGGGCGGCGGGGCGGGGGATCGGCCATGACCCGGCGCCTGGAGATTCGCCAGTCGGTGTTTGCCCGGGACGAAAGGGTTGCCGGGGAGATCCGCCGGGAGATGGCTTCCCGGGGGATCTTGTTTCTCAACCTTATCGGTTCTCCGGGGGCGGGGAAGACTACTTTGCTGGAGCACACCCTGGGGCGCACCTCTCTCCGCTGTGCCGTGGTGGAGGGAGATGTGGCCACGGACCGAGACGCGGCCCGCATCGCCGCCCGGAAGATCCCCGTGGTGCAGATCAACACCCAGGGGGGGTGCCACCTGGAGGCCCATCTGGTGCGCCGGGGGCTGGAGGCCCTGCCGCTGGACGGGGTGGATCTGGTGGTGGTGGAAAACGTGGGTAACTTGGTGTGCCCGGCGGAGTTCGACTTGGGAGAAGACGCCAAGGTGGCGGTGGCGAGCACCGCCGAGGGGGACGACAAGCCCTTGAAGTACCCCTCCCTCTTCGTGCAGGCCCGGGGGGTGGTGCTCACGAAAACGGACCTCCTTCCCCACGTGCCCTTTTCCCGGGAGCGCTTCTGGGGCGACGTGGCCCTTCTGAAGGAGGGGACGGAACGCTTTGAGGTGGCCGCTCCCCGGGGAGAGGGCATGGAGGCTTGGATCGCCGCGCTGGAACGATGGGCGGCGGAAAAGCGTCGGCCCAAGGCCCCCGGAGGGGCCCCACAATGATGGGGGAAGGGGGCGGCGTGGCGGGGCCCTCGTCCCGCCGGGAATCAAAGCTCCTGGAAGGGCTCAATCCAGTGCAGCGGGAGGCGGTTTGTCATCTCGAGGGCCCCTTGTTGGTGTTGGCCGGGGCGGGGAGCGGTAAGACCCGGGTTCTGGCCCACAAGGTGGCCTACTTGGTGGAGCAGGGGGTTTCCCCCGGGAGGATCCTGGCGGTGACTTTCACCAACAAGGCCGCCCGGGAGATGCGGGATCGCATCGAAGGTCTTCTGGGGGGATCCGCCGGGGAGATGGCGATCTCCACGTTTCATTCCTTCGGGCTGCGCTTCCTTCAGCGCCACGGGGACGCCCTGGAGGCCCGGGGGTGGCCTCGGCGCTTTACCATCTTCGACCGCCAGGATTCCCGGGCGCTGGTAAAAGATCTTTTGGCGGAGCTGGAGATCGATCCCCAGAGGCTCGATCCCTCGGGGGCCCTGGAACGCCTTTCTTCCGCCAAGGGGGAGGCTTCGGTGCGCACCCTGGAGGCCCCCGCCATGGATCCCGCATTGAATCGCCTCTTCCGGCGCTACCAGGAATGTTTGCGAGAGCAGGGGGCCTTGGATTTTGACGATCTTCTCCTCTTGCCGTTACACCTGCTCACCGTGGAAGAAGAGGTGCGCCAGCGGGAGCAGAGGGCTTTTGATTGGGTGTTGGTGGACGAATACCAGGACGTGAATCGCCTCCAGTACCTTACGCTCCGAAAGCTGGTGGAGGGGAAAGAGCAGCTGGTGGCGGTGGGGGATCCGGATCAGTCCATTTACGGCTGGCGCGGGGCGGACATGGGGATGATTCTGCGCTTTTCCCAGGACTTTCCCCGGTCTCGCACGGTGGTGCTGGACCAAAACTATCGATCCTCGGGGGTTATACTGGATGCGGCCAACGCGCTGATCGACCGCAATGCCGAGCGCCCGAAAAAAAACCTCTGGACCGCCCGAGATCGGGGGGAACCGGTGCGGGTGCTCCTGGTAGAGAGCGAGCGGGACGAGGCCTCTTTCATCGCCAGCGAGATTGAGGCCCTGCGGGGCCAGGGGTACCGCTATGGGGACATGGCCATTCTCTATCGCCTGAATGCCCTCTCTCGGGGGATAGAGCAGCTCCTTTTCGAGCGGCGCATCCCCTATCGGGTGGTGCGGGGCACGGCGTTCTACGACCGTCGGGAGATAAAGGACGTGATATCTTTTCTTCGGCTGGCGATAAACCCCCGGGACGGGGCGGCCCTGGGACGGTGTGCCAACCTTCCCCCCCGGGGGATCGGGGCCCGGGGGGTGGAGCGCCTGGGGGCCTGGCTCGCGGCCGAAGGGGGTAATCGGGCGGAGGACGTTTGGCGTCGCCTGGCGGAAGAGGGGGCGGGGCTGACGGGGAAGGGGCGCCAGGGGGCCCGGGAGCTGGGGGCCGCGATGGAGGCCCTGGGGCAGCGGCGCGACGACGTGCCGGGGGCCGTGGACTACGTGTTGAACGAGATGGGGTACGAGGCCTTTCTCCAGGCCGAAGAGGGGGACTCCTTCGAGGAACGGCGGGAAAACATCCAAGAGCTCCTTTCCCTGGTGCCCGATGGGGCAAGCCTGGATAGCGTGTTGGGCGAGATCGCCCTCTATACGGATGCGGAGCTCGCCTCGGACAAGGAGGACGCCGTGGGGCTCCTCACCCTGCATGCCGCCAAGGGGTTGGAGTTCCCCGTGGTCTTTTTGGCGGCCCTGGAGGAATCCATTTTCCCCCACGCCCGGTGTGTGGAGATGCCGGGGGGGATCGAAGAGGAGCGCCGCCTGTGCTACGTGGGAATGACCCGGGCCGAGGAGCGGCTCTACCTCTCGGGGGCCCGGAGCCGGTTGCTTTTCGGCACGGTGCAACGCCACCCCTTTTCCCGCTTTCTGCGGGAGTTGCCCCCGGGGCCTGTGGCCCTGGAGGATCGGACGGGGAGGAAGGAGAGTTTCCATGCTGGTTTTGGCTCTCACCGGGGATATCGGCGCTGGTAAGTCCACCCTGGGGGCCCTCTGGAGGGAAGAGGGGGCCCAGGTATGGGACGCGGACATCTTGGCCCGGGAGGCCTGGGAGCTCCCCGAGCTCCGGGCCCAGCTCCGGGAGCGATGGGGGGACGCGATCTTTTCCCCGGGGGGGCCGTTGGATCGGCGAGCCCTGGGGGAACGCCTCTTCGCCGACGAGGAAAGCTATCGCTGGGGGTGTGATCGGGTCCATCCTCCGGTGATAAAGGCCCTGGAAGAGCGGGTCCGGGAGTCCCGCCGGGGCTGGGTGGTGGTGGAAATACCTCTGCTTTTCGAGGTGGGAGTTCCCTCCTGGGTGGATGGGGTGGTGTACGTGGGGGCCCCCGAGAGGCGACGGGAGGAATGGAATGCCCACCGTCGTCTGGCGGGGGCGGACCTGGCCCAGCGTCAGCGTTGGCTCCTCCCGGAGGGGGTAAAACGGTCCCGGGCCCAGGTGGTGCTGGAAAATGACGGCGACATGGAAAGCTTCGTCGCCGAGGGGCGCCGCCTGGGGCACCGCTTTCGCCGCATGGCTTCCGCCGTGGAGCTCCGGGGGGTTTGGGCCGAAGAGGCCGAGGCCCGGCGCCTGGGGCGAGAGCTGGTGGAGGCCCGCCTCGGGGCCCGGGTTTCCGTGGCGGAGGAGGGACGGATCCTTCGCCGGAAGGGCACGGTGGTGGAAGAACGGGGCTGGGCCGTGACGGTGACCACGCTGGAAGAGCTCGTGGGGGCGGCGATGGAGCGTTGGGGCCTTTCCTCTTCTGGGGCCCCCGATGCCGTGACGGTCCTCCCCCGGGGGAGGAGCCCCTGGGAAGAGCTGGTGGAGATCGAGGAGAACTGCCGGTGAAGGTGGTCACGAGCCACGTGGGGTGCGATTTCGATGCCCTGGCTTCCATGGTGGCGGCGGCGAAACTTCACGAAGGGTCGATTCCCTGTTTCTCCGGGGCTGCGGGGCGCAACGTGCGGGAGTACTTGCGCCGGTTTGACTTCTGGAAGATCCGCACCCCCGGGAAGATCAACATGGACGCCATCACCACCCTGGTGGCCGTGGACGTGCGCTCCCGTAACCGCATCGGCCCCTTTCGAGAGGTGGCGGAACGCCCCGGGGTGGACGTGGTGGTGTACGATCACCACCCCCCCGTGTCGGATCCCCTGGTGGCGCGGGAGGAGTACATCGAGCCCGTGGGAGCCACGGTGACGCTGATGGTGGAGCTCCTCACCTCCCGGGGCATCCCCATATCCCCCGCCGAAGCCACCCTGTTCTCCCTGGGGATCTACGAGGACACGGGGATGTTCACCTTCGCCGGAGCCACCCGGCGGGACTTTGCGGCGGCGGCCCTTTTGCGGGAGCGAGGGGCGGACGGTCCCCTCGTGGGGTCCTTCGTGGATTTTTCCCTGAACTCGGAGGAACGGGGCCTCATGGAAGCCCTGGTGGCGGGGGCCCGGGAGCGTTACATCCACGGCGCCCGGGTGGTGCTTGCTTCGGCCCGATGTGCGGGATACGTGGAAGGGGTGTCCCTTTTCGTGCACCGCATTCGCGACGCCTTCGACGCCGACGTGGCGGTGGCGGTGGTGAGCATGGGGCAGCGGATGTATGTGGTGGTGCGGAGCCGGGAGCATGTGCTGGATGCGGCCCAATTCCTGGAGCCCCTGGGGGGCGGAGGGCATGCCCAGGCGGCCTCGGCTTCTTTGGCGGGCGACGACGTGGATCATACCCTACGATCCCTGGAAAAGCAGCTGGAGCATCTCCTCGAGTCGGTGCTCCGGGTGCGGGACGTCATGAGTTCCCCTGTTTTGGCCGTTTCTCCCGCCACCACGGTGGAGGAAGCGGTGCGCCTCATGCTTCGGTACGGCCATTCCGCTCTCCCCCTGGTGCGGGACGACGCCCTGGTGGGGGTCGTCACTCGAAAGGACCTGGACAAGGCCCTGCTCCACGGCTTCGGCGTGGCGGCGGTGGGAGAGTTCATGACGGAAAACCCCTGGGTGGTCTTTCCCGACGCCCCGGTGGCCGAGGCCCATCGCCTGCTGGTGCAGGGTAACATCGGCCGCCTCCCCGTGCTGGAACGGGGAGGGCTGGTGGGCATCATCACCCGCACCGACGTGCTCCGGGCCCTCTACCCCACTTCCCTCATGGGGTCGGAGCAACCCCCCGTCCGGGGACGGGTCTGGGAGGAGGACGTGGGACCCCTGCTCCAGCGCCATCTCTCGAAGGAGGCGTACGATCTCCTGGAACGCCTGGGACGCCGGGGGGCGGAGATGCGCCTGCGAGTTTACGCCGTGGGAGGTTTCGTCCGAGACCTCCTCCTGGGGGCCCCCGGGCTGGACCTCGACGTGGTGGTGGAGGGGGATGCGGTGGCCTTTTTGGAATCCTGGCGAGGGGATGGGTGTCGGGTGGCGGTACACCCCCGCTTCGCCACGGGAACGGTGATCTTTCCCGATGGGCAAAAGGTGGACGTGGCCACCGCCCGGCGGGAGTTTTACGAATACCCCTCGGCCCAACCCCGGGTGGCCAGCGACTCCCTCAAGCACGATCTCTACCGGAGGGACTACAGCGTCAACGCCATGGCGGTGGCGCTGAACCCCGAAATCTGGGGGACGCTGGTGGACTACTTCGGCGGGCGTCGGGACCTGCGCTATCACACCCTTCGGGTGCTGCACAATCTCAGCTTCGTGGAAGATCCCACCCGGGTCTTCCGAGGAGTGCGCCTGGAGCAGCGCCTGGGCTTTCGACTGGAAGACACCACGCTGCGCCTTCTCAAGACCTGTGTCCAGAGCGGCATGCTGGGGATGCTCTCGGGGGTGCGGCTACGGAGCGAGGTGGAGCTTTTGCTCCAGGAAGAGCACCCCTTGAAGGCCGTCCGTCGCCTGACCTCCCTGGGGGCCTGGGAAATGGTCTTTTCGGGCTTTTCCTTTGGCCTCCGAGGATCTTTTGCCATGCGCCGCCTCTCCGCCCTCTGGCGTCTGACGAAAGAAGATCTCCCCGACTTCGGCCGGGATCGGTGGTTGATCTTTTTGGGGGCCCTGCTGGAGGAGTGCTCCCCGGCGGGGCGCCGGAACGTGCCGGATCGCCTATCCCTCACCCCCGGCGAACGAGGGGTGTTGGGGAGGATCATGACGGGGCGCGAGGAGGCGGAAAGGCGCCTGGGGGGAAGCGGAGACCTGCCCCCGTCAGCCCTGTGGAAGGCTTGGCACCGAGAACCCCCGGCGGCCCTCTTCTTCTGGGGGGCCACTTCGGGAAACTGGCGGTTTCGCCGGAGGGTGCTCCTCTACCTCACCCGGTGGATAGGGGTGCGTCCCATGCTGGTGGGGCAGGACCTGCTCGATGGGGGGGTCCCCAAGGGTCCCGCCGTGGGGGCTTTTTTGGAAGGGTTGATCATGGCCCGGTTGGATGGCGGTGTGGAGACCCGGGAAGATGAGCTAGAATGGGTGGAGCGCGAGAAGGCCCGCCTCGATCGGGGAGAAGCGCCCCGGCAAAAAAAGGGAGGACAAAAAAAACTCGGGTAGGGGGCGAAGGGAAAAGGGCGGGGGCGGCACGCCTCGACGAAGGCCCTTTGAGGGATGGGAAGGCACAAGAAGAAAGGTGTGGCGCCGCATGCTAGGTTTGCCGTCTTTGGGAGAGCTGTTGCTCAGTTTGCCCGCCGTGTTGTGGGCCATCACGTTTCACGAGTTCTGCCACGGTTACGTGGCCTACAGGCTGGGAGACCCCACGGCGGAGCGCCAGGGGCGCCTTACCCTGAACCCCCTGGCCCATTTTGATCCCCTGGGGGCCCTCATGCTCCTCCTGTTTCGTTTTGGCTGGGCCAAACCCGTGCCCATCGACACCCGGTACTTTCGAAACCCCCGCCGGGACCTGATCCTCGTATCCCTGGCCGGGGCGGGGGGAAATATCCTCACCGCCGTGGTGGCGGGGAAGCTGTTACAGTGGTTTCCCGGGGTCTTCGGGGCAAATCAAGCCCTCTTTGACTTCATGATAATCTTGATCTTTATGAACCTCGGGTTGGCGGTGTTCAACCTCTTGCCCATCCCCCCCCTGGACGGTTCCCGGGTGCTTTACGTCCTCCTTCCCCCCCGGATGCTGGAGTTCTATTTCCGGTTGGAGCAGTATGGCCTCTGGATCCTCCTGATCCTGGTGATGTTCAACGTGCTGCCCGCCATCACCACTCCGATGGTCCGGGCCATGGTCACCCTGATCTTCGCGTAGGAGGCGAGCGATGAAGCTCTTGATTACCAACGACGACGGCGTCTTCGCCCCGGGGATCGCCGCCCTGGCGGACACCCTCGTCGACCGGGGAAGGGACCTGGTGGTGGTGGCCCCCGATCGGGAACGGAGCAGCGTGGGGCACGCCATCACCCTCTCTCGCCCCTTGCGCCTCTGGCCCGTGATCTCGGGGCTTTACGAGAGGACTCACCGGGTCTTTGCCGCCGATGGCACCCCTTCGGACTGTGTCGTGCTTGGCCTGGAAGAGGTGGCCCCGGACGCCACTCTGGTGATCTCAGGCATCAACCGGGGCCCCAATCTGGGGGACGACCTCACCTATTCGGGCACGGTATCGGCCGCCATGGAGGGGGTTATCCTGGGGCGCCCCGCCCTGGCGGTGTCTCTGGGGATCGCCCCCGGAGACGGGACCCACCACTACGACACGGCGGCGGCGGTGACGGCCCGCCTGGTGGACCGGCTGGAAAGTCTGGACCTCCCCCGGGGAGTACTGCTCAACGTCAACGTTCCCAACGTGCCCTACGGCGAACTCCGGGGCGTGGTCCCCACCCGAAAGGGCGTCCGGCTCTACCTGGATAAGGTGAGCCGCCGGACGGATCCCCGGGGGAACACCTACTACTGGATGTCCGGTCGCCCCGAGGACGAGCTCACGGAGGGCACCGATGTCTGGGCCGTGGCCTCGGGGTACGTCTCCGTCACGCCGGTACACATGGACCTGACCCACTACCCCACGCTCCAGGAATTGGACCGCGTCGTGGCGACCCACCCTCTATAGCCTCCGTTTTTCCCCGGTGAGGCGAGGCGCGTCGGGGGCCGCCCCAGAAGGGCTAAAGGGGGCGCGAGGGATCGTTTTCCCGGAGTAAGGTTGCCGGGGATCCGAGGGGGCCCTGGGAGGGTCTTTGAGGGAGGATTTTCGGTGAAAAGATTTTTATCCATCCTTTTTCTGGGGTTATGCCTTTGGGGCGGGGGAGTTTCGGGGGCCCTGGGGGCCCTCTCGGGGGACCGCTTCATGGACCTCTGTCGCAGTGGCACTCCGAAGGAGGTGCGGTCTGCCCTAAAAAAGGGGGCCCCCGTCGACTTTTGCCACCGAGAGGGGTGGACGCCCCTCATGGTGGCCGCCGCGAAGAATCCATCACCCCAGGTCATCTCCCTCCTGATCAAGGCGGGGGCGGAGGTAGACGCCCGAAATAAGGACGGGTGGACCGCCCTCATGCTCGCGGCAGCCATGAACCCTAACGCCGCCGTGGCCGGGGCTTTGCTCGATGGGGGAGCCGCCGTGGACGCCCGAAACCGGGAGGGGTGGACGCCCCTCATGGTGGCCGCCGCCCGGAACGGCAATTCCCAGGTGGTGTTAGCCCTTCTCAAGAAAAAAGCCGACGTCAACGCTCGGAACAAAGATGGATGGACGCCCCTCATGGCTGCGGCGGCGAAGACCTCCCGGGGTGAGATCGTCGCCGCCCTCCTCAAGGCGGGGGCGGAGGTGGACGCCCGGAACAAGGACGGGTGGACCGCCCTCATGCTCGCGGCGGCCATGAATGCCCACCCCGAGATCTCGGAGACCTTGATCGAAGCGGGGGCAGAGGTGGGGCTTCGGGACCCCCGGGGCATCACTCCTCTCATGGCGGCGGCGACGAGTAACGCCAATCCTCGGGTGATAGCCCGCCTCCTAGAGGCGGGGGCCTGGCGGGGCGCCTCGGAGGAGGGGGAATGGACCCCCCTCATGGCCGCTGCCTGGCACAACCCTAACCCCGATGTGATCGCCGCCCTGCTCCGAGGAGGCCTTTGCGTGGATGCCCGAGATCAGGAGGGGGCCACGCCCCTCATGATGGCGGCCCGAGAGTCCTCTCCCGGGGTCGTGGAAGCCCTGCTCCGAGGCAGCCCCGACGTGAACGCCCGAGACCAGGAGGGGCGTACCCCCCTTGTTTTTGCCGCCCAGGGGGCGTCGCAAGACAGGACCATCCGCCTCCTCGTCGGCGCGGGAGGAGACGTGCATTCCCGGAGCGCCTTGGGATGGACTCCCCTCATGTACGCTGCGGCCATGAACCCCAACCCTTCGGTGACGGTGTCCCTCATCGAAGCCGGAGCCGACCCCAACGCCACAAGCGGCGAGGGCTTTCCTCCCCTTCTTTTTGCCGTCCTGGAGAACCCGAATCCCCAGGTGGTGGCCGCCCTAATCCGAGGGGGAGCCGATCCCCGGGCCCGCTTTCCCCACGGCCGTACCCTGCTTATGATGGCGGCCCTCAAGGGATCCCATCCCGAAGCCCTCCTGGAGCTCCTCCGGGGCGGGGCCGATCCCCAGGCCCGGGATCAGGAGGGGCGTCGGGCGCTGGAATACGCTCGGGAAAACCCCCGTCTCCGAGACACCCCCGCCTACTGGAAGCTCAACGACTTGAGCTACTGACCCCTCCGTCGCCGATGGATAGACGCGTAGGGGGCGGTAAAAGGGGTTGCCGAAAATTTTTTCCTACCCCGTTGACAGGGGAGAAAAATCTGATACCATACGATTCATCTTAGAAAGAGCGGGAAGGGGGGCTGGCGATGAGCGGCACGGTGCGGCGACGACGACGAGGACGATGCGACTTTTCTTCTTTGCCCATAACGGCGATGAGGGAAAAGAGTATGCTGTGCGCTCGTCGACAGAGAGAAAACGCCCTGGGCTGAAAGCGTTTTCCGTAGGCCGCAGCAGAAACGCGTTCCTGAGCTTCTTCCGAAGAAAGGGGTCTTTCCCCAAGTAGGAGGACGGGGGGTTCCCGTTACAGGGCCTCAAGAGAGGGCGGCGAAGTTTTAGCCGCCAAAAAGGGTGGTACCGCGGGCTTATGGCTCGTCCCTGAGGGGGACGGGCCATTTTTTTATGGAGATAGAAAAAGGAGGAATAAAAATGTACAAAGGGAAAGTGGTATTGGCGTTCAGCGGCGGTCTGGATACTTCCGTGGCGATCAAGTGGCTTCAGGATCAGGGATATGACGTGGTGACCTATACGGCGGACGTGGGGCAGCGGGTGGTGGATCTCGACGGCATTCAGGAGAAGGCCCTGAAGACCGGGGCCTGCACGGCCCATGTCCAGAACCTCCGGCAGGAGTTCGTGGAGGACTTCGTTTGGCCCGCCCTCAAGGCTCAGGCCCTTTACCAGGGGACTTATCCTCTGACTTCCGCCCTTTCTCGCCCTCTCATCGCCAAGCATCTGGTGGAAGTGGCCCAGGCCGAAGGCGCCGTGGCCATCGCCCACGGCTGCACGGGGAAGGGGCAAGACCAGGTGAGGTTTGAAGTTTGCGCCGGAGCCCTGGACCCTTCACTTAAAGTCATCGCCCCCGTGCGGGACTGGCATTTTTCCCGGGAGGCCGAGGTGGCCTATGCCGAGGAGCACGGCATCCCCGTGCTCCAGCACGTGAAAGGCATCTATAGCATCGATGAAAATCTCTGGGGGCGCGCCATCGAGTGCGGTCCCCTGGAGGATCCCTGGAACGAGCCCCCCTCCGATGCCTTCCAGCTTACGGTGGATCCTTGGAACGCGCCGGATGAACCTCTCTACGTGGAGATCGGTTTTGAAAAAGGGGTGCCGGTGTCGCTGAACGGTAAGCCCATGGACGGGGTGACCCTGATCCAGACGCTGAACACCCTGGCGGGGGGGTATGGGGTGGGGCGGATTGACATGATCGAAGACCGGCTGGTGGGCTTCAAGAGCCGGGAGGTGTACGAGTGCCCCGCCGCCGCAGTGCTCATGCAGGCCCATCGGGTGATGGAAAGCCTTACCCTCAGCAAAGACGTGCTCCAGGGCAAGGAATCGCTCTCCCAGGCCTACGCCAAGATGACCTACGAAGGCTACTGGTACGCCCCCTACAAAGAAGCTCTGGATGCCTTCTTTGACCACATTCAGCAATACGTCAACGGGACCGTGCGGATGCGGTTTTTCAAGGGGCAGGCCGTGGCGGTGGGGGTCAAGTCCCCCAATGCCCTCTATCGGGAGGATCTGGCCACCTATTCCGAGGCGGATACCTTCGACCATTCCGCTGCGGTGGGCTTCATCTCCATCTGGGGGATGCCTATAAAAACTTGGCGGGAGGCCCACCCCCACGAGGCGCCCCTGGAGATGATCCCCCTCCGGGCGGTGGGAGAGGAGTAGGCCGGTATTCCCGGTATTCCCGGTATTCCATGGGTGAATTGCGGGGGGGGGCAGGGATAGCCCCCCCCGCAACGTCTTTGGCTCCCGAAAGATCATTGGGGGGCGTCGGGGTCGTCCCTCCAGGCCTTTTTGATCTCTTGAAGGCGAATGGTGCCCTTGAACGTGCGAAAAACCTGGCCGAAGCGGAGAAAGTCGGGGCGGGCCCCCTTGGAAACCTCTTCTCGGGCCTCCACCAAGAAGGTGCGCCGGAGCTCTTCTTCGAGGCTCCGGGCCCGGTCACTTTTGAGTTCCAGGGTGACGCCACAGGAGTCCTCGTGCTCGCTCGCGATGCGGAGCCCCGCCACCGCCAGGTCGAAGTCGTCGCAGGACAGGGCGTAGCGGCGTTCCACGAAGCGGCATAGTTCGCCGTTGATCTGGTCGCAAGCGTAGTTTGCCCCTCCCCGGATGAGAAGGGCGGAGTCTCGCCCCACCCAGTAGATATCCCTCTGGCCGTCCTGAGGGTGGGTGAGCCCGAAGGCCACATCGAGGAGCCCCAGATACCACCCCTCCCGAAGCACCCGCCGGGAGCCCTCTTCGTCCCGTACGTATCCGGTCATCACGTTTCCCCCACGGCAGATCATGTATCCCGGGCGCCCCTCGGTGCAGTCCCGCAGATAGCCTTCTTTATCCGGATCCACCTCTTCCACGATGCGCACCTCCGTCAGCGGCGGGTGAGGGCGCCCGATCCAGTATCCCGGGGGAGAATGGCGCCATCCCCGCTCGAAGGCCCGTCGCCGGGCGTCGTTTGCCATGGCTAGGGGGGTGCCGAGGACGTGAAAACAAGTTTCCGTAGAGCCGAAGCGCACGCTAGGGACCCGTCCCGTCCATCGCTCGAGGCGTTCCACCGTGGTGGGGCCCACGGGGGCGGATCCCAGGACAAACTCCACCCGCGCCATGCTCTGGAGTAGGCGCGGTTCCTCCACGGGGAGGGAGGCCGTTTCCCGCAGATGTTCCAGATAGTCGAAATGGCGCGCCACCGTGGGGGCGATGATCCGCCGGGATCTTCCTTCTCCCTCGGCGCACTCCGTCACCGCCCTCCAGTAAAATGTGCCGTAGCGCGGAAAGAGCACGAGCTCCGCCCCGGGCCTTCGGAGCACCAGGTCCGACACCGCCGTGGAGTTGGCGTGATGCAGGGGGTTGATCATGAGAAAGAGGGGGCCTTGCTCCGGGGGATCCTCCGGAAGCTCCAGGTAGCGTCCCAGGGCTTGGTCGTTATTATCGTAACTGCCGTAGGACAGGCGTGCCCCCTTGGGGTGTCCCGTGGTGCCCGAGGTGAAGATGACTATACGGTCGTCGGCGCTTGTCAGGTCGGCGACGAAGGCCCCTTCTTCCAAGGGACTTTCTTCGGCCAAGGAGGAGACGGCGTAGTCCGGAAGGCGGGGGAAGCGGCGTGAAAGCTCTTTTAGAAAATCGGCGCCCCCCGGGGCTTTGAGGGCGAGGAACGAAGGGTCCCAAACCATGAGGCGTCCCTCCGTGAGGTCGATCTTGTAGGCCATTTCTTCCACTCCATCGGCCTGCCAGTTCATCGTCACCGGCACCGCCCCCACCATGGTGGCCCCCAGGCGAAACATCAGATCCTCGGGGGTGTTTTCTCCGTAGGCGTTGACGAAGCGATCTCCTTTGCCGAGACCAAAGCGGCGCAACACCCCCGCCGCCCGCAGAGCCATGAGCCAAAACTCCCCTCGAGTCCAGCGCCTTACCGACTCCCGGGGGGCGGGGGAGACCGTTCGCAGGAAGGGCTCCTCCGGGCGGCCGAAGGCGGGAAGGTACCTACGCAGTGCTTCGGAATACATGGGCTTCACGTCCCTTCCTGGGGGCGGCGCGGCGTTCCACGATGATGACGATTTCATCGCTCCGGGGTCCGGAAGTACCGGCCTTTCGGCGGGGTCGGAGTCGTGGGGCTTTTTTCGCGAAAGTCCGGATGCTAGAGGGATCTTTTTTCCATGTCCCCCAGGGAGCGGCGGATGAAAAGGGAAGGGCTCGTGGAGGTGTCCACCACCGTGGCGGGAGGGGCGGAGAACCCGCGGCCGTCGACCTGCAAAAGCACCAGGGGGCGCATGAGATCTCCTTCCTTGGCGGCCACCACGGTACCCACGCTGCCGTCGGCCAGTTCCACCAGCATCCCCGGAGGATAGAGTCCCAGGGCGAGGAGCATGGTTCGGACGACAGCGGGGTCGAAGTGGGATCCCCCGCTGGTGACTATCATGGAAATCGCCTGGTCCCGGGCTATGGGACCCTTGTACACCCGGGCGGTGGTCAGGGCGTCGAAGACGTCCGCCACGGCGGAGATGCGGGCGGGAAGGGGGATTTCTTCGCCATTTAGCTTATGGGGATAGCCATCCCCGCGCCAGCGTTCGTGGTGGAAGCGCACCACGGCCAAGGCCACCTCGTCGACGACGCCGTTCTGGACCGCCATGGAGTGCCCTTCCTCCGGGTGTCGTTGGATGACGGCGAATTCTTGGTCGTTCAACTTCCCGGGCTTGTTGAGGACCTCCCGGGGAATGAGGGCCTTTCCCAGGTCGTGGAGCAGGGCGCCGACGGTGATGGACTCCACCGCCGCCGGGTCCCCCAGGATGCGGTGGGCCAGAAAGCCGCTCAGGAGGGCCACGTTGAGGGAATGGACAAAGGTATACTCGTCCTGCTCCTTCACTCGCCCTAGGGAGAGGGAGATCTGGGTGGTGCGGGCGATCTCCCGGGCCAAGGTCTTCCCGGTGTCCATAAGATGCCCCAAGTCCTCCGGGGTGACTTGGTGGTTCTCGATGCGGGAATACACGTCCCCGATCTGCCGTGTGGCATGGCGGGCGAGGGAGTGGTTCACCTGGGAGAGCTGGGGGGGGGAGAGGGTCTGGAGCACTTCCTCCAAGCTTTCCATGGAAGTTTCAAGGGAGTCCTGTACGGCTACGCGCCCTATGCCCGCTTCCGACAGGCGTCGGACCACGGAGGGGAGGGAGGTCTGGATCCATCGTAACTCCGTTCCCTTGGGCAACAGCAACGCCTTGGTGGGGGAGACGATATCTTCCGCCACCGTGCCTCCACAATCGGCAAGCTGAGCTATGGGGATGAAGCGGACTCGTTCCAAAGGCCCTTCCTCCTAGGGATAGTTTTAACATGGAACGGGAACGAAGGTATTATAATGCCTAAAGGGAAAATTGTCGCGGAGAGATTTGTCATGTTTTCCAAAAAGGAGGAGAATGGCATGATCCTGGCGGTGAGTGGACTCAAAAACACGGGAAAAAGCACTCTGTGTCGCTTTTTAGTGCGCTATCTGGGGGATCGAGGACTCCGGGTGGGGTACGTCAAACACAGCGATCACGCCCTTTTTCGGGAGGAGGGCACCGACACGGGAAAGATCCTCTCCCAGGAGGGCATCGCGGTCCACTGGGGCGCCGACGGCTTTCGCCTGGAGCGTCGGGGGGATCTCTCTCCCCAGGATCTGGTCCGGGAGTGCTTCCCCGGGGGGGATCTGGTGCTTCTGGAGGGGGGTAAGGCCCTACCCCTGCCCCGGATCTGGGTGGGCGATCCGGACGACCTCCCCGAGGGGACCTCGGGGGTGGTGGCGTGGTACCCGGGATCGAGTAAAAAAATGGAGACCCCGGGGGATAATAAGGGTGTGTCCTGCTTCGATCGGCCGGAGGCCCTGGGGGACTTTGTGGAAGGGCTCGTTCGAAAAAGCGCCCGAAGCGCCCGGGTCTTCGTGGGGGAGAAGCCCTTGCCCCTCAAGGACTTCGTGGCGGACTTCCTGCGGGGAAGCATCGTGGGCATGTTGCGATCCCTGAAAGGGGTGGGCGATCCGGAAAAAGAGGGGATCCTCGTGGCCTTTCCCCCGGAGCGCCCCCTTGGGGATAAAAGGCCCCTCTGACGCCTTAGGGGCGCCCTCTGATCATAAGTTTTTTTTCGGAAAAGTGCGACGGTTCGCGGGGCCTCCCCCGCCGCCGAGGTCTTAAAAAAGTTCCCCTCCCGTAAGGGATCGTCGGGGTGGGGGGGATCCGGCGGGCCCTTTGCCCCTCGTTAGCCCCTCTTAGGAGGAATAAATGCTTGCCACCACCGCTATAATCCTGATGTTTGTGGTATTTTTGGCCCTCATTTCCCGTAAATTGAACGTGCCTTTGATTCTGATCGCTCTAGCCATCGGGATTTTCTTTGGAAGCGACGTCACCGGCCTCATATACTTCGATGACGCCTCCCTGACCCAGAGGGTGGCCAACGGGGCGTTGATCTTCATCCTTTTCGCCGGAGGTTTTGGTACAAAAGAAGATCACCTGAGGCCCGTTTTCGAGATCACTATGCTGCTAGCCACGGGGGGAGTGCTTCTTACCGCCGCCGCCGCTCTTTTGCCCTTTGTTTTGATAACGGGATTCGAGGTGAAAACGGCCCTGCTGCTGTGCGTCATCATCTCCTCCACGGACGCCGCCGCCATCTTTTCCATCCTGCGAACTCGGTCCATCAACAGACGTCTCACTTCCATCACCGAAATAGAGTCCGCCGCCAACGACCCCATGGCAATCATTTCCACGGTATTTGTCATCCAGCTCATCACCGGGGCCCACGTGGGAACCTTGGAGACCGTGACGAGCTTTTTGTGGCAGCTCCTAGGGGGAGTGGGGCTGGGGGTCCTTTTCGGCCTGGGAGGGGTCTTCGTCTTCAAGAAGATCCGGGACATCGACCTGGGGTATTTTTACCTCTTCCTGATCGCCTTGATCATCTTGACCCACGAAGTGGCAAACTTCTGCCAGGCCAGCGGCATGCTCGCCGTGTTCTTTGCGGGGCTCACCATGGGAAACAAAAGCTTTCCCTACAAGTATGGCATATCCTCCTTCACCGAGGCTCTTTCGTTTGTGGCCAACGTCCTACTCTTCGTTCTGTTGGGACTTTTGGTCTTTCCCAAGGATTTTCCGGCCATTTGGATGCCCGCCGTGGGGCTTTTCGTCGCCATCACCTTTGTGGGAAGGCCCGTGGCGATCCTCGTCTGCACGGGGTTGGCTAAGCTTTCCCTCAAGGACAAGGCGTTTCTGTCCTGGAGCGGCATCAAGGGGGCGGTGCCCATCGTGCTGGCCACCTACCCGGCGGCGGCGGGGTTGGACCCCAATCACCATATGTTTAACATCGTCTTCCTGGCGGTGCTATGCTCCATCCTGACGCAGGGAACCACCATAGGCCGGTTGGCGGACGCCCTGGGGTTGGCCGTGAAGGGACAGAAAAAATCCCGTCAGAGCATGGAGCTGATCACCGCCCACGAGACCAGCTACGAGCTCATCGAGGTTTACATCGACGACGACCTCTACCAGGGAGAGTGTCGCATCATGGACCTATCCCTCCCCGTGGGGACCACCATCACCATGATAAATCGGGACGACGTCATCATCGCCCCTGCGGGAAAGTCCAGGCTTTTGCCCGGGGATATTCTGTCCCTCCTCGTGGACATCGGCAACGTGGACTCCGCCGTGGGGGAGATCCTCAGCAAGTTCGGAAAGAAGTAGATCCCTTCTGGCGTACCGGGGGGCTTTTGGGTCTTGACGCCCCCCCGGCGGGCGTGATAAGATTCCCGCCGTTGCACGTGGCCACACGAGTACCGGGAGTCGTTAGCTCAGGCGGTAGAGCACCGGACTTTTAATCCGGGTGTCCTGGGTTCGAATCCCAGACGACTCACCAGCGCGGTCCCGTCGTCTAGTGGTCTAGGACACAGCCCTTTCAAGGCTGCGGCACGGGTTCGAACCCCGTCGGGACCGCCAATTTGCCGGTGTAGCTCAGTTGGTAGAGCAGCGCACTCGTAATGCGCAGGTCTCCGGTTCGAGTCCGGACACCGGCTCCAGCGCCGAAAACGCCCCCGCGCCCAAGATCACACAGGGCCCTGCGGGGGATCATTTTTCCCCTCCCCCTCTCTCTCCCTCCCTCTTGTCACTATATGCGGCGCCCCAAAATACATCCCAAGGACAAACGTATTCGGCGGCAATTCCGGCTACAGGTATGATACTTCCGGAGGGTGGCCGTTTTGGGGTTTTCGACCGGGAGATGATTTTCCAGGGGATCATGACTTTTGGCGTCGACTCCTCGACGGGGGAAGCTTCTGGTATAATCACTCTCGGCTTGCTCCGGAGAAAGGAGTGAGCCGGAAGCTCTCGAAGGTCGAGATCGGGCCGGATTCGGCAAGGAAGCGGGATGGCGGCGACGCCCGAAAAGGACGGAGCGCCCTCTGAGGGGTGGTGCGACCTTGGTTTCAGAAGAAGCACAGGGGGCGATGTTTTCGCCCCAGGATTCGGAAGGAGAGGGGGATCGCCTTCTCTGGCGGCGGTGTAAGACAGGAGACGAAGGGGCGCGGGAGTCCCTCATCCTCAAATACCGTCCGTTGGTCTTTTGGTTTGTCCGCCAGTTCCAGGTTTCTCGGTCGTCCTTTCCCGATCTTGTGCAAGAGGGGATGATGGCCCTCATTGAGGCGGTGGACCGTTTTGACCCGGAAAAGGGCACCCGGTTTAGCACCTACGCCTATTATCGCGTGCGGGGGCACATGGTGAATTTCCTCCAGCGTAGGGAGTCTCGGGCCCCCTTGCCGGTGGAGGACGTGGAGCCCTTCATGGAGCAGAACGATGACTCCATGTCTCCGGACTGGGCCTTGGCCCTAAGGGACGGCATGGCCTCCTTGAGCGACCGGGAGAGCGCCGTGATCGACGAGCTGGTGGTGCAGGGGACGAGGGCAAAAGATTACGCGCAAGAGCTTCGGGTGGATGTGAGCTACGTCTACCGGGTTCAGCGACGGGCCCTGGCGAAGCTGCGCCTCTGGATGGGGTTGGAGGGGTCCACAAGATAAGGCGCTCCGGGGATAACCTTGTCATGGTGGGAGGAGAGCCTTGCTCCGATCCCCCCAAGAGGACGAGGGCGTCGGAATAAGGCGGCGGTTCCCTTGGAAGTGAAGGGTGTGGTGCCCCGTGGAGCGAAAGATTAGGCGTGTGCAGCGATGGCTTGACCGTTGCCTGGAAGCCTGTAGAATTGGTCAGTGGCAGGCAGCGTTGGCCGAGATGGAGTGTGCCCGGACGGACCTAGACCTCGCCCGTCGGGCCCTCTGGGATGAGCTTTCGGCCGTGGATAAATCGACCCGGAGGCGTCCCTTTCGAGGAGGGGCGGCCCTGCGAGGAGCCCTGGTGGGGGCCTTGGTCATCCTGGCGGTGGCTCACCCCCTGGCCTTCGATGACCCCTCCGGGGCCCCGTCCCCCTCTCTTGTGCCGGAGATCGTGGCCTTCGTCACCCGGGATGAGCAGTCTTTGATTCTGGCCCTGAGGACGAGGTTGGGCGAAGGGGCCCTTCGCCAAGGGGCGGGGGAATGGTCTCAGCTCTCTTCCGAAGAGGAGGGCGCCCTTCGGCGGGACGCAGGGGCCCGAGCGGCGGGGCGCGGGGTGCCGCCGGAGAGGAAGAGCCCCTCTGGCGCGGGGCGGAGCGCGGTTTTAAAAGAGGACCTACCCCGGGCAACAGAGGGGGGAGGCCTTCCGGCGGAAGATCTTCTGGCGTTGGTGCAGGTGGGGGAGCGAGCACTCCGGGATGCGTCGGTGCGCGTGGTGGGGGATTGAGACGAAACCCCGCCTCTCGCCCTTTTTCTAGCGAAGGGAGTTGGGCGTAGGGTGAAGCGGTTGATGGCGTTTCTTCTGTGGGGAGCTCTCCTGGGATGGGGAGGCGCGGCCTGGGCGGCGGAGCCGCTGGTGGTCTCTCTTTCCGTGGAGGGCAATAGCCAGGTGGTGGCGGCCCACATCCTGAGCGCGGTGGATACCAAGGTGGGGGAACCTCTGGACCGGGAGCGACTGAAAAATGACGTGGAGGCCATCTACGAGCTGGGCTTTTTCTCCGTGGTGGACAGCCGTCTGTCGGAACAGTCCGACGGAGTGGCCGTGACCTTTCTTGTGCATGAAAATCCAGTAATAGAAGACATTCGCTTCGAGGGTAACACGGTGTACTCGGCGGAGGCGTTGCGTTCGGTGCTCTTCACCGCCCCGGGGAACGTCTTCAACCGGGTGTTTTTCCAGCACGACCTGGATCGTATCAAGGAGAAGTACCAAAAAGACGGCTACGTCATGATGCGGGTCCTCGACGTCCAGGTGGACGGGGGCGTCATCACGGTGAAGCTCGTGGAGCCCCGGGTCGGAGATATCATCATCCAGGGGAACACCAAGACCAAGACCCATGTCATCCGCCGGGAACTCCGGGTCAAGAAGGGAGATCTTTTCAACGCCACCCTGCTGCGATTTTCCATCAACCGCCTGCAGGGGCTGAACTATTTCGAAGACGTGAGCGTGGGCTTCGAGCCCGGAGAGTCCGACGGAGAGGTAAACCTGATTCTCACGGTACAGGAGCAGAAGACGGGGCGGATGACCTTTTCCATCGGCCACGGCTCCGCCAGCGGATGGAGCGGCGGCCTCGGCTACGATGACAGCAACTGGAAGGGGCTGGGGCACAAGGTCTCCGTGGGGTTCGAGACGGGAAAGAAAGAGCAGTATTGGATCAACTACACCGAACCTTACATGGACGATACCCACTACGCATGGAAGGCGGGCTTTTACAAGCGTACCTGGGAGGACCTCATGCGCTATGCCAGCTCTGACCAGGGGGACGACGTGGAGTCGGTGAAGTACGACCAGAAAAAGACGGGGGTCTACTACGGCTTCGGGAAGAAGTTCCGGGGGAACTCCAAGATGAGCTGGTTCGTCACGCTGGACTGGCACGATACGGAGGTCATCCCCAAGTCGGGGGATTTTGATCCCTACTACAGCCGAAACAATCTGTTGAGCGGCAAGATCTTCACGGTGCAGGCCAGCCTTACCAGGAACAACCTGGACGAGTATACCCCTTATCCTAAGGGAGATCTGGAGGTCCTGACGGTGGATCAGGCCCTGGAGACGCTGGGAGGGGAGTACAGCTTCACGAAGTACAGCCTGGAAGCCCGATGGTACCTCCCCATCCGGGGATTGGCGCGCTACGTGGATCTCTTCGACAAGGTGGATGAGGAAGAAAATCCCATCATCTTCGCCACTCGCATGCGGGCAGGATTCTCTTCGGGGGCCCTCCCCTGGGCGGAACAATACTTCGTGGGCGGCGGCACCACGGTGAGGGGATTCAAGGATGACCGCTACGAAGGGGACGAGATGTTTTTGGCCAACGTGGAGCTTCGGGTGCCCTTCGAGAAGAACTTTTCCTTCGTGGTTTTCTACGACACGGGCATGGCCTGGGACAAGGACCTGGGAGAGAGCTTCAGCTTCAGCGAGCTGAAAGGGGCCTACGGGATAGGGGTGCGGGTGAAAACCCCCCTGGGGAACATCCGGGTCGACGTGGCCAACGGTGACAACGAGACGGAAACGCAATTCGGCTTCGGCGAGCTCTTCTAGGGCCTTTGCCGGGCTTTTGGAGATCGGAAGAAGGGCTGCGGCCGCGCTGTTGGTCGGAGCCCTTTTTTTCGTGGTGCCCCAAGAAAGCTTCGGGGCGGTGCGGGTGATCGGAGTGCCCCTTTGGCTGCGGAGCACGGCGGAACGGAGCCTGGAGGCGGTGTGGCAGGAGCTCCGGTCCCGCCCCGGGAGTCCGCAGGAGCATTTGGAGATCTTGGGCCTGGTGGCGGGGCGTCTCTTTGCGGGATACGGGGTAAAATCGGCCTCCGGAGAGGGGGACCCCGTGGTGGTTCTGATCCCCGCCGTGGCTCCTCCGAGGTGGTCGTTGCGCCTGGAGGGCCCCGCCCTTTCGGGGCCTCCAGGGGAATGGCTTTCCTCCGACGTGCGCCGGACAGAAAAAGCCCTGGCTCCCCTCTTGGACGAAGTCCCCGTGGAGGCCCTGGGATGGGGAGACGGGGCGTTGCGCAAGGTGCTCCAAGAGACGGGAGAACAGGAGCTACCGGGGTGGGAGTTGGCGCCCTTGGTGCAGCTTTCGGGAGGACAGGCGGAGCTCCGGGTGCGCCTTTTGCCATCGCCCCCGTTGGTTTTAGCCCTGGCCCCCTCGCTGCGATCCACATCGCTTCCTCTAATGCTTAAAAAAGATCTCACCGAGGCTCTGCTGAAAAACCTGGCGCCGATCCATGGCCTACCCGTGGCGTGGGTGCGACATCACCAGGAAGAGGCCGAGCGGTGGGCGGGAGACATCCTGGAGGACCGTAACACGGTGCAAAACACCCGGGCCTCGGTGGCGGTGCGGATGAAGCCCAAAGAGATCGCCCCGGTGGACGTACGGGTGGAGAGTCGGACCTACGTGCTCCAGGCCTGGATGGCGGCCTATGCGGGGAGCGATGCCCTCTATCCCGAGGTGGGGATCCATCTGGGGCGTCGGGCGTCCCTTTGGTCCCGGGGAGAGGTGGAGCTCTACGGTGAGTGGATCGCCAAGGTGCACGACTTCGGCCTGGAAAGCCGATGGGGGGTGCGAACGTCCCCCGTGGGAGACCTTTGGCTGGGGGTGGAAGTGGTCTGGCCGGGGGAGACCGTCTGGGGGCGCCTGTGGCTGGAAAACGATGCCCGGCGGGCCTATGCCTGGTGGCGTCTGAGCCGCGATGGCGATAACCAAGGGAGCGTGGGGTGGCACCTGACGGACCACATATCGTTGGAGCTTCACTATGATGATCGGGTGCCCGATCAATTGATCCTGCGGGCGGTGGGCACTCTGTAACCCCACCGAGGGGGCATCTAGGGCAACGAAAGAAGGCATCTCTTCAGTCGAGGTGGTGGCGCAGATGAAGGCGAAAAAGCCCTTTTCTCTGGGCGATGCGGCCCGGATGACCCAGGGCGCCGTCCGGGGGGACGTGGACCGGCAATTCCGAGGGGTCTGTTCTCCGGGGCGCCTGCGAGAGGACTTTCTAGTGGCGGTATGGGACCGCCGCTGTTTGGAGGACGTACCCCCTTCCTGGGGCGTGATGACCTTTCCTTCTTGGGCTCCGGAAGGGCAGGATGCCGTGGAGGTGGAGGATCCGCGCCACGCCCTGGTGCTACTGCTCCAAGGGGTGTACGAAGCCCCGCCCCGCGCCGGGGGGATCCACCCCTCGGCGGTGGTCTCCCCGGAGGCCCAAGTGTCCCCCCAGGCCTGGGTGGGGCCCGGGTGCGTGGTGGAGGAGGGGGCGGTGGTGGAAGAGGGGGCGATGCTGGAGGGGCAGATCTTCGTGGGGCGCGACGTACACATAGGATCCCAGGTGTGGATCGCCCCCCAGGTGGTGCTCTACCCCCGGACGACGGTGGGAGCCCGGACGCGCATTCACTCGGGAACCGTCCTGGGAGCCGATGGCTTTGGTGTCCTTTTGGGAGACGAGGGGGCCCGGGAGGCCATTCCCCACGTGGGGGGCGTGCTCATAGAGGAAGATGTGGTGTTGGGGGCCCACGTCACCGTGGATCGAGGCACCCTGGACGTCACCCGGGTGGGGGCGGGAACCAAGGTGGATGACCACGTTCACGTGGGACACAATGCGGATATCGGCCGCCGGTGTGTGTTGGTGGCCTACGTGGGCATCGCGGGGAGCGCGGTGGTGGAGGACGGGAGCATCTTGGCGGCCCGGAGCGGCGTGGCTCCCCACGTGCGGATCGGTCAGGGGGCCCAGCTGGCGGCCATGGCGGGGGCCACCCGGGACGTGCCTCCCGGGGGAGTGGTCTCTGGTTTTCCCGCCTGGGATCACAAAAAGGCCCTGCGGGTGGAGTCGCTGATGCGCCGTTTGCCGGAGCTCTTCGAGCGGCTGAAGCGCCTGGAGAAGGGGCGTTCCGGGGAGTCGTCATGAGCCGCACGGTGGCCCGGCCGGTGACGTTTTTCGGGCGGGGACTCCATACGGGGGAGAGCTGTCGGGTGACGGTCCATCCCTCATCGGAAGGGGGGGTGCGGTTCCGCCTTTCGGGGAACTCCTTCCCCGTGGAGGAGGCCCGCTTTTCCGGAGACGGCCGGGGCACCACCTTGGCCTTTCCCCGAGGGGGCTCGGTGGCCACAGTGGAGCACCTGATGGGAACTCTCTCGGGGCTGGGGATATGGCACGCCACGGTGGAGGTGGAGGGCCCCGAAATCCCGGTGGAAGACGGCAGTGCGGCCCCCTTGGCGGCGCTGATCCTGGAGGCGGGGACAGGGCCTGCGGCCCCGGTGATTCCTTGGGCCGTGCCTTTTCCCGTGGCCGTGGACGACCCCGACCGGGGGCGTTTTGCGGTGGCCCTTCCGGGGGAAGGGTGTAAGATTTCTTACGTTTTGGACTACGCCTCCCCTTTTTTGGGTACCCAGATCCAGGATCTAGAGTGGACTCCGGAGTCCTTTTGCCGCCAAATCGCCCCGGCCCGGACTTTTGCCCTTCTGGAAGAGGTGGAAGAGCTTAGGCGCCGGGGTCTAGTCCGGGGAGGTTCTCTGGAGAACTCGGTGGTGGTGGGGGCCGAGGGCGTGATGAACGCCGGAGGGTGGCGTTTTCCCCGGGAGGGGGTGTGCCACAAGGTCCTGGACCTCATGGGGGACCTGGCCCTGGTGGGACGCCCCCTGGAGGGAAGATTTTTGGTGTGCCGGGGGGGGCATGCGCTGCACCTGGCGCTTCTGCGGCGTCTCCGCTCCCTGGGGGCGGGGGGCCCGAAGCGGTGAGGCTCCATCCCTTCGCTCCGGGCCTTTGGCTACGGAGGATGGGCGCCGCCCTAGAGGGCCTACGGACCAAGGGCCCCCGGCGCGATGGTGCCCCCCCGGAGTTCGCGCGGGGCCTTAGAGATCGACCGTCGAAGGAGGGTTTTAGGCCGTGATAAACATTCAAGAGATCTTTCGCCTGTTGCCCCACCGTTACCCATTTTTGTTGGTGGACCGCATCCTGGAGGTGGACGGAGAGCACGTCATAGGGTTAAAAAATATCACCATCAACGAGCCTTTTTTTGTGGGGCACTTCCCCGACGAACCCGTGATGCCGGGGGTGCTCTTGCTGGAGGCCATGGGACAGGTGGCGGCCATGCTGGTGGTCAACCTTCCCGAGGCCTCGGGCATGGTATCTTACCTCACGGGGGTGAATAACGCCCGCTTCCGACGCCCGGTCAAGCCCGGAGATCAGCTGATCACCGAGGCCCGGCTGATCAAGTTCCGGAGCCGGGTGGGCAAGGTGCAGGTGACGGGGCGAGTGGACGGAGAGGTGGCGGCGGAGGCGGAGCTGAGCTTTGTCTTGGCCCAGGGCCTTTCCCGGGAGGATTCCAAGGAGTCGTAGGCCTTTGGGCTCCGGCCAGTGATCCTTCGGGGCCCGGGAGGAGCGGTGCCCCGGGGGCGGGGTTCGATGTTTCGTGCGGGGAGAAGGGACGATGGTCATGGCACCGCAAATACATGCCACGGCGCTGGTGGCACCGGGGGCGGAGATTGCCGCCGACGTCCGCATTGGCCCCTACTGTGTGGTGGATGGTCGGGTGCGGATCGGCAAGGGGAGCGTGTTGCACGCCTTTGTCCGTCTTTGCGACTTCGTGGAGGTGGGGGAGGGGTGCGAGCTCTGCGAGCATGTCACCCTGGGAAGAGAACCCCAGGACTTCGGTTTCCGCCACGAGGAGAGCTGGGTGCGCATCGGCTCTGGGGTGGTGCTTCGGGAGAACGTCACGGTGCATCGGGCCACGGGGGAGGGGAACGCCACCCGCGTGGGAGACGGAGCCTATCTCATGGAAGGGGTCCACGTGGGGCATAACGTCCAAGTGGGCCCCGGGGTGGTCATGGCGAGCAAGGCGGGCATCGCGGGCTACGTGGAGATCGGGGAGAAAACGGTGGTGGGGGGCATGGTGGGCATTCACCAATTTGTCAAGGTGGGACGTTACTGCATGTTGGGTGGGGCGTCCAAGATCGTCCGGGACGTGCCCCCCTTCGCCTTGGTGGATGGTCGCCCGGCCCGAATGTTTGGCATCAACAAGGTGGGGCTCCGGCGCCATGGATTCGGCGGAGAGGCCCGGCGCCACGTGCTGTCCCTCTATCAATCCCTCTACCAATCGGGTCTTCCCCTTCGCCAGGCCCTGGAAGAGATAAAAGCGAACTTGGCCCCGGAGGACGCCCTAGGTCGGGAGATCGTGGCGTTTGCCGAGGGAGCCCATCGGGGCTTGGTGCCCTGGGGACGGCGGCACGACGGAGGGGATCATGATTAAACTTTTTGCCATGGACGTGGATGGTACCCTCACGGACGGAGGGATAATCCTCCACGGATCGGGAGGAGAGAGCAAGCGCTTCGACGTCCAGGACGGCCTGGGTATCGTTCGCTTACAGGCCGCCGGGGTGGAGGTGGCCTTTGTGAGCGGGCGCCGAAGCCCCGCCACGCTTCGCCGGGCCGAGGATCTGGGGGTGCGGGTGTGTCGCCAGGGAGTGAAAGACAAGCTCGCCGCCCTTCAGGATCTGGCAAAAGACCGAGGTCTTAGACCTTCGGAAGTGGCCTTCGTCGGGGATGATCTGAACGACGTGGCATGCCTTCGATGGGCCGGATGGGGGGTGGCGGTGGCCAACGCGATCCCCGAAGCAAAGGAGGCCGCCGACATGGTGACCCGAGCTTCGGGGGGGGCGGGGGCGGTGCGGGAGGCGGCGGAGTTCTTGCTCAAACGCCTCATGGCGGGGGACTGATCCATGGGGATCTTCTCGGGAAAAATTCTCGATCGCTACGTACTGGGAGAGATGGGTCAACCCTTTTGCTTTGGCATGATGGCCTTTGCGGTGCTCTTCGTGGCGGGGGGGTTGCTCTTTGAGATCGCCGACCTCATCATCGAGCGAGGCGTGTCGTTTTACGTGGTCCTGCGCCTTTTTCTATACCGCCTGCCGTCGGTGGTGGTGGTGGTGGTGCCCATGGCGGCGCTTTTGGCGACCCTGCTGAGCTTCGGTCGCCTTTCCTCTCAGAGCGAACTAGTGGCCCTCAAAGCGGCGGGGGTCTCTTTCCAACGAGTGCTGCGCCCGGTGCTGTGGGGGGCCTTGGGGGTGACTTTTGCCACCATCCTCTTTAACGAAACCGTGGTGCCCCTTTCCAATGCGGCCACGGATCAGCTCATGCGGGTAGAGGTCTACCGCCAACGCCCTTCGCTCATCAAGGAGCGGGTCTTTCTCCGGGAAGAGCACGATGGCCAGCTCTCCCGGGTGATCTACATCGACAAGCTCAAACCCCGGGTGGGGCGCATGGAAAAAATCCTGGTGCAGGAGTTCGACAAAGGACGCCTGAGCCGGATCCTCTCCTCCGGGGGTGGGGTTTGGGCCGACGGGGTTTGGACGCTGGAGGGAGGGCAGGTCTTCGAGGTGACTCCGGCGGGAGACGTGGCCCTGCTCATGACCTTCGAGCGCCAAAAAATCCCCCTGGATCTCTCCCCCGAGGAAATCGAGCGGTCGGGGCGTGATCCGGATACCATGGGGGTCTTCGAGATCCTAAGGCAGATCTCTCTGGTGTCTTTGCAGGGAGGGGACGTGCATCCCCTTTGGATTTCCTTCCATACTCGCCTGGCCTTTCCCTGGGCCACGGTGGTGCTCGCCCTGGTGGGAGCCACGCTGGGAGTCCGTCCCCATCGCAGCGGCGCGGGGATCGGCGTGGGGCTCAGCGTGCTGGTGGCCTTTGCCTACTACGTGGTCATGTCCTTCTCCCGGGCCCTCGCCCAAGGGGGAAATATCCCCGTGGTGGCGGGGGCGTGGCTCCCTGTGGCAGTCTTTTTGGTGCTGGGAGGCTTTTTCGCCCGGAGGGCGAACGGATAGGCCCAGGGCGCGGGGATGAAAGGGCGGGATGGAAGACGATGATGACGGCGCGAAGCGAAGAAACCGGGGCGAAAGCTCCCCTTTTGGAGCGGTGGGCCCTGGTGGCGGGGGGAGGGGCGTTGCCGGAGGAGATCGCCCGCCGATGGGCGCTCCAGGGGCGTCGAGGGGTGATCTACGTGCTGGGAGGGCGGGCCGAGGTCCTGCGTCCCTGGGGTGAGGCCACGGTGGAGCTGGATCGGGCAGACCTGAGAGGCACCGTGGAGGACATGCTCCGCCGGGGGGTGCGAAAGGTGGTATTGGCGGGGACCGTCCCCAAAAACACCATGTATCGCCCCTCCCAGATGGATGGCACGCTGCAAGAGCTGCTGCGCCGCCTGCCGGATAGCAACGACCACGCCCTGCTGGGGGCGGTGGTGGCGGCCCTGGAGGGAGCGGGCATGACGGTGATGCGCTATGGCGACGTCTTGGGAGACCTTATGGCGGAGGAAGGGATCCTGGGAGGACGGGAGCCTTCGCCGGAAGAGTGGGGCGATGTGGCCTATGGCGTGGAGGTGGCTTCCCGCCTGGTGCCCCTTTCCTTCGGGCAGACCGTGGTGGTGCGTCGTCGGGCGGTGGTGGCGGTGGAGTCCATGGAGGGTACCGATGGAACCCTGGAGCGGGCGGGGCGCCTGGCTTCCGGGGGGGTCGTGGTGAAGCTCATGAGGGGAGACCAGGACGACCGCTACGACCTTCCGGTGGTGGGACCCCGGACGGTGCGCCTCATGGGGCGATGGGGCCTCGGGTGTTTGGCGGTGGAAAAGGGGCGCACGATCATCCTGGACCGGGAGAAGGTCATGGCCTTGGCGGAGGCCGAAGGGATCGCCGTGGTGGGGGTAGCCCCCCGCCGGATCCCGGAGGCCTAGGCCCCCATGGGGCCCGAAGGGGGTTTCATGGTCGAGGGGATGCGCTCTTTCGTGCTGAGCTGCGGAGAGGCCTCGGGGGACGCCTACGTGGGGCTCTTGGCCCGGGAGCTCCGGGCCCAGGGGTTTGCCGGGGAGCTCTGGGGGATGTGCGGCCCCCGGGGGGCGTCGGCAGGGGTGACTCCCCGGTGGAGCTTTCAGGAGCTCCAGCTCATGGGCATTTCCGAGGTGATTCCCGCCCTGCCCAGGCTTTTCAGGCTCCGAGAAGAGATGATTCGTGCCATCTGCGAGGCCCGTCCCGGGGGAGTGGTGATGGTGGACTCCCCGGACTTTCACCTTCCCCTGGCCCGGGGGTTGCGCCGCCGGGGATACGAGGGCAAGCTCTTTTCCCTGGCCCCCCCCACGGCGTGGGCCTGGCGGCCGGGACGCGTCAAAACCCTGGAGCTTTTTTCCCTGGTCTTTCCCCTGTTTCCCTTTGAGGATCGATTCTTTCGTTCCCACGGAGTGCGGAGCGCCTTTCGGGGGCACCCCCTCCTGGATGAACCCTCCCTGGCGCCCAGCGACCGCCGGGACCCTCCCCGGCGAGTGGCCCTCCTCCCGGGAAGCCGGCCCTCGGAGGTGCGGCGCCTGGGAGAGGTATTGGGGGGCGTGGGACGGCGGCTGAAGGAGCTGGGGATGGAGCCGGAGCTCTCCCTTGCCCCTTCGCTGGAGGCCCCCGACCGGGAGTTCTTGCGCCGGGCGGCGGAGGGCCTTTCCCTGTCGGAAGACCCCGGGCCGGAGCTCATGAGACGGGCCGACCTGGTGGTGGGAGCCTGTGGGACCGCTGCGGTGGAGGCCCTGCTCCTGCGCCGATTCATGGTGGTGCTTTACCGGGGGTCCTGGAGCAGCCACCTGGCCTATCGCCTCCTGGTGCGCACCCCCTTTGTGGCGCTGCCCAATCTGTTGCTGGATCGCCCGATTTATCCCGAGCTCCTACAAGGGGAAGTCCGAGAGGAACGGATCGTGAAAGAAGTCCTTCGCTACGTCGAAGATCTCTCTTTTCGCTCCTCGGTGGACCAGGAGCTGCGAAGGGGGAGGGAGCGGCTCGGAGATCCCGGGGCGCTGGCCTTCTGGGCTCGGGCGGTGCGGGAAGAGCTCACATCTTCCGAGGGGGTCGGGGCATGATCCCCCCCGCATCCTCCCCCGTGCTCCTGCTGGTGAATGGCCCGGGAGAACTGTGGGGGTGGGGTCGCCCCCTGGCGGCGGCGTTGAGGCGTCGGGGGCTGGAGGTGCGCCTACGCCTCTTGCCCTGTCAGTTTGCGGGGGGGGAGGAGCGCCTTCTCCTGGAGCGCCTTCCGTCGGTGCGAGGGGAAGGTCCCGAAGGGTACGCCGCCTTTTTCCTTCGAGGGGGAACCCCTGCGGCGGCGGTGGTGCAATTGGGGGGAGAGCTCGGCGTGGGGCGGCGGGTGGCGGAGCGATGGAAGGCTCCGCTGGTCTGCTACACCTACGGCTTCAAACGGGGGCTCGAACGCTGCGATCTGGTGGCCACGGCCTTTAATCCCATGGCGGCGGGGCTCAACGGGGTGCGTTGTGAAGTGGTGGGAGATCTAGTGGCGGATGCCCTGACCCTGGACCGGGGCCCTTCGCCGTGGGGCGAAGCCCCTTCCCGAGGGAAAAATCACTGCCGTTTGGCCCTTTTTCCCGGGAGTCGCCCCGCCATCCGTCGGGAGGCCCGGGGATTTCTGCAACGCCTGGTGGAGACCCTTCGTCGGGAGGGGGGAGAGTTTTTCCCCGTGGCGGTGCTTTCTCCGGCGGTGGACGACGTCGAAGCGGAGCAGTGGCGAGAAGGAGGCATGCTCCCCTGGAGGGGGGGGGCGGGGACGGTGCTCCCCGGGGCCCATATGGCCCTGACCCAGCCCGGGACCAACACTTTGGAGCTGCTTCACTGCACCACGCCGGGGCTGGTCGTGGTCCCCGACGAGTTTTTCGATAAAATCCCCCTGGGAGGGGTGGCGGGGTTGGCAAAAAGCCTCCCGGGATTGGGATCTTTCCTCCGGCGCCGGGCCCTGGATCGGTGGCGGGGAAAGTTCCTTTCCTGGCCCAACCGGCTGGCGGGGGGGGAAATCCTTTGGGAAGCGGTGGGGGCCGTGACGCCAGAATCCCTGGCGCGCCGGGTGCGGGAACTTTGGACCGATGAGGTGGGACGGGAGAAGATGACCAGATCTCTGCGGGAACTGGCCGAGGAGATAGGCCCGGGGGCTGGGGCGGCGGACCGCCTGGCGGAAAGAATCGGAGAAATGGCGGCGGGGCGGTGATGGGCAAGGCCGGGGGATCCTACCGACGGCTATTGGCCCATGCCTGGCCCTACCGGCGGAAGGTCTACGGCGCCTTCGGGGCCATGCTCGGGGCGGCGATCTGTGGCATGATTCCCCCCTGGCTCCTCAAGGACGTGGTGGACGACGTACTCATAGGTCGCGAGTTGGGCATGCTCAATTTGTTGGCGGGGGGCATCGTGGGGCTTTACCTGGGCAAGGCGGCCTTTTCCTACGCCCAGCGTTATCTCATGACCGAGGTGGGGCAGCGTCTGGTGCTAGACCTCCGCATCCGGCTCTTCGACCATCTCCAACGCCTTTCGTTGGCCTTCATCGCGGAACGGCGGGTGGGGGACCTTCTGTCCCGGATCACCAACGACGTGGCGGTGCTCCAGGAGGTGGCCACCACGGCCCTGGTGGACCTAGTGGTGCAGGGCCTTTCCTTCTTGGGCATGGCGGGATTTTTGCTCTATATCAACTGGCGCCTCACCTTGGTGACCTGGACCATCCTCCCCCTGGCGGCGTGGTTCATCGACCGATCGTCCAAGCGGCTCCGGGGGGTGGGACACGAAATCCAGTCGTGTCTGGCCTCTTTGGCGGCGGGGGCCCAGGAGGCCCTGGGGTCTTTGCGCATCGTGCAGGCCTTCGTCACGGAGGAAGAGGAACTGGACAAGTTTCGCCAGCGGAGCGAGGCAAACTTCCGGGCCCTCATGCGGGGCACCCACATTCTGGCTCTCCTCGAAGGGGGCGTGGAAGTGGCCCTGGTGGCGGCGTTGGCCTTCATTCTCTGGCTTGGGGGGCGCGATGTCATCGAGGGCCGCCTCTCCCCGGGGGAGCTCATCGCCTTTTTGGGGTACCTGGGTTTCATGGTCCAACCCCTGAGGGTGGTGAGCCGGAGCGTAAGCCGCATCTCCCAAGGGCTCGCCTCGGCGGACCGGATCTTCGATATGCTCGACCAGCCCGCAGGCCTGGTCCTTCCCGCCTCACCCTTGTCCCCGGGGCGCCTTCGAGGGGAAATATCTCTGGAAGACGTCCACTTTGCCTACGATCCCGCCCGCCCCGTATTGCGGGGTCTCTCGCTTGGCATCGTTCCGGGGGAGGTGGTGGCCCTGGTGGGGGCCACGGGGGCGGGAAAATCCACCCTGGCGGATTTGGTTCCCCGGTTTTACGACCCCCAGCGGGGGGTGGTCCGGGTGGATGGGCACGATCTTCGTACGCTGAATCTCCCCGAGCTGCGCCGTCAGATTGGCATCGTCCCCCAGGACCCCGTGCTGCTCAAGGGAACCCTTTTCTACAACATCGCCTACGGCTGTGCCTGGGCGGACGAGGGGCGCGTTCGGGATGCGGCGTGCCAGGCGGGGATTGCCGATTTCATCGAAACCCTTCCCCGGGGCTATGACACCGAGGTGGGGGAGCGGGGGGCCACGCTCAGCGGAGGACAACGTCAGCGGGTGGCCATCGCCCGGGCCTTGGTGCGCGACCCTCGGATCCTCATCATGGACGAGGCCACGGCCTCGCTGGACGCGGACGTGGAGGCCCAAATCCAGGCGGCCCTGCGCCGGGTCTTTCGGGGGCGGACCGTGCTGGTCATCGCCCACCGGCTCTCCACGGTGCGCGACGCCCACCGGATCCTGGTATTGGACCAGGGGCGGGTGACGGAGCAGGGTACCCACGAGGAGCTCTTGGCCCGGCGGGGGGTATACCATCGCCTCTACTCGCTCCAGTTCGGTGCCGCTGGCGGAGGGAAGTGACCCGTCGTGTCCGAAAGGAAAGCCGAGAGGGTCCTGCAGAGCTTTCTGGCCCACGCCCGGGGCGAAGAGGCCTTCGTCGGATGGCACCTGCTGGCGCCCCTGGGATGGGCCGTGGGGGCCTGGGCCCGGTGGAGGAATCGGGGGTTTGACCACGGGTGGTGGCTCTCCGAAGAGCCCCTTCTTCCCGTGGTGAGCGTGGGTAACCTCACGCTGGGAGGGACGAATAAGACCCCCTTCGTGGCCATGTTGGTGGAGACCCTGGTTCGGGCGGGGCTCGCCCCCGGGGTGGTGAGCCGGGGATATGGAGGACGGACTCGCACTCCCCTTTTGGTGGAAGGGGGGCGGGGGGATCGGGCGCTTACGGGGGATGAACCCCTACTCCTTTCCGCCCAGCTCCGCCCCTGTCCGGTCTGCGTGGCGGCGGACCGGCGGCAGGGGGTGGCCCTGTTGGCCCAGCGGGGGTGCGACGTGGTGGTGGCCGACGATGCTTTTCAACACCGCCGCATGGGGCGCGATGTGGACGTGGTCCTGGTGGATGCCGCCTGCCCCTGGGGTAATGGACGGTACTTTCCTGCGGGCCTGCTCCGGGAAGGAGTGGAGGGCCTTGTCCGATCCCATGCGGTGGTGCTTACCAAGGTGGATCAGGTATTGCCCGAAGTGTTGGAAGATCTGGAGCGCCGCCTGAAGAGCATCGTGCCCGCCGAGAGGATCTTCCGATCTCGGCTGGCCTTTGGGGGGTGGTTCCGGGCCCGGGACGGGGGATGGGAGCCCGACGGGCCCGACTTTTCCGGAGGGGTATTGGCCTTTTCCGCCATCGGGAGCCCTGAGAGCTTCCGGCGCCTCCTGGAGCGCCAAGGGGTGCGCCTCCGGGGAGAGCGGATCTTTCGAGACCACCACCACTACTCCCCGGAGGACGTGATGGCTCTGGAGCGGTTGGCCCGAACCCTGGGGGTGCGATCCCTGGTCTGCACCGAAAAGGACGTGTACAACCTGCCCCTTAGCCCGGGGGGATCCCCCTTTTGTCCCGATGATAAACCCCCCCCCCAGGAGGATTTGTCGGTGTGGTTTCCCCGGGTGCGCACCGTGCTGGATGATCCCGGGCGGTTCTGGAAGACCCTGGGGCAGGGGTTGGTGCCCCGCATGGTGGTGGCTTCCAACGGCTTCGGGGAGGACGCCATGGGAAGCCTGCTGGCGGACAAGCTACGGCGCCGTTTTCCCGGGGGAAGGGTGGAGGCCTTTTCCTTGGTGGGGCGGGGTCAGGCCTATGCCGAACGGAAAATCCCCGTTCTTTCTCCTCCGGCGGAGACCCCCAGCGGCGGAGTGGTGAAGTATAGCTGGGGTGACTTCTGGCGAGACCTGCGCAGCGGTCTCCTGGGGCAGGTACGAGGGCAGCTTCGAGCCTGGGAGGATTACCGGGGGAGGGCGCGCACCGTGCTCTGTGTGGGAGATGTCTATCTTCTCCTGCATACCCTCTGGGGGCAGGGGCAGGCCCCCCTGCTGGTGGCCACCGCTAAAAGCGAGCTTTTGGGGGGGCATTGGCACCTGGAGCGCCTGGTGTTGCGGCATCGGTGCCGCATGGTTTGGACCCGGGACGGGGCCACGGCGGAGGAGCTCCGGCGCCACGGGGTGCCGGCGGCCTTTTGTGGTAATCCCATCATGGATCTGGCGGAAGAAGACATCCAGAAAATCCCTTTGTCGGGGGATAATATCCGTGGACCGGGAGGAAAGGGAGCCCCCCCTCGGGTACTCCTCCTCCCCGGCAGCCGGGGAAGGGCCTATGACGACTTGGCGTTGCTCCTGGACGCGGCGGTGAAAATTTGGGAGCGCCAGGCGGTCTCTTTCCTATTGGTTTTGGCCCCCACCCTGGAACGGGGGCGCTTCGCCGAAGCGGCGCTCCGGAGGGGATGGCGCCTGGAGGGAGAAACCCTCCTGGGGCCATCGGGCCTTCGGGTGCGAGTGACCGCCGATCCCGTGGCGCGGGGGGCGAAGGGAGCCCAGGTGGTCCTGGGGCTCGGAGGGACGGCGAATCAGGTCTGCGCGGGGCTGGGAGTGCCGGTGGTTTCCGTGCTGGAAAAGGGAAAGCTGGTGCAAAAAAAACTCTTGGGAGAGGCGGAAGTGCTGGTCCCCCCCGAGGCGGACGCCCTGGCCCAAGAGGTGGACGCCCTGCTCCGGGACGAGGCCCGGCGGTGTGCCATGGGTCGGGCGGGGGCCCGGGCCTTAGGGGGAGGAGGGGCCCTGGACGCGGTGGTGTCCCACGTGGCGTCCGTGTTAGGATGGGAGGGACGCTGTGCCGTGGCGGAGCGCCTGAACGCCTTTCTGGCCTCCTGGGGGCCGGAGACTCCGGGGGCTTCCGGAGGGGGATGGGGCGCGCCGGAGGGCCCCGCCGGGACGGTCCCGGGGGACGCGAAGGAGATGAAGATATGAGCACGTTGGCGGTCATTCCCGCCCGGTATGCGAGCACTCGCCTTCCGGGGAAGCCTCTGGTGCCGGTGGCGGGAGTTCCTTTGGTGGTACGGGTGCTACGGAACGTCCAGCGCTGTCGCCGGGTAGACGCAGTGGTGGTGGCCACGGACTCCCCCGAGGTGCGCCTCGTGGTGGAGGCCGAAGGGGGAGTCGTGGAGATGACGCCCCCGGAGCTCCCCAGCGGAGGAGATCGGGTGGCCTGGGTGGCCCGGCGTCGGAGCGAGGACGTGGTGCTTAACATCCAAGTGGACGACCCCTTGGTGGGGCCCGACATGGTGGACCCCTTGGTGGAGGCCCTGGAAGCGGACGAAGCCATCCAGCTTGCGGTATTGGCCAAGCGCATCGAACGCATCGAAGAAGTCCCCGACCCCCACATCGTGAAGATGGTCTTCGACGGCCAGGGGAAGGCCCTTTATTTCAGCCGATCTCCCATCCCCTATCCGCGCCATCCGGGAGGGGTCTGGTTCAAGCACATAGGCCCCTACGCCTATCGGCGGAACTTTTTGCTGGATTTTGCCTCCTGGGAGCCCACGCCCCTGGAGCGCATCGAGAGCCTGGAGATGCTTCGGGTGTTGGAACGGGGGCATGCCATCCGCTGCGTCCCCGTGGAACGGGACACCATCGAAATAGACACTCCGGCGGACGTGGAGGCCTGCGAGCGCCATTTGGCGCGCCTCGCAGAGGAAGGGGATCACCATGGAGCGTAGCGTACGGGTGGGCGATGTGACCGTGGGGGAGGGAACCCTGGCCATCTTTGCGGGGCCCTGCGTCTTGGAGAGTCTGGAGATGGCCCTGGAGGTAGGGGAGGCCTGTCGTGATCTCTGCCGATCCCTGGGGCTGGGGTACGTCTTCAAGGCTTCCTTCGACAAGGCGAACCGCACGTCCCTTTCGAGCTTCCGGGGGCCGGGGCTGGAGCGGGGCATCGACTGGCTCCGGGAGATTCGGGATCGCCTGGAGGTCCCCGTGCTCACGGACATCCACGAGGCGTGGCAGGCGGGGCCCGTGGCGGAGTCCGTGGATTTGCTCCAGATCCCCGCCTTTCTCTGCCGACAGACCGACCTTCTCCTGGCGGCGGCCCAGACGGGCAAACCGGTGAACGTCAAGAAAGCCCAGTTTCTGGCCCCCCAGGACATGGCTCCCGTGGTGGAAAAGCTCCGGGGGGGAGGGTGCCGGGAGATCCTCCTCTGCGAGCGGGGCACGTCCTTCGGCTATCACCAGTTGGTGGTGGACATGCGCTCCCTGCCCATCATGAGGGACCTGGGGTGCCCCGTGGTCTTTGACGCCACCCACAGCGTGCAGATGCCGGGAGGGCAGGGGGATTGCAGCGGCGGAGACCGGCGTTTTGTCCTACCCCTGGCCCGATGTGCCGTGGCGGCGGGGGTCGATGCCCTCTTCATGGAAACCCATCCCTGTCCGGAGAAGGCCCTTTCGGACGGTCCCAACGTGGTGCCTTTGAACCGGATGGAGCGGGTTCTTTCGGAGGTGGCGGCGCTATTTCGAGCGGTCCAACCCCTGGGTCCCGCCGACTTGGCATGGTGGCAATGAGCTGCCCCATGCTTCCCCGAGACCGGGACCTCTGCCCCGTGGAGGGCGAGGCCCTGTTAGAGACCGGGCGTCGGGTGCTTCGCCAGGAAGGAGAAGAACTCCTCCGGGCCGCTGGGCGGGTGGGAGATGAGATGGTGGAGGCCGCCCGGCGCATCGCCGCCTGCGACGGCCGCTTGGTGGTGAGTGGCCTGGGCAAGTCGGGACTCATAGGCCGGAAGATCGCCGCCACCTTCGCCTCGTTGGGGACCCCGTCTTTTTTCCTCCACGCCACGGAGGGATCTCACGGCGATCTGGGCATGGTCTGCCGGGGGGACGTGGGCCTTTTCCTGAGCAACAGCGGTGAAACCCGGGAGGTGCTGGAGCTCCTCCCCTTCTTCCGGCGCATCGGGGCCCCCATCATTGCCATGACGGGGAAGGAATCCTCCCGTCTGGCCCAAGAAGCGGACGTGGTGCTCCTTGCCGCCGTGGAGCGCGAGGCGGATCCCTTGAACCTGGCTCCCACCAGTAGCACCACGCTCCAATTGGCCCTGGGAGACGCCCTGGCGGGCATGGTGACGGAGCTCCGGGGGTTGTGCCAGGAGGACTTCGCCCTCTTCCACCCCGGCGGAGCTCTGGGGAGAAAGCTCCTGCTCCGGGTGGAAGACCTCATGGGATCGGGAGAGCGCCTGCCCCGGGTGGAGCGAGGGGCCACGGTGAGTGAGGCCCTTTTTGAAATGACCAGTAAAGGGTATGGGGCCACGGCGGTGACCGACGAAGAAGGATTTCTGGTGGGGATTTTCACCGATGGAGACCTGCGGCGCTTTCTGGAGCGATCCCTTCACCCTTCCATGGACGCCCCCATCGAAGAAGCCATGACGCTGTCCCCGAAGACCATAGCGCCGGACCGCCTCGCCGCCGAGGCGGTGCTCCTCATGGAGCGCCATGAAGTCTCCGTCCTCATGGCGGTGCGCCAGGGGAAGCCCGTGGGGATCATCCACCTGCACGAACTCCTCAAAGCGGGCCTGGCTTGACATGGTCGAGGGGCGGGGCCTAGGGGAGCCGTGGTGGCTGGGGCCTTACGGTCTGCTGGCCCGGGGGGTCCACGCCGCCTGGGAACCCCGTCTCCGGCGGCGGTACGGTGAAGGGTACGACGAGCGGCGGGGAGAGCTGGGAAAGGATCTGAGGGAGCTAGGGAAGGCCCATCCCCTTTGGATCCACGCCGTCTCCGTGGGAGAGGTCCAGGCCGCCGCCCCTTTGGTACGGATCGTCAAGGAAGAGAGCCAGGGAGGGATCCCCGTGGTCCTTTCCACCATCACCCCCACGGGACGGGCCATGGCTCGCACCCTCTTGGAGGGGTACCTTGATGCCCTGATATACTACCCCTGGGACGTGCCGACCTTTGTGGAAAGGGCCGTGGAGGCCCTCTCTCCCCGGGGCTATGTGGTGATGGAGACCGAGATCTGGCCCACCCTGCTCTTCGCCCTCCGGCGGCGCCGAATCCCGACCTTTCTGGCCAACGGCCGCCTTTCGCCCCGCACCTTTGACCGCGCTCGACGATGGAGCTTTGTGTGGAAGGACGTGTGGGGTTCTTTTGAGGGCCTTTTCATGCGATCCGAGGAAGATCGGGCCCGCATCGTGGCGTTGGGGGCCCCCGGAGAGCGGGTGCAAGTCCTGGGAGATTGTAAGGTGGATGCCCTTTTGCACCGCCGTGGGGCCCCCGAGACCCTTTCGGTCGCCCCGCCATGCGACGGTCCATTTGTCCTTGCCGGGAGCACCCACGCCGGAGAAGAGACCGTGGCGCTGGAGGCCTTTCGCCAGCTCCGAGGGGAGTGCCCCTCGCTGCGATTGATCCTGGTGCCCCGCCACCCGGAGCGGGGGAGAGAGGTGTGTCAAGAGGCCCAGCTGACGGGGCCAGCGGGGCTTTTTTCCGAAAACCCCGGGAGTTGGACTATACTGGTGGTGGATCGGGTGGGGGTGCTTTTTTCCCTATACCGATGGGCCCGGGGGGCCTTCGTGGGGGGAAGCCTGGTGCCCCGGGGGGGACAGAACCTCCTGGAGCCCGCCGCCTGGGGGGTGCCCGTGGTGCGAGGGCCCCACATGGAGGACTTTGCCGAAGGGGCCAAGGCCCTGGAATTCCTGGGGGCGGCTCGGACGGTGACAGATGCGTCGAGCCTGGCGGAGGCCTGGCGATGGACGCTGTCGGACGAGGGAAGGGACGCCGGGCTTCGAGGAAGGGATTACGTGGAAGGCTTGGGCGGGGCGGCGCGGGCGACGTGGCGCGCGATGTCTCCTCGGTGGGAGAAGATGTAGGGGGGAGGGTGTTTTTCCCCCCGGGAAAAAAGAGAAGGAGCGTGGTGGATCGTGAACGCGCAAATGTTTTTGGCGGGGCGGACCCAGTTTGGCCCCGGCGTCGTTTCCAAAGTGGGAGAGTTGGCCAAATCCCTTCGGGCGGAGAGGGCGGTGTTGGTCACCGACGGCAGCATGGAACGCCTGGGGGTGGCGGATCGCGTCGAGAAACTGATCCACGAAGCGGGGGTGGAGTGCTGCGTCTTCTCCGGTGTGGAAGCCGAACCATCGGTGGAGACCACGGATGCGGTGGCGGAGCTGGCCCGGGAGCATGACTGCCAGCTGGTGGTGGGCCTGGGGGGAGGAAGCTGCCTGGATGTGGCCAAGGCCGTGAGCGTGCTCATCACCAACATGGGCTCGGCGGCCCAGTACCAGGGCATGAACCTCGTGAAGGAGCGCGGGGTGCCAAAGATCCTCATCCCCACCACGGCGGGTACGGGATCCGAGGTGACCTTCACGGCGGTGCTCATCCGCAAGAGCGACGGCTTCAAGGGGGGCATAAACGACGAGAAGCTCTTCTCGGACTACAACCTCTTGGATCCCGAACTCACCCTCTCCATGCCCCCGGAGGTGACGGCGGCCACGGGGATGGATGCGCTGACCCACGCCCTGGAGGCCTACACGGGGCGCGCCGCCTCGGTGTTTAGCGACATTTTCGCCGAAGAAGCCCTGCGGCGTATTGGGCGCTATCTCCGGGTGGCCACTTGGAACGGCAAGGACCTGCACGCCCGGAGCGAAATGCTTTTGGCCTCGTACTTCGGCGGCGTGGCGCTGGCCAACGCCGGGGTGGGGGCCTGCCATTCCCTGGCGTATCCCCTGGGGAGCGTCTTCGGCGTGGGACACGGCATGGCCAACGCCCTGCTGGTGCCCTATGTGACAGCCCATAACGCCCTGGCAGCCCCGGAGAAGTACGCCCAGGCGGCGGCTCTGATGGGATTTGGGGGCGACGGCCTCTCGCTGAGGGATCAGGCGTTCATCTGCGCCGATGGCCTGGAGGAATTGGTGGAGGATCTGGGCCTTCCTAGGACGTTTAAAGATCTCAAGAGACGTAAGATCATCAAGGAGGAGATCTCGGTGGATCTCCTGCCGGAGCTGGCCACCAAGGCCATGGCGGTGGCTCGCCCCATGGAGAACAATCCCCGCTTCATGACGGAGGAAAGTTGTCGGAACCTGTATCGGGAGGCGATGGAATAATGCCGGGTTTTGAACTCTTTGACCAACAAGAAATTGATGCCTTGGCGGACGTGATCCGCCGAAAGATGGTGCACCGCTATTCTTTTGTGAACTGTCGGGACGAAATCTACCGGGTGGAGGAGTTTGAGAACGCCGTGGCGGCGAAGTTCGGCGTCAAGCGTTGCCAGGCGGTATCCAGTGGCACGGCGTCGCTCTACGTGGCGCTGAAGGCCATGGGGGTGGGGCCGGGGGACGAGATCATCACCACCCCCTTCACCTTCATCGCCAGCGTGGAGGCCATCCTGGAGTGCGGGGCCACCCCCGTGCTGGCCGAAATCGACGAAAGCCTAAATCTGGATCCTTCGGTGTTGGAAGAGTACATCACTGACCGGACCCGGGGCATCATGCCCGTGCACATGTTTGGTGCGGCAGCGGATTTGGATCGCATCCAAGAAGTGTGCACGGAGTACGGCGTCCCCCTGCTGGAAGACAGCTGTCAGGCCATGGGGGCCACATATCGGGGCAAGGCCCTGGGTACCATGGGTCTCTGGGGTACCTACAGCCTTGATCCCTACAAGATCCTCACCGTGGGAGAAGGGGGGCTCGTGGTCACCAACAACGAAGAGCTCTACCGCCGCATGGAGTACTATGCGGACCACGGCCATATCCATAGCAAGACCATTGATCGAGGAGCAGAAGAGAAGGCCTGCCTGGGGTTCAACTTCCGCCTGAGCGAGCTCCAGGGCGCCCTGGGGCTGGTACAGCTCGCCAAGTTTGACGACGCCGTGGCGCGCCTCCGGAGCAACAAAAAGCGCATCCTGGAGAGGGTGGGAAATGTGGAGGGCCTTTCCCTGCGGGACCTCCCCGATCGCAGCGGAGAAATAGCTACCCAGCTGGTCTTCCTGCTTCCCGACGCCGCCCGGGCCAAGGTCTTTCAGAAAGTATCGAAAGAGGCGGGGGTGGGATGCGCCCTTCTGTCTGAAAATACCTGGCACTACGCCCGGCACTGGCAGACCCTCCGAGATGGGGCGTCCTGGGCCCGGGTACGTTGCCCCTTCGACTGCCCCCATGCCCCCGAGACTCCTCCCCTCTACCGTCCCGTGGAGTGGCCCAAGACCCATGGAATCCTGAGCCGGGCCCTGTGCTACGGCATCGACATCTGCATGCCCGACGAACGGATCGAAAAAACCGTGGCGGCCATTCGGGCGGCGGCCCGGGCCGCGCTTTAGACAGGCCCTTTTACGGGCGCCCTTTGCCCACTAGAACCAGCAAAAGCTGAGCCCTCGGGATCGTTTCGGGGAAAAAAGCGCCGGAGAGCGGGGACGTTCTCCGGCGCTTTCGAAGTAAAAAACGGGAAAGGGGGGGCGGGCGTTGTCCGAAAGCTCCATCCAGGGAGTGGGCGTGCTCAGCGATGGCCTCCGGGGACACCTGTCCCAGAGCCGGGGCGTGGCGGAGTGGCTTAGGCGGGACTTTGGCGTGGAGGGAAAAGAGTTCGACGTGCCCCGACTGGTGGGATGGCGCCGATGGCAGGCGCTAAAGCTCCGGGCCCTGACGTTGCGCCGGGGAAATCCGGCCACGGCACTCCGGTGGCTCGCCGCCTCCTCGGGGATTCCTCTGCTTGAGAGCGTGAAAATCTGGGCCCAAGACCAAGGCATGGACCTCCGGCGCATCCTCTTCCTTTCGGCCGGAAGCGCGGCCGCCCCTTTTTGCCTGGCGCTGGCCCGACACCTAGGAGCCCGGTGCGTCACTCTCATGACTCCGTCGGTGCTCGGCACCGCCCCCTTTGATGCCGCCGTGGTCCCCCGGCACGACGCCCCCGTCCCTTCTCCCTGGACCTTGGTCACCCTGGGGGCCCCCAACGCCATCGTCCCCCAGGCCCTGGCCGAAGCGGGGGAGGAACTTCTGCGGCGCTTCCCCGCCGGGGGGCCCGAAGGAGAAGGGGAAGTTTGGGAGCGTTGGGCGGTGCTCCTCGGAGGGGACGACGGGAATTACCGCCTTTCTCCCCGTTGGATGGAGCGGAGTGTGGGGGCGCTCTTATCTGCGGCGAAAGCCCGGGGAGCGGTCCTTTACATCACCACCTCCCGGCGCACCTCGACGGAGGCCGAAGAGGCCCTGCTTAGGAGCGTGGCGTCATCGTCCGCCGTCCGCCTGTGCCTCCTGGCTTCCCGGGATCCCTGGAACCCTGTCCCCGGCCTCTTGGGCGCGGCCCACCGGGTCTTTTGCACCGAAGACTCGGTGTCCATGGTCTCCGAGGCCCTTTCGGGGGGACATCGCCTGGGGCTCCTGAGGGTGGAGCGCCGGGGGGGCCTCCGGGGATGGTGGGGCCACGCCGGGACGAAACTCGTCCGTTGGGGCGTCTGGGGAGAGGGAGCCCTGGGGGGGGCAATTCGTTTCGACGCCCTCTTCGAGGAGTTCTTTCGCCGGGGTTATGCCGTGGAGTGTGGCCCCGATCCCGAGGCCTGGCCCTGGGACCGGGTGGGGCGCTTCGATACCCCTCCCCCCAATGAGGCCCGCCGGGCGGCGGCCTGGTTGATGGGGCTGTGGCCATGACTGCAGCCCCATCGGCTTCGTTAAGGGGATGACCGGTCGGCCCCCTTCGATTTTTCCCCGGGGCGATCGGTGAGGGGGCCCCCCCTAGACCTCCGGGAACTCCTTCCGGAAAGAATTTTTTTGCGCGAAAAGGGGGGAGATGGCTATAATGGCGCGGAACGGAACGAGCACCGGAAGCGACGAGGGGCCTATCCCCCCCGAGACGTTTTCGCCCGGCCCGCCGAAATGAGAGGGAGGAAGAGCCATGGGTTACGATTTTTCCGCTGTGGAGGCCAAGTGGCAGTCTTACTGGGAACGTAAAGGGGTTTTTCATACCGAAGCCCACGAGGAAAAGCCGAAGTTCTACTGCCTGGAAATGTTTCCCTACCCCAGTGGGGCGCTGCACATGGGGCACCTGCGGAATTACTCCATCGGGGACCTGTTGAGCAGGTATCTTTTTATGAACGGCTATAACGTGTTGCACCCCATGGGCTTCGACGCCTTTGGCCTCCCGGCGGAGAACGCCGCCATCAAGTTCGGCGTGCACCCCAACGCCTGGACCTGGAAGAACATAGAGCACATGACCGATCAACTCAAGCACATGGGGTGCAGCTACGACTGGCGCCGCAGGGTGGAGACCTGTCACCCGGATTACTACCGTTGGACCCAGTGGCTCTTCCTGCAGTTTTACAAAAAAGGCCTGGTGTATCGCAAGCATGCCCAGGTGAACTGGTGTCCCGACTGTGCCACGGTCCTTGCCAACGAGCAGGTCATCGACGGAGGACATTGCTGGAGGTGCCATTCCCTCGTGACCAAGCGGGGGCTGGAGCAGTGGTTTTTCCGCATTACGGCCTACGCCCAGGAGCTTTTGGAAAGCCTGGATCGGCTCCCGGGGTGGCCCGACCGGGTGCGGATCATGCAGGCCCACTGGATCGGTCGCTCCGAGGGAGTTCGCCTCTCTTTTACCCTTAAGGGCACCGAAGAGCGCATCGAGACCTTTACCACGCGCTTCGACACCATCTACGGCGTCACCTTCCTGGCACTGGCCCCGGAGCACCCCCTGGTGGAACGCCTCGCCGCCACGTCCCCCGAAGGAGATCGAATTCGAGAGTTTGTCCAATCGGTGATATCCGCCAGCGAGATCGAACGCACCGCCCTGGGAGGGGAGAAGAAGGGCCTTTTCACCGGCCACTATGCCATAAACCCCGTGAACGGCGAGCAAGTGCCCATCTGGATCGCCAACTACATCCTCATGGATTACGGCACCGGAGCCATCATGGGCGTTCCGGCCCACGACCAGCGGGACTTCGAGTTCGCCCGAAAGTTCCATATCCCCGTGCGGGTGGTCATCGCCCCCGCCGACGGCTCCTCGTTGGACGGGGCCTCCATGGATCGGGCCTTTGATGAAAATGGCATTCAGGTAAGCAGCGGCGACTTCGACGGTCTGCCCACGGCGGAGGCCATTCCCCGCATGACCGCCTGGGCGGAGGAGCAGGGGCTGGGTACCCGAGAGGTGAACTACCGCCTCCGAGATTGGCTCATCTCTCGCCAACGCTTCTGGGGGGCCCCCATCCCCATGGTCTACTGCGATCGCTGCGGCGTGGTGCCCATCCCCGAAGAAGAGCTTCCCGTGGTGCTGCCCACGGATGTCAAACTTCTGGACGGAGGGAGAAGTCCCTTGCCGGAGGCGGATCACTGGAAAAACACCCGTTGCCCCTCCTGCGGTGGGGCAGCGGTGCGCGAGACGGACACCATGGACACCTTCATCTGCTCGTCCTGGTACTTCCTGCGCTACACCTCCCCTTGGACGAAGCAAGCTCCCTTCTTGAAAGAAGACGTGGACTACTGGATGGACGTGGATCAGTACATCGGCGGCATTGAGCACGCTTGTCTCCATCTCATTTACGCTAGATTTTTCACCAAGGCCCTGGCGGATATGGGGTATCTGTCGGTGCGGGAGCCCTTCCGCAACCTCCTCACCCAGGGCATGGTCATAAAAGATGGGGCCAAGATGTCCAAGTCCAAGGGGAACGTGGTGGATCCCGACGAGATCATCAAAAAGTACGGCGCGGACACCGCCCGGCTTTTCATTCTCTTCGCCGCCCCTCCGGAGCGGGATTTGGACTGGTCCGACCAGGGAGTGGAGGGATCCCATCGATTCCTGAATCGGGTCTGGCGGCTGGTGGAAGATCGGCTTTCAGAGCTTCAAAGTGCCCCGGCGGAGGGCCCTTCCCTGGAAGCTTTGGGGGATCGAGCCTCCCGGGATCTGAAACGGGTCATCCACCGCACCATTGACCGGGTGACTCGGGACATCGAAGAAGAGCGCCAGTTCAACACCGCCGTGGCCCGCCTCATGGAGTTGGCCAACGCCCTGGGGGACTATCGTCCCGCCGATGCGACCCAGAGAGCGCTTTTCCGGGAAGGAGTGGAGACCCTCCTGACGTGCCTTTCTCCCTTCACGCCCCATATCTGCGAGGAGCTATGGGCCATGACGGGGCACGAGGAGTGCCTGGCCCGGGGGATCTGGCCCCAGGCCCAGCCAGAGGCCTTGGTGGAAGAGGCGGTGACCGTCGTATTCCAAGAAAATGGCAAGGTGCGGGAGCGCCTGGAAGTCCCCGCCGGACTATCGGCCGAAGAGCTACAGCAGCGAGTGTTGAATCACCCCGCCGTACGAGATCGGCTGGAGGGCAAAAACGTCATCAAGGTGGTGGCGGTGCCAGGAAAACTCGTGAACGTGGTGGTGAAGGCGTAAGTGCCTCATCTGCACGTGGTGGACGCCGGGGGGAGCTCCCAGCGACGCCTCATCTCCGAGGCGCTGGATCGCCATGGCCGGGAAGGGTATGCCTGCGAGGGGCGTTTTGAGCACGGCGATCGCCCCTGGGGAGAGCTCTTTGCCTCTTTCGGTGGGGCGAGCCTCTTCGAGAAAAAAAGCGTCCTGGTGTTGGAAAAGGCGAGCGCCTTGGGTCCCTTTCCCCCGGAGCTTGAGCCTTCCTTGGAGCCCCCGGGGTCCCCTACGGTTTTTTTGGCGGTTTACGACGGGGACGGCCGAAAGTTCCTTTCCTCCGAGGCCTTGGCCCGGTGCACCGTGGATCGGGTGGAGGCCCCTCCCCGATGGGGCGCGGCGCGAAAGCGTTGGATCGAGGCCCTCGCGGCCGAGGAGGGCGCCCGACTTTCCGCAGAGGCCGGGGCCCTCTTAGGGGAGTGGTACGAGGATCCCGAGGAGCTACGGCAGGAGATCGCCAAGCTCGCCATGGCTTCCCGGGGAAATGAGGTGGGGGGGGCGCTGGTGCGCTCCCTTTGCGTCGACGAGGGGCACGGTTTGGTACTCTCCCTGCTGGATGGGGTGTGCCGAAAAAATCGCTCCGAGGTGATGAAAACGCTGGGGCTCTTGCGCCGCTCCGAAGAGCTCCTGCCTGTGGGCACGGCCCTCTACAATCGCCTGCACATCGCCTTTTTGGCCACGTGCTTCACCGGCGCCGATCTGGAAAAGATCTATGCGGCTCAGGGGGTGCGGGATTACGCCCGGCGCCTGGCGGCGGAGGCGGGACGCCATTATCCTCCCCGGGCGATCCAGAGAGCGGTGGCGGAACTTATCGCCCTGCTCTGCGCCGAAAAGTGGGGAAAAGGCGCGGGGTGGGTGGGGATGGACATGGTTCTCCTGCGCTTACTGGACGCGGGGAGGGGATGACGGGGAGCCACGGCGGGGGCCACGGCCAAAGAAGGGCCCGGAGGATGGCTGGGTCCCGGGGAGCCCTTCTAGAAGCCTAGGGGCCTCCCCGAGGATCCCGGGGGGAATGGCGCGAGAAAGGGGTGGGAGCCTCGCGACCCCCACCCCTGGGAACGTCCATCTTTCGAAAAATTCGAGGCCTTTGACCGCAGAAGACGGGAAGCTACGCCTGGAGCGTGAGGGACTTCACGAGCCTGGCCAGACGCGCCTTGCGCCGGGCGGCGGTGTTGCGCTGCATGACGCCCTTCACCACGGCCTTGTCCAAGACGGACTGGGCCTCGTTCAGGCGGTTTTGAGCCACTTCCGCGTTTCCACCGGCCACGGCTTCCATGACGCGCTTGCCCACGGTCTTGCATCGGCTGCTCCAGAAGCGGTTGTAGACCCGGTTTCGCTCGGCGGTGATCACGCGGGATTTGGCGGACTTCTTGTTCGGCACTCCTTTCACCTCCCTTTATCACAAGCGGGTCTCATTCTAGCACAAGGCCCGTCTTCGACGCAAGAGAACTTTTCCCGAGCGCGCGTCGTGCGATGCCCTCCGTCGCGCCCTCTTTTCCTCTGGATCGTTGTATGGGATAATCGGTGCCGCATTACTGCGGTGACCTTTTTCCTGACAGATAAGGACCGCTCTTGAGGGGGAAAAGCCATCGACGCGAAGGAGGAGATCTCCATGACGAGAAACGGCAAGGGCGTGGGGCGTTTGTGGCGAGGGTGGTTCCTGTTGGAAGTGTTTTTGATTTTGGGGGGAGCCCATGGAGCTCTGGGGTACACGGTGGGACAGGGACTCCTTTCCGTGGAGCGGGCGGAACAGCAGGCTCGAAGCGTTCGAGGAGTGCTCCAGGAATACATGGACCGCACGGGGAAATGCGTTTCCACCGTGGATAAGATGGGGTACGGGGGATTGGCAAATCTGAAAGACGAAGAGGGGACGTTGCACATGACCCCCCCCCGATCGGGGTTTGAGGTGCCCCTCTATCTCCGGATCAAGGCCCATCTGGTTCAAAATCCCGGCGCCAAAATCTCCCTGGAGGACATGTTCCGCATGGGACTGGAGTCCTGTGGATCGGGGGGAGGGGAGGTCAACTTAGGAGACGTGTTGCTGTCCATCCACAACGTGGTGCGGATCCTCGCCCGGCCGGAGAACTGGACGGAAAGCGACGCGGACAAACCAGGATGGCGGAAGATCCGGGATATGAAGGATCCGGCCTGGGATATTATTCAGGATGTCTGCGGCGTCCGTTCTGCGGGAGAAGGAAAAACCTTGGCAGAGATCTTGGGGATGCGGCGCATGTCAGATCTGGCGGCCCTATCGCCGGAGAAGGAGGAAAAGATCCGCCTTCTCCAGGAAAAGCGCCGTCGCGATCTGGAAGCGGCGGAGGCTCGGATGGCCGCCGTGGAGAAAGAGCTGGAAATCCTGCGCCAGAGCATTCCCTATACGCCCTACGCCACGGTGCTTCCCGAAAGCTCCATGGAGATTATCCGAAAAATTGAAGCCCTGAGCGGTGAACGCAGGGCCCTGGATTACCAAATCGCCAACTTGCGCGAAAACCCCACGAACAATCTGGTGGACCGCCAGATCGGGTTTACGCTCTTTGATCCCGCCGGGGGGATCTTCCAGCCCCTTCCGGGGGCGGAGGAGTGGGTGGGAAACGGAGGAAACCACTACTATTTCTGGCTGGGGAGCCTGATAAACCTCGTCGGAGGAGGGAAGTCCGCCCTGGGGGCGATGGGCTACGAGAGGCTTCAGAAATACCTGGGCTCCAACGAGGAATACGCCCGGGGTCTCGTGCAGCTTTCCCACTTCGTGGCGGGATCCAAGCTGGGGAGCGGCGCCTACGGCATAGCCCGACGCTGTGAACTGCGCCGCTTGGTGGCTCGTTCTCGTTCCATATCGGGCATGCGCCTCATTCCCGGCATTCAAGGAGGGCCCGGGGGGGATAATCCGGACGACAATGAGAACATCGGGGCGGCCCTTCTTCCCCTGGCACCCTTGCCCCGGAAGTTTCTGGCGCTCTGCGCGGAAAAAGAACCCTCTCTGAGACCACTTTTTCAGGGAGGGGAGAAAGAAGAGCTGGAGCGCGCCCTGGATCCGGGCATATTAGGGTTCTGGGCGGAACGGGGAGAATCTGTCGAGGTTTTTCCCGGAGATCGAAGCGCGGAGCCCCTGGCGGAGGCGCTGGCGTTCATTCCTTCCGTGGCGGTGCTGAACGATGGCTATGCCGAGGGAGCAGTGGCCCTGCTGGCCCGGCGGGGAGAGCCCTCGGTGCTTTTGTCGCCCCGAGTGACTCCGGAGGTGTTGGCCCGTTATGTCGTGCTGGTGATCCCCAGCGGGGCGCTGGCGGAGTGGAGTTCCTCGGGAGCCCTGCGGAAAAAGCTCGAAACCTATGTGGCGGGAGGGGGGCGCATCCTGACGCTCTCCCAGCAACTTGGACGGCACTACGGCGCCCTTCCCGGTGCGCCTTCGGCCTATGGCTGGGCTGAGGACCAGAGCTGCCAGTTCGGTTCTGTGGCCCTCACCGCGTCGGTCCCCGCCTTCGCTTCCCTGACCCGGGAGAAACCCCACCTGAACGTGGACGGGTACTTCCTGGATTACCCTCCGGCGGCGGAGGTGCTCCTAGCCCGAACCAAGAACGACCAGCCCTGTATGATTTCCTACGCCGTGGGACGCGGTGGGGTCGTCGCCACGAACCTCTATCTGGACTGGGCTGCGGCGAACCATCAGGGGACCGAAGACGAAGGGCTGATCTTTCGGGATCTGGTGGCCTGGCTCGCCAGTGGGGCCGGAGAGGGGGAAAGTCTCCCCTTGGGAGCTCCCGAAAGCCCCATGGTTCTGAAGCGGGAGATCCGTTACGAGGCCCCTTCCTCCCGCGACACGGCCCTGGCCCTCTTGCCGACCCTTTTGTTCCTTCCCGCCGGGTCGTCGGATCTTCGAGAGCAAGTCGGGGCTTCCGAAGGAGAGAAGGACCTCTGGAGGGCGGAGGAGGGGCGTCTGGTGCTCCTGGATCCCGACGGAAACCTTCTTGAGGGAGAGCTCTTTTCCTGCGACCTTTCCCCCGGCGAGACCCGGGAGCTTTCCCTGAAGACCCCGATCTTGAAAGCCCCGGGGTTCTATCGGGGGTTTCTGGAGCTTCGGGGGCGTGGGGGGGCGGATCTTGCTTCCCTGCCCTTGGGGTGGGTGGCCGCCGTGGGAGTGCTTCCGGCCCTGGCCAGTGGAGAGCGTCGAGATCTGAATTTTTCGGCGCAGAGTGACCTGGAGAACTACGTCCGGGGAGGGGTGGGGAAGTTCTCGCTGGTGGCATGGAACCGGGGGAACGCCCTCCGGCGGCTCCGGGTGGACTACCGCCTCCCACACAATCTTTCTTACGCCAAGGACCCCACCCCCTACCAGGGGAGCATTTCCCTTGACGTCCCCCCCGGAGGGCAGGGAAGTTACGAGTTTTCCTGCCCGCTGGTGAACGCCGACGGCATCGACCGGCTCTGGGCGACGTTCTTCGACGGTGTCACGGGGGAGAACCTGGGCACCGTCTCTAAGGGATTTTACACCAGGACGGCCTCCTCCGTCGTCCGGCTCTCTCCGGACAAGGAAAGCGTCGAGGCCGGAGCTCTCCTGCACGTGGCGCTTCGGGCGGGAAATCCCTTTGACCAGAGCTCCTCCGGGCGCCTCGCCTACGCCGTCACCGATGCGGCGGGGACGAGCCACGCCCTCAAAGAGCAGGACGTTTCCTTTACTTCGGAAGGATACGAGGGAGTCGTGAGCCTTGACGTGCCGGAGGAGATCTTTTCCGGTCCAGGGGTGCTCCAAGCCATGGTGACCATCGGGGGCTCCATGGTGGGGATTGGCGAAGCGCCGCTGGAATTGGTGGGGCCCCCGGTGCCCCTTTCCGGGCAGGTGAGGGATCGGTTCTCCAAAGCAGCTCTTTCGGGGGCTTCGCTGACGTTTTATTTTGGTTCCCGCCTCTTCGAGGCCGTGACGGATGGCGAGGGAAAGTTCTCTCTCCACCTTCCCGGCGCGGCCTATAAACTGGAGGTCCGCAGGGAAGGGTACGTCCGGGTCGCCCGGGAGCATCTGGTCTATCCGGAAGCCAATCCGCCCCTGGACATACTGCTTCTTCCCGAGGGGGCGGCGGCGGGCATGGGCACCGTGGAGGGCACCTGTCGGGACCGGGTCACCGGAGAACCCCTGGGCGGGGTAACCGGGCGCTTCGAGGGAGGGGGCGAGGTCTACGACGTGTTGACGGACGGAGGAGGGCGCTTTTCGACCACCCTGCCTCCAGGGGAGTACGGCGTCACCATCTGGTGGGGCGGGGCGTTGATATCGGACCGTTTTCCTCTGCGGGTCCTTGAGGGATGGCGCCAGGTCCTTGACGTCTACGGCGCGGTGGGGAAATTTTCTCCGGAGGTCCGGGACCTGATGACGGAAGCTGTCCTGGAGGACTGGCGCATGGAGATCTTCCGTCCGGGGGACGAGAAAAGCCGCAGGGATGTTTCCGCCGCCGCCCGGGGCGGAGAGGTGCGCACCCCCGGCGGTGGCCGATGGGGTTTCCACCTGGAGAAGGAGGGGTACGCCCCGCTGAATACGGAGGTTTTTATCAGCGAACGTTCCGGAGCATATCCGTTTTTTCTGAAACCCAAGGCCTTCCCTCTGGAGATCGCTGTGCGAGATCTTCTCACGGGGGATCCCTTGGAAGGGGTGGAGGTGCGTCTGGATCGCCCCGGCGGAGCTCCGGGACCCCGGGGGAACACCTTGGGGGACGGGAAGGTCTCCCTGGTCTCTGAAGAGGGGCGTTTCACGCTCACCCTGGGGCGTCAGGGATATGGGCCCGTCGTGACGGAGCTCTTCGCCGGGCCCCAGGGGGGAGGCTCCGGGGAGTACTGGATGCGCCCCGAGGCCACGCCCTGGACCCTGGAAGTCCTGGATATCCGGGATGGACTCCCTCTGGAGGGGGTGAGGATGCGCCTGGCCCGCCCCGACGGCGCCGAGCCCCAGGAGGGGATCACGGACCGTCAGGGGCAGTGTGGCGTCTCTCTGAAAGACGGACGTTGGACGGTGCGGTTGGAGCGGGAAGGATTTACCACGCTGGAGACCGAAACATGGCTTTCCGCCGCCACTCCGGCGGTACGGGAACGGCGCGGGGCGGAGCGCTACTACCTCGCCCCCGATCCCGCCCTTCCCCAGGGAACGCTGACGTTGACGGTGCAGGACGAATACGCCGCCATGCCTCTGGAGGGGGTGACGGTGACCGCCCGGCATCCTGGGGGAAGGGAAGCGATGGGGCGCACCGATGCGGCGGGGCGCGTGTCCCTGGCGCTTCTTGATGGCCGAGAGGCCTTCCATCTGGAAAAGGAAGGGTACGAACCCCTGGACACGGAGCTCTTCTTCAGCCACCGGGGGGCCTCGGAAGAGCCCCTCTGGCTCACTCCGACCCGGGCGTCCCGGACTGTGCTCTTCCGGGATCTCCAGACCGAAGCTCTTCTGGACGGCGTGGAAACCTGGGCCCTAGAGGGAGAGAGGGTCGACCTTCTGGGACGATCGGGACCGGAAGGAACCTTGGCGGTGGACCTTCCCGGAGGACGGCGTCTTTTCCGCTTTGCCCGGGAGGGATATGAGACCTTGGAGACGGAGTTCTTCTGGGCTCCGGGGCCCGTGGGGCGGGAGGATATCGAAACGGTCTACCTCACCCCCCGGAGCCGTCCTTTCCGGGGCCGGGTGCGGGATCTCGGCGGCACCCCCCTGGCGGGGGTCTCGGTGACGGCCCTCTGGGGAGAAACCCCCCGGAGCACTTCCACGGCATCCGACGGCACCTTCATTATGGACCTCCCTCGGGGGGTGGGGGCCTGGAGTTTTTCCGCCCCCGGGTTCAAAGAGGGACACGCGCAGATGTACTGGGGGCTGCGTAGCGAAGAGGTCCCCGATTTTGTGCTCCTTCGTCCGGAAGAGAATCCCTCGGGGGAAGGAGAGGTCCACATGAAGGTTGTGGACGCCGTCACCGGGGCGCCCCTGACCGCTTTTTCGGCCCACATGGGGGCCCGGGGTTGGATGGAGATGGGGGTGGGCGCCGCCCTGGTCTCCCTGCCTGCGGGGAAGCACTCCTTCCTGGTGCAGGCTCCGGGATATCTGCCCACGGGGTGGTTTGAGGAAAGCGTTGTGGCCGGAATCCGTCTGGGGCGCACCGTGGCCCTCATGCCCATAACAGGAGAGCTCGTTTTTCACGTTCGGGACGCCCTCACGGGAGATCCCCTGCCGCGTTTCACCGCCCATCTCGTGGATACGGGGTGGCGCGAGGGGGAGCAGGGGAGGATCACGGCCCGGCAGGACGGCCGGAACCGGGACACTCTTGTGAAGGCCGACGGATACTTTGGAACGGGATGGTTTCTTCCCCGGGCCTTTCCTGGGCGGAGCGTGGAGCGCACCGTGGCTCTGCGACCCGTCGTGGGGGAGTTGGTGTTGCACGTTCGGGACGCCCTCACGGGAGATCCCCTGCCGCGTTTCACCGCCCATCTCGTGGATACGGGGTGGCGCGAGGGGGAGCAGGGGAGGATCACGGCCCGGCAGGACGGCCGGAACCGGGACACCCTTGTGAAGGCCGATGGATACTTTGAAACGGGATGGTTTCTTCCCCGGGCCTTTCCTGGGCGGAGCGTGGAGCGCACTGTGGTCCTTTGGCCTGTCCAGGGGGAGATGGTCTTCTCCGCCGTGGACGCCCTCACGGGAGACCCCCTGCCGCGTTTTACCGCCCATTTGGTGGACACGGGGTGGCGGGACGTGGAAAGATGCCCGGTGGCGGTGCGGCAGGACGGCCGGAACCGGAACACCCTGGTGAAGGCCGATGGATATTTTGAAACGGGATGGTTTCTTCCCCGGGCTTTTCCGGGGCGGAGCGTGGAGCGCACCGTGCCTCTCTGGCCCGTCCAGGGAGAAATGGTCCTCTCCGCCGTGGACGCCATCACGGGAGACCCCCTGCCGCACTTCACCGCCCATTTGGTGGACACGGGGTGGCGCGAGGGGGACCAGGGGAAACTCCGGGTCCGGCAGGACGGCCAGAACCGGAACACCCTTGTGAAGGCCGATGGATACTTTGAAACGGGGTGGTTTCTTCCCCGGACCTTTCCGGGGCGAAGCGTGGAGCGTACCGTGCCCCTCTGGCCCGTCGTGGGAGAGTACGGCGTCCGGGTGCGGGACGTCCTCACGGGGGAGCCCCTGGCGACCGTTACCGCCCATTTGGTGGACCGGGGATGGGGGGATGCGGAAGGAGATGCCCTGACGGTGTCGCAGGACGGGAACAACCGGAGTACCCTGGTGAAGGCCCCGGCCTATCTGGAGAGCGGGTGGTATCTTCCCTGTGCGGTGCCGGGGAAAAGGGTGACCTATCCCGTGGCGCTCTTTCCGGCCAATCCCCCCGGTCGCATCGAGGTGCGGGTGGAAAACTCGGCCACGGGGGCCCCGATTTCGGGGGCTTCGGTCTCTGCGGGCGACGGGCGCATTTTTCGGACCGATGTCTCGGGAAGGGCGTTCTGGGAGGGGACGGGGCACTTCGTTCCCCTGCGCTTTTCTGCCTCGGCTCCCGGGTACCTTGGTGGAGCCATGCCGTCTTTTCTCTGCACGGGAAGGCAGGGAATCTCCGTGACCCTTCCCCTGGATGAGGTGGTGTCCCCCGGAAGGGGAGGGCTCCTGGTGGTGGCGCGCGATGGAGAAAAACGTCCCCTTCCTAGCGCAAAAATTTTTCTTGGCAAGGGAGATCAGCGAGGATGGTTGTCCGCCGACGAGACGGGAAGGGCGGTCTTTCGGGAGATGGGAACGGGGATCTACACGGTGGCGGTGGAGGCTCCGGGACATCTCTCTTGGAGTGGGCGCGCCGTGGTGCGTCCTTCGGCGGTGACGTCTCTTGCCCCCGCCTTGGCGTCGCTTTCCGATACGCGACGCCCGGCCCCCTTCGCTCCGCAGCTCGTTTCTCTTCCTGGAGGGGTAACGCTTCGCCGCAGCGAAACCACGCCGCTGGTGGTGACGCTACGCAACACCGGGGAGATCGCCGGGCGCACCGCTTGTACCCTGGAACTGCCGTCGGTGTACCGGGAAACCCGGGATCTGGTCCTCGGCCCCGGAGAGATGAGGGAGCTGGACTTTCAGGTGATGCCCCCCGTCGACGCTCCGGGGGCCACGTTTCCCTATACGGTTTCTCTGGAAAAGGGAAATGCCCTCACGGGCATGGCCACCGTGGAGGCGCCGGGGTGTGAGGTCTCCGTCCGCACGGACAAGGGGGCCTACCGGGAAGGAGATAAACTGGCTCTTACAGCGCATATCGTGGTGGCGGGCGGTGCCGCACGCTCCGAAGATCTTCGGGAAACCCTTGTGTTCCGGGTAAACTTCAATGATGACGTGTGGCGGCGGGAAGTGGTCCTGGAAAAGGGCGAAGGCACCGTGACGGTGGAGGACATCCCGGTGGCCTTCCGGGGGAACAAGCTTCTCTACGGCGTCTACGACCTCTCCGGCACCGCCCGGGCCCTCAACGCTCTCTACGTGCTCTCCGATGGGGAGATGAACATGATTCCCGATCGCCCCCAATACGCGGCGGGGGAAGATGCCCACATCGCTCTCCGGGGCACCCCGGGGAAAGCGATCTCTCTGGAAAGCGCGCTGTGGCAGGGGATGAAGGAGGTTTCCCTCTCCTCCGAGGGCACGGGAGAAGTGGTGGTGCCTCTGGCGGCGGACATGGCCACGGGGAGCTACGTGATCTCCGGCGATGGGGTGGCCCTACGCCTGGACGTGCGGGGCAAAGAGATCAAAATTCTTGATCGACGTCTGGAGCGCGCCGGCGACGAGATCCGCCTTCTCTGGAGCGCCCGGAGTCGGGGGGTGCATCGTTGTTCCTGGTCCGTGACGGAACTTGACCGGGAAGGGCAGGAGGGGAGCGAAGTGGCCTCGGGGGATGTGGAGCTCCCCGCCGACGGAAGTCTGGCGGTGGTTTCCTTCTCCGAGAAGGGGGTTTGGGGCGGGATAACGGAAGGAGAAATCGAAAGCCCGGACAGAACTTCGGAGAGTCCCCGGAAAGAGCTGGGGGGGTATCTTCTGACCCTCCGGGATGGGGCATTGGTGCCTCCCCTCGCGGTGGTGCGGTATTGGGAATAGGGCACGGCCCGTTCTTTGGTGCGGATGTGCCCTGTGGCGGGAGGTCGGGGGAGAGGGGGGCGGAGGGGAGCTGGGGAAAGAGCGGTTCCTCGTTGCGCCCCTTCCGCCGACAGCGTAGAATGCCCGAAGAAGAGCCGTTCTGATCGGGGCGGGAAGACCACCTCCGGCGGATTTTCCTCCGGGGGACAGGAAGCGCCTTCTGGAGGCGCTACGGGTTTTCGGAAGGTCCCTACCGCCCCTTTGCGGCATTTTAGAAAAAAACGGGTGGCGCCATGGAGGGCCCAAGGGAGTGAATTTGATGTCAAGCGAAAAGCGGGAATCGCCGGACGAAGTGTTCCGTTCGCACGCGGCCCGACACCGGGAGTTGGTGGAGCGCACCGAAGAACACTGCGCTTCGGCGCTCGCCGCCGCTGCGGCTTTGCTGGAAGAAACCTTCCGCAGAGGAGGCAAACTCCTGATCTGTGGCAATGGGGGCAGCGCGGCGGATTGTCAGCACCTTGCCACGGAGTTCATGTGCCGTTTGCGCTCGTCATGTCAACGGATTCCCTTTCCAGCGGTGGCCCTCACCACGGACACGTCCTTTCTCACGGCGTTTCCCAACGATTATTGTTTTGAGGATATTTTTGCCCGTCAGGTGGAGGCCCTTTGCGACCCCGGAGACGTGCTTTTGGCCATCAGCACCAGCGGCAAATCTCCCAACGTGCTCCGGGGGGCGGAAGCGGCCCGGAGCAAGGGGGGGCGAGTGGTGGCCCTTTGCGGCGCGGGGGGGCCCCTGGCGGAGCAGGCCCATGTGGTGCTGGCGGTGCCCGCCACCGAGACCATGCTGGTGCAGGAAATGCACCTCATGCTAGAGCACGCCCTCTGCGTCGCCGTGGAAGATCGCTTTCTCCGGAATCCCTGGACGATCTCCGGAGCTTGTCGGGGAAAGTCTCCGGCGGAGGGCGAGGGATCCCGATGATCCTGGTGACGGGAGGGGCGGGGTTCATCGGCAGTAATCTGGTGGCGGCGCTGAACGACCGGGGACACCGAGATGTGGTGGTGGTGGACCACCTGGCCCGGGGGGACAAGTTCCGGAACCTGCGGGGGCTGGCGGTGGCGGATTACCGCGATCGGGAGGACTTCCTCCGGGAGCTCCGGGGGGGATCCTGGGATCGCGTGGCGGTGCGGGCCATTTTTCACCAGGGGGCCTGCGCCGACACGTTGGAATCCGATGGTCAATACATGATGCGAAATAATTTCGAGTACAGCAAAACCCTTCTCCACTTCGCCCTGGACCGGCGCATCCCCTTTATCTATGCGTCTTCGGCGTCGGTCTACGGCCTGGGAAAGCGGGGTTTTTCCGAAGACCCGGAAAACGAGTTTCCCTTGAACGTCTACGCCTATTCTAAGCACCTTTTCGACCTATACGTCCGGCGCTTGCTCCCCACGGCGGGGAGTGCGGTGGTGGGTTTGCGCTATTTCAACGTGTTTGGCCCTCAAGAAATGCACAAGGGGCCCATGGCGTCCATGGTGTACCAAGCGTTTCTCCAACTGGAAACCACGGGAACGGTGCGGCTCTTTGGAGCGGCGGAGGGATTTGACGCCGGAGAGCAACGCCGGGATTTCGTGG
>CALMLW010000350.1 GCA_937868015.1 uncultured Synergistaceae bacterium | reverse complement strand
CGCCAGGACCCCGGGGCGGATCCCGCCACGGGGCTTTACAAGGCCCTGGTGGCGTTGGAACCCGGGGCTCCCCTGCGCCCCGGCATGGTCGTGGAGGTCGACCTGCTGGTGGATTCCCGGGACCGGGTGGTGGCCATCCCCTACGAAGCCCTGCGCCGGGAGAACGCCAAGACCTTCGTCTTCGTCCTTTCCGGAGACCGGGCGACCCGACGAGAGGTGGAAGTGGGCGAAGGACAAGGGGGGCAGGTGGAAATCCTCTCCCGACTCTACTCCGGCGACGTCATCATCGCCGAAGGGACCGAAACGCTCTTCGACGGCGCCCGGGTTTGGATCCGCCCCCCCGGGGACCCCCGGGAGAGCCCCGAGGGGCCTTCGGAACTCAGCCCCGACGGGGCTCCCTAGGGAGGTCGGGCCGCCATGAACCTGATCCGCCCCTTCGTGCGTCGCCCCGTGATGACCAGCGTCTTCGTGGTCCTCATGGTCTTCGTGGGCATTTACGGCTATATGGACCTGGGCATGGCCCTCTCCCCCAAGGTGGACCTTCCTCTGGTGCTGGTGATCACCTCCTATCCCGGAGCGGGCCCCACCGAGGTGGAAACGGTGCTCACCAAGCCCATCGAGGACGCGGTGGCCCAGGTGGAGGGCATAAAAAAGATCGAAAGTTACTCCCAGGAGGGCTCCTCCGTGGTGCTGATCTGGCTGGAGTACGACGTGGACACCGCCGGCGCCACCCTGGCGGTGTCCAACCGGGTGCGGGCGATCCAGAACACCCTCCCCGAGGACGCCTACGACCCCATCATCGAAAAATACGACATCAACGCCGAACCCTTCCTGACGTTGGTGGTCACCTCCCATCTGCCGCCGGAGCAGGCCTACGATCTGGTGGAAGAGAAGATCCAGCGGCGCCTCACCCAGATCCAGGGGTTGGCCCGGGCCGAGATCCGGGGGGGAGTCAAGCGAGAAGTCCAGGTATACCTGGATCCCGCCCGAATGATCCACTTCGGCCTCTCGGTGGGGACGGTGATGGGCGCCATTGCCGCCAACACCGAAAACGATCCCTCGGGGCACGTGGCCCGGGGGAGCAAAGAGACCTCCCTCCGCGTCCTGGGTCAGTTCCAGACCCCCCAGGGATTGGGGGAAATCCGCCTCCCCCTGGGACAAGGGGCCTCCGTGCGCCTGGGAGAAGTGGCCCGCATCGTGGACGGCACCGAAGAGGCCCGATCCCTGGCTCGGTACGACGGGAAAACCGCCATCATGGTGGAATGCAGCAATGCCGCCAACGCCAACGTGGTGAATCTGGGAAAGGAAATCCACCGCCTCCTGGATAAGATTCGCCCCGACCTTCCCCCGGGGATGGATGTTTTGGTGGCCGACGACGAATCCACCTTCATAAAGAGCGCCGTGGAAAACGTCTTTTCCAACATGTTTCAGGGCATCATCTACACCGCCCTCACCCTTTTCCTCTTCTTCCAGCGCATGTCCATCATGACCCTGGTGGCCCTCACCATGCCCACCGCCATCATGGGCACCTTTGTGTTCATGAAATGGAGCTCCATGACCATGAACATGATGAGCACCCTGGGGCTGGCCATTTCCGTGGGGATGTTGGTCAATAACGCCATCCTGGTGCTGGAAAACATCTTCCGTTTCCGCCATCTGGGGCACGACCCCCTGGTGGCGGCCGAAGAGGGCACCGGGGAGATCTGGCTGGCGGTATTGGCCACCACCGCCACGAACCTGGGGGTTTTTATCCCCGTGGCGTTCATGGGGGGCATCGCGGGGCAGATCCTCAAAGATTTTGCCCTGGCCGTGGTTCTTTCCACCGTGCTATCCCTTTGGGTATCCCTCACCCTGGTGCCCACCC
>CALMLW010000349.1 GCA_937868015.1 uncultured Synergistaceae bacterium | reverse complement strand
TGCGAACCCGGGTGAATGGCGAGGTGCGCCAGGAGGCGAGCACGGAGCTCATGATTTTCCCCGTGGGGCGCATCCTGAGCCACATCTCTTCCTTCATGACCCTCGAGCCCGGCGACGTGGTGCTGACGGGCACCCCGGCGGGGGTGGGCCCCCTGGAGGTGGGAGACCGGGTGGAGGTGACCGTGGAGGGCGTGGGGACCCTGGGGGTGCGCATCGTGGCGGTAAGCTAGAAAGGGGAGTGGGCTTCGATGACCGATGGGGAAAAAAAAGAAAAAAGGGGCGTGGGCTTTAGGGGCCTGATGGCGGGGATCATGATCCTGGCGTTGGGGGGCGGGGCGTGGGGTTGGATCGCCCAGACCCCCTACCCCCTAGGGGGAGATTTCGACCTTTTCATCCAAAGAAGTGGGCTGCCGGATACGGCATGGCAGGCGGAGCGTGCCGATCTCCTGGTGGGGGATGGGGGGTGGACGGTGGGGTTGGGGACCCTCTCCGTTGACGGGGGGGGATCGCCTCCCCTCATGATCCGCACCACGAAACCTAGCGGGGGGGTCACCTTTCGGGTGATCAAAGACGGGGATCCTAAGAGGCCCCTCACCGTGACGGTGGCGGGGGAGGGGTTGGAGAGCCGGGGGGTGACGCTCCTTTCGGGGGACACCTCGAGGGATATGGTCGTGACCTGGCGCCTCGCCGCCGACGCCCCGACGATGGTCCAGGGGAGCCTTCGGGCCTCCTTCGACACCGTCTCGTCGGACATGCCCCTAGCCCTGGGGCTGCTACGCGACCCCGACGTCTTCGAGATCGGCTTCGGCGTGGGATCGGCGGAGCCCGTGGCCTACCGATCGGCGTTCTATCCGGCCCAGGGCATGGCCCTCGACGTGCCCCTGGTCTGCCGCCCCGGGGATCAGCTCTGGGTGCGGGTGGTGAACTGGGGCACCAACACGTTGGAAAGCTCTCGCACGGGGCTGACGTTCCACCGCCTCTTCTTCGGCGGCACTCCTTCGGGGGCGAAGTTTCCCTTTTCCTCCTTCGGCATGCTGCTTAAGAGCGACTCCCTCCCCACGGGGGATACCACCCTGACCTTGGCGGTGCCCTATGCGGGGGGAAATCGCCCTTCGGTGACCTACTCCCTGGGGTTGCGCGTGAAAAACTACACGGACCTGGGAGGGGGCGTCAGTGCCGATGGCGCCCTGTGGCGGCCCATGAAGATGATCCTGCCCCAAGAGCTGCCCCAACTGATGCCCGTGGAGGCGGTGACCCTCTCGGCGGAGGCGGTGCACCCCAAATACACCCCGCTGGTGCCCCGGGCCTTCCGGGCGGTGACTTTGGAAGCCCCAGTCTTTACTATTCCCCCCCTGGGCAAGTACGCCGCCCTGCCCCTGGGGGTGACGTGGTCCTTTTCCTCGGCGGATCTGGTGCGCTCGGGAATCCTCACCGAGCCCCAGGCGGAGGCCTTTTTTCGGGGGGTCCGAAGCGGAGGGGACGTGATCCGCACGGTGTTGAGCAAGGTGGGCGTTTACAAGCACTTCTCCGATCGAGCCCTGGACCTGCGGACCCTCGTCCCCACGGTGGACCTGCCGCGCTACTTCGACGCGGGCTTCGATGGGACCCGGGTGACCCTGGTCTTTAGGGTGATCCTGGTGGACGCCCCGGAAAAGAGGGTGGACCCCATATCGGATGGGGGGGTGGGGTGGTTCGTGATCTACGACGGCGCCGAGGATCGGCGCTTTACGGACCCCCTTTGCCTGGCCTATACCCCCTTTGCGGGGGGCATCACCCCCACGTCCATTCCTCCCACCGCCGTGCCCACCCCGGGGCCGGGAACCCCTACGGCGACCCCCTCCAAGGCGCCGGATCTGGGATCGGGGAGCGGATGTTCGCTGGGGGGAGGGGCAGGGGCCCTTCTTCTGGCGCTGCCCCTGATCCTTTTGGGGTGGCGCCGGTGAGGCCCTAGGGGGCCGGAACTTCAAGGACGGGAGTGAGCTATAAAGATGCTTTTGGTGACGGGAGGCGCGGGATACATCGGGAGCCACACGGTGCGGGCCCTCCAGGCCCGGGGGTACGAGACTTTGGTGCTGGACAATTTCGTCAAGGGTCACCGGGATCTGGTCTTTGGCCCTCTGGTGGAGGGAGACCTGCGGGACGAGGCCCTGCTTGACGGCCTCTTTGAAAAGTACCCCGTGGACGGGGTGGTGCACTTTGCCGCCTTCAGCCTCGTGGGGGAGTCCATGGCGGACCCCGAGGCCTACGTGACGAACAACGTGGGGGGGACGCTGGCGCTGCTCCGGGCCATGCGGCGGGCGGGGGTGGCCCGTTTCGTGCTTTCCTCCACGGCGGCGGTCTACGGGGAGCCCCTCCAGATCCCCATCGACGAGGAGGCCCCCACCCGGCCCACCAACCCCTACGG
>CALMLW010000348.1 GCA_937868015.1 uncultured Synergistaceae bacterium | reverse complement strand
CTCTTTGGAGCGGCGGAGGGATTTGACGCCGGAGAGCAACGCCGGGATTTCGTGGCGGTGGGGGATGTGGCCCGTGTGAATCTCTTTTTTCTCGACCATCCGGAAGTCTCGGGGATTTTTAATTGTGGTACGGGGCAAGCGCGTTCTTTCAACGACGTGGCCCGACAGCTCATCGCCTTCCGGGGGAGCGGCACCATCACCTATGTGCCCTTTCCCCCAGAACTGACGGGGAAGTACCAAAACAACACCCAGGCCGATCTTGGGGCCCTGCGGCGAGTGGGATACGACCGAGCCTTTCCTCCGCTTGAGGAGTCGCTGGAGGCCTATGTGGGGATCCTCAGGCGACAGGAAGGTTTTTTGACGGCGCCATGACGGAAAGAAAGGGCAGTTCGGAAGAAATGACCCCCTTCTGGAAGGGAGAAGCGGCCCGATTTCTCCGGGGTCAAGGGTCCCGAGGATCCTTCCTGGTGGTGGGGGACGTCATGTTGGATCGGTACGTATCGGGGGACGTGGAGCGCATTTCCCCCGAGGCCCCGGTGCCGGTGGTGCGGGTGAAGGGCCGCCGGAGCGTCCCCGGGGGGGCGGGGAATGTGGCGCTCAACCTCGTTCGGCTGGGGGCCACCGTGACGCTTTTGGGCGGCGTGGGCGACGACGGGGCGGGGGAAGAGCTCCGGTCCCTGTCGGAACGGGAGGGAATTCGCTTTTGCGGCGTTTTAGATCCCTCGTCCTGCACGGTGACGAAAACCCGAATCGTGGCGTCGCATCAGCAGATGCTCCGTCTGGACGAGGAGGTCCATCCCCCCCTTCCAGAAGAGAGCCAGGACCGTCTCCTGGAGGCGGTGCGCACCGCGCTCCGATCTCCCTTTGCCTTTGACGGGGTGATCCTTTCGGACTATGGCAAGGGGGTGTGTTTTCCCGAGCTGTGCCAGGAGGTCATAGGGGCGGGATCTCGGGCGGGGATTCCCGTGCTGGTGGACCCCAAGGGAACGGATTGGGAGCGCTATGCCGGGGCGACGGGCATCACCCCCAACCTGCGAGAGCTGGCCGCCGTGGCCCCGGGGGTCTTCGATGGGAGAGACGATGGGGGCGTCGTGGCGGCGGCCCAGGAGGTGCGGCGTCGATACGGAGTTTCCTGGCTCCTGGTGACCCGTTCGGAGGCGGGCATGACCCTGGTCCTGCCGGAGGGAGGGGTCCACGAGCGGGCGGCGGCGCGGGAGGTCTTCGATGTGTCCGGAGCGGGGGACACGGTGGTGGCCACCCTGGTCTTCTTTCTTGCGGCCCCCCTCCCCCCCGAAGATGCCATGCGCTGCGCGAACCTCGCGGCGGGTATCGTGGTGGGCAAGGCGGGCACCAGCCCGGTGACCCGAGACGAGCTGCTCCGGGAGCTCGGAAGCGGCGATTTCCCCGGAGAAGTTCGGGAAAAAAAAGTGGCCCCGAGGGACGAGGCGATGGCCCGGGTGGGGTCGTGGCGACAGAGGGGGCTCCGGGTGGTGGCCACCAATGGTTGCTTCGACATCCTCCACGTGGGGCACCTCTCCTGTCTGGAAAGGGCCCGGGCCCTGGGAGATCGGCTGGTGGTGGCGGTAAATGACGATGCCTCCGTCCGGCGACTGAAGGGCCCCCGCCGTCCCGTCAATCCCCAGGAGGCCCGGGTGGCCCTTCTGGCGGGGCTTTCCTGCGTGGACCTGGTGGTGCCCTTCGACGAAGACACTCCCGAGGAGCTCTACCGTCGCCTACGCCCCGACGTGCTGGTCAAGGGGGGGGATTACGCCCCGGAAGACGTGGTGGGGCGAGGGTACGCGGGGGAAACGGTGATCTTGCCTCTGGTGGAGGGGTACTCCACCACCGCACTTTTGAGAAAGAGCGCGGAGGGGGGGGGATCGTGACCGGCGGGAGGAGGTTTGTGCTCCTGGACCGCGACGGCACCATCATGGAGGATCGGCACTACGTGGGGGACCCCCGGGACGTGGCCCTGCTCCCCCGGGCGGGAGAGGGGCTTCGCCTTTTGAGGCGGGCGGGATGGGGTCTCGTGGTGGTGTCAAACCAATCCGGAGTGGGTAGGGGGTTTTTCTCCCTGGAGGCCGTGGCGGAGGTTCATCAGCGCCTGACAGAGCTCCTGGCGGAAGAGGGCGTGACGATCGATGCCTTTTACGTGTGTCCCCACCTTCCCGAAGAGGGGTGCTCCTGCCGAAAGCCCCGCCCAGGCATGGGACTCCGGGCCATGGAAGACTTCCGATTTTCCCCCCGCCAGGGGCTGGTGGTGGGGGATAAAGAAAGCGACGTGCTCTTCGGTAAGAACCTGGGCATGAGGGCAGTGCTCCTCTCGGGAGACGCCCGGAAGGGCTCTGGGGCGGATGCGGTGCTTCCCCACCTGGAGTCCGTGGCCCGATGGGCGGAGACCTGGCCCGAGGAGGGCGATGAGGCATGATGACGGAAATCCTCCCGGGGGAGCGCGTGCTCTTCGTCCGGTACAGCGCCCTGGGGGACGTGATCCAGGCATCGCCCCTGGCCCGGGCCTTGAAGGCCCAATTTCCAGGGGTGGAGTTGACGTGGTTGGTGACTTCCCCCCTGGACGACCTCGTGCGAGGTCAGCCCTTTGTGGACGATGTGCTGGTATGGCACCGATCTCGGGGAGAGCGGGGCTTCGTCGAAATGATCCGAGAGGTGCGTCGGAGGAAGTTCCACCGGATGGTGAGCGTCCAGAGCTCCGATCGGTCCGCCCTTTTGGCCCTTCTGTCAGGCATCCCCCGGAGGTGTGGCGCTCACCGATGGTTTTCCGGGGTCTATGACGAGGGAATTGATGACTTGCGAAAATTTTTGGGATTCCCTCCGTTGCGGGGGGCGCTGGAGGTGACGGAAGAGGGGCGGGTCTGGGCGCTTCAAGAGCTAGCCTCCTTGCCTCCTCGGAGGGTGGGGTTTGCCATAGGTGCTTCCAAGGCGGTGAAGCTCTGGCCCGACGAGAGGTGGCAGGAGTTGGCCCGGGAGCTCGTGGCCCGGGGGGTGGGAGTGCTCCTTCTGGGCGATGGAGAAGAAGAGCGCCGCCGGGGGGAGGCCCTGGTCCGGGATCTGCCTTTCGCGCAAAACGCCGTGTCTTTCTACTCCCTGCGGCAAACGCTGGCGGCGGTGGGGGGGGGTGGACGCCCTGGTGGGGGGAGATTCGGGGGTGCTCCAC
>CALMLW010000347.1 GCA_937868015.1 uncultured Synergistaceae bacterium | reverse complement strand
CAGACCGGCCCCGATATCGCCGTGGCGGCCATGGGGGGCGGACACTGGGCGTCGGAATCCATCCACGCCTGGCTCACCACGGGGGTGGCGAAACGCCCCTTCGAGTACGACGTGGTGCAAAAAGATCTCACCAGCGCCGATTTCGCCCACGTGGAGCGCACGCACCAGGAGCATCCGCACCACGATGCCCCCGAGGCGCGCCTGGCGCCGGATCGGGCTTTTCAGGAGTTCAACCACGGCCTCACCCCCGAACAGTGCAAGACCGACGCGGCGCGCTGCATGGAGTGCGGTTGCGGCGACCTCTTCGAGTGCAAGCTCCGGCGATATGCCCAGCAGTACGAGGTGAACCCCGACCGGGTGGCGGGAGCCCACGTGGCGGGAGTTCAGGAAGTGAACAGTTCCTATGTCCGGAACATGGACAAGTGCATCCTCTGCGGCCGCTGCGTCCGGGTCTGCGACGAACTGGCGGGGTTCCACGCCATCGACTTCACCCGGCGGGGCTTTGAAGGAAGCGTGGATGCGGCGTTCTGGCGCGGCACCGAGGGGACCGAGTGCACCCAGTGCGGGCTCTGCGTTCAGCTCTGCCCCGTGGGGGCCCTCATGGAGAAGCGCGCTCCCCGGAAACCCCACAGCGAGATTCCCCAGATCATGAAGACCGCCTGCGGGCGTTGCGGCCTTGGGTGTCAGCTGGAGCTCAATCTGGATGCGGATCGGCGCCGGGTGGTGCGGGTCACCACGGACTTCGACGATCCCACGTCCGTGTCCGGAGGAAACAGCTGCGCCCGGGGACGTTTTGGCGACGAAGCCGTGGCGGAAAAGCGCCTCGCCGAACCCCGGTTCCGGGGAGAGGAAGGGCGCTGGAACACCCTTCTGGACGACCTCGGCGGAAAACTCAAGGGCGTTCTGGACGCCTCGGGGGGCTCTGCGGTGGCGGTGGTGGCGGGGGGAAGCCTGGGCAACGAGGAATATCTGGCCCTCCAGCGTCTCGTGACGGAAGCCCTGCCGGGAGCTCTGCTGGCGGTGGAAGGGGTGGACGCCTTCGCCCCCGCCCGACAGGTTCTGGAAACGGCGTGGAAGACCCCCCTGGGCGGAGCGACCTACGCCGACGTGCGGCACGCCGACGCCTATCTCCTGTTGGAAAGCGACACCGACCGGACCCATCCGGTGCTCACCTCCTGGATGCGGGGGGCCATGCGGAAAAACCATGCGGCGGTGGTCTACATCGGCCAGGATGCGGGAAAGCTGGACCGGGGCGACGCCTTGGTCCTGTCCCCCCGGGAGGGCACCCGAGAGGATCTTCTCCGGGGCCTTTCCGTGGCGGCGCTCCAGGCTGCGGGCCGGACCGTCCCCGACGGCTGGGCGGAGTACACGCCCCTGAAGACCGCCGCCCTCACCGGGGTGGACGAGAAGATCATCGAGGGAGCGGCCCATGCCCTGGCCAAGGCCAAGAGATTGGTCACCTTGGTGGGGGCCCCGGTGGGGTCTTCCGGCGGAGCCATGGAGATCGTCACCACCCTTCTGGGGATCCTGGGCGCGCGTCGGGTGATGTTGTTGCACGAAGGAGCCAATGTGGTAGGGGCGGCGCTTCTTAATGTGGCGTCCGCCTCGGTGGCGGACGTGGTGGGAGCCCTCCGAGGGGGGGACATCAAGGCCCTTCTCACCGTGGGAGTGGACCCGGCGGCCCTTGGAATGAACGATGACGACCTGAAGGGCCTGGCGATATCGGCGGCCCTGTCCACGGAGCGTCTGACCACCTCGCCGGACTACGTGCTTCCCATGGCGGACTGGCGTGAGAGAGAAGGCCGGGCCTTCACCCTGGCGGGGGTGCAGGTGGAGCAGGTCCGGGCTATTCCCGCTCCGGGCTTGGCGGTGGAGCTCTGTTGGACCGTGGCGGCCCTGGCCCGGAGGTTGGGCCGGGAGATCCCCGTCCGGATCCCCCTGGTTTCCGCCGGGAGGTAGGCCGCCGTAGCGTGAGCACCGTCGCCCCTTTCGGGCGATCTTTGGGTCGGGGCGGCGAAAGGAGCCCCGGCCCTCCTTTTATCCGACGAAAAGATGTGAGAGAATGGCATCCCCTGGAGGGGAGCGGCGACCGGGCGTTTCGGAGTCGAGGGCGTTCGGGGCCGTCATTTTGTTGTTCTTTGGAGGAGAGCGAAGATGTCAGGCAGTCAGCAACACTCGTCGGTGCGCATTGTGGTGGCGGATCCCTCGGCGCTGGGCCTTTTCGGTTTGGCCATGGTCACCCTGGTGGCCTCTTCCCAGAAACTGGGCCTTACCACGGGACTTTCGTTCGTCGTGCCCTGGGCCCTCTTCTTGGGATCTTTGGCCCAGCTCATGGCCTGCGTCTACGATTTCAAACACGGGAACACCTTTGGGGCCACGGCGTTTGGGGCCTACGGTCTCTTCTGGGCTGGCGTGGCGGCGTCATGGCTCATCCGCATGGGGGTCTTCGGGCCGGAGCTGGCGGCGGAAGTGGACCCCCGGGAGCTGGGGGTGGCCTTTTTGGGGTACACCATCTTCTCCATCTACATGACCATCGGCGCCATGGAAACGCACAAGGTCCTTTTTGCCATCTTCGTGCTCATCGACGTGCTCCTGGGGGCCTTGGCCTACAACACGTTCTACCCCCAGAGCTCCGGAGTTCACGCCCTGGCGGCCTGGAGCGAGCTGGCCATCTCCCTGCTTTCTTTCTACGGTTCCGCCGCCTCAGTGCTCAATAGCCACTTCGGCCGCCCCTTCGTCCCGGTGGGGCGCCCCTTCGGATGGTTCAAGTGATCCCAAGGGTTAAAGAATAGATGGGTCACGACGGTCCCCCGGAAGATCAACTTTTCTTTCGGGGGACCGATTGTCTTTACGGGGGTTTTGCGCTACACTCGCCCCAGACGAGGGTAGGTAATTCAAGCTAGGCAAAGTAGCGGATCTCCAGCAGAGCATAAGACCAGCTTTGGAGGTTACAGGTATGGTTAAGCGCATGCAGCCCGAGCCCTTCCGCATCAAAATGGTGGAGCCCGTCTCCGTTCCCGACGCCGCCGCCCGGGAGAAGGCCCTGGAGGCAGGACATTTCAACATGTTCGGCCTTCGGTCGGAGGACATTTACATCGATCTCCTCACCGACTCCGGCACCGGCGCCATGAGCAAGTACCAGTGGGCCGCCCTCATGAAGGGAGACGAGGCCTACGCTGGGGCGGACAGCTTCTACGCCCTGAAAAATGCCGTCAAGGAAGTGCTGGGCTTCGATTACGTCATCCCCACCCACCAGGGGCGGGCGGCGGAGCACGTGGTCTTCAGCACCCTGGTGAAGCCCGGGAATATCCTTCCCTTCAACATGCCCTTCGACACCACCCTGGCCCATGCCTTCAACGCCGGCGGCATTACCGTCAACTGTGTCATCGACGAAGCCTTCGACCCGGAGAGCCTGCTTCCCTTCAAGGGCAACGTGGACATCGCCAAGCTCGAAGCCACCATCGCCCAGCACGGCCGGGACAACATCCCCTTCATCATGGTCACCATCACGAACAACTCCGGCGGCGGCCAGCCCGTGAGCCTGGAGAACCTGCGGGCGGTGTCCGCCGTGGCGAAAAAGCACGGCCTGCCCCTCCTCCTGGACGCGGCCCGCCTGGCCGAGAACGCCTACTTCATCAAAATGCGGGAGCCCGCCTGCAAGGACATGACCGTGGCCCAGATTCTCAAGGCCACCATGGACACGGCGGATGGCATCACCTGCTCCGCCAAGAAAGACCCCCTCGTGAACATCGGGGGGATGATCTGCTGCCGCACGGAAGAGATGTACCACGCCCTTCTCCCCCGGGTGATCCTCTTCGAGGGTTTTGTCACCTATGGCGGTTTGGCGGGGCGCGACCTGGAATGCCTGGCCCAGGGGCTCCGGGAGATGGTGGACGAGCACTATCTGGCCCACCGCGTGGGCCAGGTGAAGTATCTGGGAGACCTTCTGGAAGAGGGAGGGGTGCCCTTCGTGAAGCCCGCAGGAGGGCACGCTATTTTCATCGATGCCGCCGCCTTCCTTCCCCACATTCCCCAGAAGTACTATCCCGCCGACGTGCTGGCCATCGAGGTCTACCGCGAGGGCGCCGTGCGGGGCATCGGCCTGGGGGCCCTGGCCTTCGCCACCGAGGACGAGAAGACCGGCGAGGTAAAGATGCCCAAGCTGGAGCTCTACCGCCTGGCCATCAACCGCCGGACCTATACCAATAGCCACATCGAGTTCATCGCCCAGACCATCGTGGACGTCTACAAGCGTCGGGAGAGCATCCGGTACGGCCTGAAGGTGGAGTACGCCCCCCCCGTGAAGGGCATCCACCACTTCCTGGCCCATCTGCGCCCTTTCAACCTGTAAGAAGGGCGCCCGGGGCGGGGGTGTCAAAAGAGCCGGGGAGCCCCCTTCGAGGCTCCCCGGCTTCATCGTGGGCGCAGGCGCAGGCACGGCCTCGATCTCTAGCCCCTAGCCCATGCGTTGGAGCTCTTCTTCGGTGAAGTCTCCCCCCAGGGGGGCGTTTTTGATCAGGTCTTCCAAGACCTTTTTCGGCTTTCCTCGGTTGAATAGGACCTGGGCCACCGCCTGGGCCAGGGTACAACCCTGGGCCGCCAGCGCCCGGGCGGTGTGGTACCCTTCCACCGTGTGTTTTATTTCCGCCAGGGCGTCCTCGGGGGACTTGTCCTGCCCCAGCAGGACTCCCATGCGAAACTCCCGGGAGTTCTCGGTGCAGAAGCGCCACAGGTCCCCCGCCCCCGCCAGGCCCAGCACGGTGCCCGGGACGCCCTTCATGTTCCGAGAGCGACGGGCGATCTCCGCCATGCCCAGGGTGATGATGGCGGTCATGGCGGCGTCCCCCAGGCCGAGCCCCCGGACCATGCCTGCGGCGATGGCCGTGACGCTGTTGGCCATGGTGGCCTCCACCCCTCGGACGTCTCGGGAAATGAAAACTCGAAAACCTGGAGTGCTCAGTAGGACTTGCCACTCCAGGGCCTCCTCCGTCAGGGAAGAGGCCACCACCAGGGCGGTGGCGTGTCCCTGGGCCACGTCTTCGGGAAAGGCGGGCCCTCCCAAGACGCTGTAGACCGCCCCGGGGATGACCTCGTGACAGAGGGCGCTCCCCGTGAGCCCTGTGAGGGCCTCCATCCCCCGGGCGGCGTTGCACACCCGGAGATCGTGGGGGGCCAGGGGTTTGAGGTGTTGCCAGATCTCCCGCAGGGCCTGAAAGGGCACGGCGGCGATCCATCGTTTGCCGAAAACGGCCGCTTCGGCGAGGCTCCCGGTGGCCTCGACATTTGAGGGGAGGGCGAGCTCCGGGAGGTAGTCCGGGTTTCGCCCTGTGGCGATGATGGCTCGGGCCTGCGGGGCCCGACGGCACCACAGGCAAACCCGGTGACCGTTGGAGGCGGCCACCGAAGCGAGGGCCGTTCCCCAATCGCCCGCGCCGAATACCACGATATGGGCCATGGGCGTTCTCTCCTTTCGTTTCACTTCGTCGTGGAGAAGAAAGACCTCCTCGTGCCATTATAGGGCTCCGAGGCGAGGGCGCAACCCGGGGCCGGTATAAATACTTTGCGCCGGGGAGTTTTTTTCGTAAGATTATCGAAGAAAAGGGTGGCTCGGCGAGGCCGCCATACTTTCTGGAGGTGATTATCCTGTTACAGCATGAGCATCCCGCCATCAGGACCCTGCTGGGGCGCCGAAGCATCCGGCGCTTTGAAGGCCGTCCGGTGCCGGAGGACGCGGTGGCGCTGATTTTGGAGTGCGCCTGTGCGGCCCCCAGCGCGGCGAACAACCGCCCCTGGCACTTCGTGGTGGTGGACGACCGGAGCAAGCTGGATGCCCTGGCGGGGGTTTTGCCCTACGGAAAGGCGCTATTCCAGGCCCCCCTGGCGGTGGTGGTGTGCGGAGATCCCACCAAAAGCGACATGTCCCGGGCGTACTGGGAGGAAGATTGTTCCGCCGCCATGGAAAACATCCTGGTGGGGGCCTGGGCCCTGGGGATCGGGAGCGTGTGGCTCGGGGTACACCCCGTGCCGGGGAGGTCGGAGGCGGTGCGCCAGATCTTGGACATCCCCGGATCCGTGTCGGTCCTGGGCATCGCCGCCCTGGGGTACCCCGGCGAGGAAAAGGGGCCCCACGCGGGCGTGGATCCCGGGGTGGTGCACCAGAACAGATGGTAGGTGGCTTTTTCTCCATCGGCGGCCCTGTTTTGCCAGGTTAGAAAGCACGGCGATCCTGGGGCGCTTCGGCGACGCCGTCCACTCTTTTCGGGCGCTCATCCATGATCCCATGAGGTATAATGGGCGAGCGCCCCGCCGATAGGCCCGCGTTCTCCCTCGAACGGGGAGATCTCGGCGGGGAGGCGTCACCTGAGTGAGCTTGCCGAGGAGGAACGGGAATGGCCGAACAAATGGGAGGGCAGCTGGAGTTCAGCAAGGTGGTGCCGCTGCCGCTCGAGGAAGAGATCAAACATAGCTACCTGGATTATGCCATGAGCGTCATCGTGGGGAGGGCCCTTCCCGACGCCCGGGACGGGCTCAAGCCCGTGCAGCGCCGCATCCTCTTCGCCATGCTGGAGCTGGGGCTCCGGCACAATCAGCCCACCAAGAAATCCGCCCGCGTGGTGGGAGAGACCATGGGTAAGTACCACCCCCACGGCGATCAGGCCATCTACGACGCCGTGGCCCGCATGGCCCAGGACTTTAGCCTCCGTTACCCTCTGGTTTCCGGTCAGGGGAACTTCGGGTCCATCGATGGGGACCCCCCGGCGGCCATGCGATACACCGAGTGCCGTCTCCATGCCATGGGCGAAGAGATCCTGGCGGATCTCGACGAAGAGACCGTGGACTGGGGGCCGAACTTCGACGACTCCCTGAAGGAGCCCCTGGTGCTCCCCTCGGCCCTGCCGAACCTCCTGGTGAACGGGGCCTCGGGCATCGCTGTGGGCATGGCCACCAACCTCCCCCCTCACAACGTGGAGGAGGTGGTGGACGCCCTGTGCTACCTCATCGACCACGAAGACGCCGAGCTGGGGGAGCTCATGCAGTTCCTCCCCGGCCCCGATTTCCCCACGGGGGGAATCATCATGGGGCGAGACGGCATCATCGACGCCTACCGCACCGGCCGGGGGCGCCTCCTGGTGAGGGGCAAAGCCGAGGTGGAGGAGCGCCACCACGGGCGCCGGGCCATCGTGATCTCCGAAATACCCTACCAGGTCAATAAGACTAACCTCATCGAGAGCATCGCCAAAGGGGTCCAGAACAAGGCCCTGGACGGCATTTCAGACCTCCGGGACGAGTCGGACCGCCAGGGGTTGCGCATCGTGCTGGAGCTCCAGCGGGACGCCACTCCCGAGGTGACCCTGCGCCAACTCTATTCCCGGACTCCCCTCCAGACCACTTTCGGGGTGATTAACCTGGCTTTGGTGAAGGGGGAGCCCCGGGAGCTCCCCCTCGTGGACATGCTGTCCGTCTTTCTGGCGCACCGTCGCGAGGTGGTGCGCCGTCGCACCGAGTTCCGCCTCCGCAAGGCCGAGGAGCGGTCCCATCTCGTGGAGGGCCTCCTCAAGGCCCTGGACATCATCGACGAAGTCATCGCCCTCATCCGGGGATCCCGGGACGGAGAGGAGGCCCTTCGAGGCCTGGTGGACCGTCTCGGATTCACCGAACTCCAAGCCCGGGCCATCCTGGAGATGCGCCTCCAGCGTCTCACGGGATTGGAGCGCACCAAGCTCGAAGAGGAGAGGGCCCAGTTACTGGCGGCCATCGAAGGCTTCCGGGCGATCCTCGCCCAGGCCCAGGTGCGGGATCAGGTCATAAAAGACGAGCTCCAGGAGATTAGTAAGCGCCACCGGGATTCCCGGCGCACGGAGATCCAAGACGGCATGGAAGACGTGGCCCAGGAGGATCTTATCCCGGAAAAAGACATCGTGGTGGTGTTGAGCCGGGACAACTTCCTCCGGCGCATGCCCCTGGAAGACTATCGCCGTCAGCAGCGAGGAGGAAAGGGCGTCAAGGGAGCCCCCCCCAAGGAAGAGGATGAAATATCCATCGTGGCCGTTACCACCACGCACAGTGGCCTCTATCTCTTCACCTCCAAGGGGAGGGTTTTTTCCCTTCGGGGCCACGTGATCCCCCAGCCCAAGACTGGCAAGGGGCGCCACGTGAGCGCCTTTGTCCCCCTGGAAGAAGGGGAAAGGGTGATGACCCTGCGGGATGGGCGCATGGCGGGGTCTCGATTTGTGTTTTTTATCACAAAAAGGGGCGTGGCCAAACGAATGCCGGTGACGGAGCTGGAAAACATCACCCGGGCGGGGCGCCGGGTGCTGTCTTTGGACGAGGGAGATGACATCGCCCGGGTCCGGTGCACCACGGGGGAAGAAGATCTCCTTCTGGTCACCGCCCAGGGGCAGGCCCAGCGGGTGAACGAGGAAGAGTTTCGCCCCATGGGACGCATGGCTCGGGGAGTCCGGGGCATCCGCCTGGACCCGGGGGACGAAGTGGTGGGGTGCGACGTGGTCCGCCCCGGTGTCACGTCCCTTTTCCTGAGCGAGAACGGCATTGGCAAGCGCACGGAGTACGGTGAGTTCACCGTCCACCATCGAGGGGGCGGGGGGGTGCGCTCCATGCGTCTGGGGGATAAGACCGGATCCCTCGTCGGATCGTGGAGCGTCCACGGCGGCGACGAGATTTTGGTCATTTCCGCCCGGGGTCGCATGGTGCGCCTGGGGGTGGAGGACAT
>CALMLW010000346.1 GCA_937868015.1 uncultured Synergistaceae bacterium | reverse complement strand
GGTGGAGCTACATGGCCGACGGCGTCGGCCAGGACGGCCTCTGGCTCGCCGCCGGGCGACGGGACACCGGTTGGGCCGTCCTGAACCATGCGGGGTTCTACGCGCCGGAAAGCGACACCTGGACCGATTCTCCCACCATTCCCCTCCTGAACTACGGGCGTGCCTACTGCGGCGGGGATGTGGCGGACGACGGCTACTTCTACGTCATCGGCGGGCGCAACGACGCGGGCAATACAGCCTACAACCACAACGAGCGCCTTGAGGTGGGGGGCCTGACGTGGCTCTCCCTCTCCCCCGACCAGGGGGCAGTCCCTGCGGGGGGCAACGTGCCGGTGCAGGTGATCTTCCGGGCCGACGTGCCCGAGGCCAGCGATCCGGGAACCTACCACGCCCAGGTGCGGGTGAAGTATCCAAGCCCCTACGGCACCCTCACCGTGCCGGTGACCATGACCGTGTCGGGAGCTGGCACCCCCACGCCGGTGCCCACAAACACACCGGTGCCTCAGCCCACGAACACACCGGGACCTCAACCCACGAACACACCGGGACCTCAACCCACGAACACACCGGGGCCCACGGGAGTTCCTTCTCCCACAAGCGCGCCGACGCCCACGGTGGCCCCCACAGACATGCCGGAGCCCCCGGTGGTTCCCCCGGAGCCCACGCCGGTGGTGCAGGAAGGCACCCCCACGGGAACCCCCCTACCCATCGCCTCCCCCGATGAACTTCCCAATACCGGTGGAGGAACCCAGGAAAACGTGTTCATCTCTCCGGACGTGGTGCGCCAGATCCTGGGAGACCAGGTGAGCGCCGACGCCTATCAGCTGGTGGAGGTAAAAAACGGCGAAGAGAAGACCTTTACCACCACCACGGGGTACGTGACCCTCACGGTCACTTCCGAGGTCTCCGAGAGCGGCCATGCCGTGTATCGGTGGATCATGGTGATCTGGAACAATGTCACGGAGCTTTGGGAAACCGTCACCGGGGAAATTGTCACCGCCGGAGCGGCCCTTCCCGCCTTTGAAACCACCACCACCACCCTTCAGAGCCGCATCGCCGACGGGGGGCCCTACGACCTGGATGGCGCGGTAAACGGCATCGTGCAAAGCCGCACTGCCATGGCCCTGCTGGGGGCTCCCAAGGCCGCCCCTGCTCCCACGACGGCCCCCACCGGCGTCCCCGCAGGCACGGGGGGAGGGGGATGCGCCGTCCAGGCCTGGGGAAACTTCCTGCCCTTCGCTCTGCTCCTGCTGCCCTTGGTGCTGTTGGGGAAAAAGTAGCTTCTTGAAAAAGGTCTTGTCCAAGAGGTATCCCCGATGGGGGCCTCTCGGGCAGGATCCCGGCCATGGTCGAGGCCCCCCGGAGACACGGGGGGCCTCGATTTGTTTCTAAAAAAGCTGGTTCCCGAGAGGCCGCCTCAGCTCCCCTGTATCATGCCAAGCGTGCGCCGCACCCCATCCAGACATACTTTGGGGGGACAGGCCTCTACCCCATCGGGAAAGTGGGAGTAAAACTCCGTCAGGGTGGGGCACCCGTCGTAGCTTTCGCAATGGGCACAGTTGGGCACTCCGCGCCCCAGGCCGCAGGCCCGGACGGCGCAAAAGGCGCAGTAACCCCCGTGGCGATCCCCCGTGACGCACCCATCACAGGTGACGTGGTCGGCAGTGATCTCGGGGGAGTGATACTCCTCCCGCCACCGGGCCGCGACGCGTTCCTTGGCCTCCTGATCCTCGGCCTGGGTGGCCCGATAGGCGTCACACTCTCCGCAGTTCAGTCCACACATGGCGATAAGATTCATCTCTTCTCCTCCTCGTTATTCCACAGTTTTTCGTCCCCACCTCGCCTCGACTCTCCGAAAAAGGGCGGATACACCCCCCGCCAGGGAGCTATCCATCGCCTTCGGAAATCCGTCGGAGCCCCTCCGGTTCCTGGTCTCGGTCATCCCACCCCGCCGGGCCGTCGCCCCATCGGCCGTCTCCTTCGGAGGGCGTCAACAAAGGCCTTTTTTCGCCCCTCGATTCCTTTACGCCGCCCCCCTTCCCCTTTCTGGACACCCCCTTTATTATAGCGCAAAAGGCACCTAAACCATCGCCCGTCGGGGGATAAAAATGATCCGAGAAAGCTCGCCATACCCCTTCAAGGTCGAAACCCCTTCCTCGACCCCGGAAGAAGATCCGGGACCCGGAGGGGTTCGTCGCGATGTTCCCACTCTAGAGCCCCCTTTCGACCCCACAGGCCAGGGGCCCCTTTCCGATCCCCTGGCGATGGATCCTCTCCAGGCGCCGCCGGAGCGCCACGTCCTCGCCTTAGACTCGGGACGAAGCGCCCTTTCCGTGGGGCTCCGGGCCCTGAGGAGGGCGGGGTGCGCCCCGGTGATTCATCTGCCTGCGGTGATCTGTCGTGCCGTGATGACCATCGCCCTGCACGAGGGCTTCTCCCTTCGGTTTTACCGCCTGGGAAGGGATCTCGCCACTCCCACCTTCCCCTCCCCTCCCCGCGCCGAGGAGGTGGTGCTCTACGTGCACTACTTCGGGTGGCGTCACGACGCCATGGAAAGGGCCTTGTCATCCCTTCGTCGCCGTCCCTTCGTGGTGGAAGACGGGGCATCGGCGGGGCTTACCCCCGGAGTGGGAGGCTTTGGGGACGTGACCGTGCGGGGGTTTCGCAAGCTCCTTCCCATCACCGATGGGGCCCTCCTCCTCTCTCGATTTCCCTTGGAAGACCTTCCCGGAGACCCGGACGAGGATTTCATCGATCGCAAGGCCCGAGAGTTGGCCCTGCGCCGCTCCTCTCCCTTGCCTCCGGACCCCTTCGGGGCGGAGGCGCGCCTGGATCGAAGACCGACTCCTCGCCGCATCTCCGACGCCTCTTTGGAATACCTCGCATCCGGAGAGTGGCGATCGGCCGGGGAGGAGCGCCGGCTCTCCCATCGCCGCCTGGGAGCCCTTCTCCGGGGCCTCGCCCTTCCCTCCCTGGAGGAACTCTGGGAACTCCCGGAGGGGGTCGTCCCCCTGGGTTTTCCCCTTCTGATGCACCGGGGCTACGGGGGAGAGCTCCGGCGCCTCCTCCGGAAGGAGGGTTTTCCCCTACCCATGGATTGGGGGCTCCCCCCCGGCGCCCCTTGGAAAGAAGACGGAGACTTCTTGCGCCAACTGGTGCTTCTCCCCCTCGCCCCAGATTTTTTTGGGAAAGAAGAGCGGGTCATGGCGCTGGCGGCCCGCGCTGCGGGATCCTAAAAGGGATCCGGGCGGAGTCCCCTATCCCGTTAAAGACCTGACGGGGTCACCCCCCTTCCTGCGAAGCCGAGGCCCGAAAAAAACACTAAAACGACAAAATTTTTCCGCTTCTTCCAAGCGCCTGGCCCAGGTACCCCGGGAACTGTGCCCCTTCTCCATCGCCCTATCTCATTTTTTCTACCTCTCCCTGCCCTAGGACAACGTGGCCCTTTCTGGGGCTGGAGTTCACCCTCCGGCCCCTTTTCGCGTATCACTCTTTTGAACTCATCCTCGATCGCTCCAAAGGGGCGCCGGTAAGGGCCATGACCTTGGGCGTTTTTTTGAAAAAATCGACCCCATGGCCCAATCTCCCCCATGACATAAATACGTAAAGTGGTATAATGCTTCGTGCAGGGTCCCGGGAGGGACGCGAGAACTATCTTTGGGGGAGGGAAACACATGAGTCGTTTGTCTAGGTATGCGGTGTGGGTCAGTGTGCTGGTGTGCGCGGTGATGGTGATGGGGGCCGTGGCGGGGGCCGCCACGTTGCAGGAGATCAAGGATCGGGGGGTCCTGAAGGCCG
>CALMLW010000345.1 GCA_937868015.1 uncultured Synergistaceae bacterium | reverse complement strand
CCCGCTCCCTATGCGGTGGGCATGGCGAATCTGGGAGTGCAGCTGGTGGCGTACGGGTTGCAGAAACTGGGGGTGGGGGTGGAGCGTTTTTTCCTCTCTCTGCCCCCTTTGTCTTCGCTGGAATCGGGGCGTCCCCTGAGAGATTTTCCCATCATCACCGCCAGTGTGGCTTTCGAACCGGATGTCCTGGCGTTTTTCCGGATCTTGAAGGATCACCGGATTCCCTTGTCCTGGAAGGACCGCCGAGACGGCCCCTATCCCCTGATCGGCGTGGGGGGGGCCCTGTGCTCCCTGAATCCCACTCTGTTTCAGGAAGTGGCGGATTTTATCCTGGTGGGGGACTCGGAACCAGAGCTCCCCTACTTGGTGGCCGCCCTTCGAGCCTATCTTCGCCACGGCGATCGAGATAGGCTATGGGAGGAGTTGGACCGACGTCCCGTCATCGCGGTTCCTCCCCGGGAGAGACTTGATAAAGATTTGTGTCGGAGCGTCTGCTTCGATCTTGACGAACACGGAGGACACAGCGTCTGGGTCGCCCCCAAGAGCGTCTTTGGCGGAACGTTTTTGATGGAACTCCAACGGGGGTGTGTGCGGGGGTGCCCTTACTGCACGCTGCCTTCAAGCTTCTCTCCCCGTCGCGTTCGAGGGATCGACGGAGTGCGGGAGATGCTTTCCCGGGCGGCGGGGAAAGTTTCCCAGGTGGGGCTCATCACTCCCGAGGCGGGGGACTATCCCCACATGTCGCCGCTTTTGGAAGAACTTCGCCGCCATAGCCTGGGGGTTTCCTTCGCGTCCCTCCGGGTGGACGCCCTCACCGAGGAGATGATGATCTCCCTCACGGAAAGCCAGCGCTCCAGTGTGACCATCGCGCCAGAGACCTCCGAGCGCCTGCGGAAGCGCTGTGGAAAATCTTTCTCGGACGCCTTGATAATGGAAAAGCTCCACATGGCCCGTCGATGGGGCATACATAAGGTTAAGCTTTACTACATGACGGGCCTTCCGGAGGAACGGGACGAAGATCTAGAAGCCATGGCTCAGCTGGCTGCGTCCATCGTCCGGGACGTGGGGTTGGACGTGGTGGTGGGGATGAACACTTTTGTGCCCAAGCCCGGCTCGGGGTGGGCGCGGGCGCCTTTTGTGGGGGTGGCGGAGGGACGTCGTAGGATGAGGTTTTTTGAAGAAGCTTTGGGACGTCAACGTTTGCCCCGCGTCCGGTGGGTTTTGAGAAGCGCCAGTGTGCGGGAAGCGGCTCTGGAATACGCCCTCACGTGGGCGGATGCTCGGACCAGCGCCCTTTTGGTTCAGGCGGTGGAGCGGGGAGACCGGACGGAGCCGATGCTTCTGTCTGCCATCTCGGAGGTGGATCAAGGACGATCGGTGCCCGCTCCCCTCCAGAAGGACCTTTCTTTCGCCTTTGGAGCGACGGCGCCGGGGGGAGGTGGGCTCTGTGAACAATAGAAGATCTCGGCACTACAAAATGCGACGCCCCATGTTCGCCTTTGGCCATGTGATGCTTCCGGTGGTGGGGATCATCGCCGTGGGCCTTTTGGTGGTGGGGGTAAAGCTCTTTTTTCTCCCCTCCCCGCCGGAAGAACCCCCCGTGGTACGGTGGCGGGAACCTACTCCCTTTCCCACCTTACCCCCCGACCCTAC
>CALMLW010000344.1 GCA_937868015.1 uncultured Synergistaceae bacterium | reverse complement strand
GAGTTTCTCCTTGGGGAGCCCTCGGGGCAAAGAGCCCCGGGCGGGGCGCCCGGTCTCCCGGGGAGGAGTGGAGCTCCGGGGGCAGGGCATCCCCTCGGGATTCCACCAAATCAGGCGGAAAATCCTCGAGGGAAAGGGAGAGCTCCGGGGCCCCTTCGGCTTCTTCCGGCACCGCCGGGGCCGACCTCATCATCGCGCCGGGGACACCCCCCGCCAGGGCCACCCGGGAGGTATGCGAGCTCACCGAGACCCCCAGGTCCCGGGGGAACGATTCGGAGGGGGGGGTAGGGCCTTGCCCCCCGGGGTCCCCGGCGTGGTCCCGCGCTCCGGAAGAAAGGGGCGCGGTGGTCCCGGGAAGCGAGACCTCCGGGAGTTCTCCTTCTCCCGGGGCGTAAAAAAGTCTGGCCAGCAGAGGGGGGCGCCGGAGCTCCGTCCCCGGGGCTTCCGGGTCCGGGGAGGGCGCCGGAGGGCCCGCCGGGATCCCCATGGGAAAAGATGCCCCCACCAGGGCCAGCACGGCGTCAAACGATAGGGAGTCCCCCTCGCGCCGCGCCTTGTCGTCGCCCCCTTCCCGGGGGCCCTCATCGGCGGCGAAGGGCCGGGAATCCCGGCCCCCAAAGAGCATTCTCATGTCCAGAGGGTCCATGGTCTTTTCCCCCCTCGTCCCTTACTTGCGGAGCTCGATGCCCACCTGGAGGAAGCGGTCGCTGGTGGTCACGATGCGGGCGTTGGCCTGATAGCTGCGCTGGGCCACGATGAGTTCGGTGAAGGCGGCGGCGGCATCCATGTTGCTCATCTCCACCGCTCCCCCCACGAAGGTCCCCATGTCCTGGGTCCCCGGAAAGACGTAGCCCACGCTCCCCGAGTTGGAGGAAAGGGAAAAGTTGTTTTCCCCCTCCGCCTGGAGCCCCATGGGGTTTCGCACGGTGGCCATGGGGATGCGGTACAGGGGGAGCATGACGTCGTTGGAGTAGTACCCCACCAGCGTGCCGTCGGAGCCCACGGAAAAGCCCTCGTAATACCCCCGGGAATAGCCGTCTTGGGTCAGGGCCCGGGTGGTGGAGGGGCTGCCGTACTGGGTGACCCCGTCGAGGGGGTTTCCCCCTCCTCCGAAGTCGAGCACCACGGAGGCGGGATCGGGAATGACGCCCTGGGGGTCCGGAGGGAAGGTCAGGGAAAGGGAGGGACGCTCCGTGCCGTCGGCGATCACGGTGCCCGCCGGGGCTCCGGAGTCGGGATCCGCCACCCCTCGAAAGGCCAGGTCTCCCTCCCCCACAGGGGTGGGGGCATCGTCCAGGAAGGCCTGCCAATGCCAGGCGTTGGGGATCTTGTCCCCCGTGGTGGGATCCACCTGGGGGGTCCAGGTTACCCTCAGGGAGTGCGATCCTCCCAAGGGGTCGTACATGACGATGGAGGTCTCGTGGGAGTCCCCGGCGGCGGCGTTTTTGTCGAGGTTGCACCGAAAGGTCACCTCTCCCGTGGCCCGGGGGGGGATCTCGTAGCCGGGACCCGGGGCCTCCCCCGGGGCGGGGAGGGTGGGGAGCTGGATGGGGGCCAGGGCGCCGGGGTTCTCGGGGATCACTCCCCCGACGGCGGGCACTCCCAAAAGAAAAGCCCCGGTGCCGGACTGCACCACCCGCCCCAGGCCGTCCACGACGAAGTTCCCGGCCCGGGTGTAGAGCTCTTGGTCTCCGGACTGGACCACGAAGTACCCCGCCCCGTTGATGGCGAGATTCGAGGGGATGCCCGTGGGAACCACGGGGCCCTGGGAGTGGATGATGTCGATGGCCTGTACCAGGGTGCCATGCCCCACCTGCAGGGGGCTCACCCCTCCGATGCCCCCTCCGGGGCCGGTGGCCTCGCGCTCCGTGGAAAAAAGCAGGTCTTCAAATCGGGGAGATCCCTGACGAAAGCCCACGGTGTTGATGTTGCTCACGTTGTTGCCCAGCACATCCAGATAGGTCTGGTGTCCCACCAAACCCGCAGCTCCGGTCCAGAGCGAACGTATCACGGGGACGACCTCCTTCCTAAAGTACACCGCCATGCCTCGCGTCCTGCGAGGGCGGCGCGCCGCGCCTTTTTGATTCGGCCGTCCCTGGCCGGGCCCTGGGTCCAGGGCTGTCGGGATCTCCACCGATCCCGTAGGGAGTATCGGCCGTCCCCGGCGAGACGTAAAGGCCAGGGGAAAAGATCCCCGGGCCCCGGCGGCAGGGGGCTTCGAGCTTTGGGGAGAGGCGACGTCGCAAGGGGCGGTTCCGAGGGAGGGCGGGGCGCTTCGGAGGGCGATGAGGGAAAGGGCCCGCTCGGCCCCCGAGGGGGACCTAGGGGGCGGGGGAGCGAGATAGTTTTTCCGTGAGGGCCGCCGCCCGGGGAGGGGTCATCTTGGCCAGGATGGCGGCGGCTTGGTCCTGGGGCATGCGAGACAGAAGGGCCACGGAAAGGGTGTCGTTGAGCCCTTCCATGATCTGGGCGGCGTTGCGAGGGGACATTTCGCCGTAGACCTTCAGCAGATCTTTTATCTCTTTGTCGGAGGCCCCCTGGCCCGCTCGCTCGGCGCTACGGGCCGCCACGTCCTGCATGACGCGCTCTTCCCGGGAGAGCAAGAGGGCCGCCCGGGCCGCCAGATCCTGGGAGAGCTGCCACACGCTCCGCTGGGCCTCGTCGACGCTGGAGGCCCAAGCGTTGATCATGCGCTCCCGTTCTTCCAACTCGATTCGGCGTCTCTCCGGAGCCGTAAGGGCGTACTTCCGGGGAATGCCCAGGGCCTCGGTCAGTTGAGGGCCAAAGTAGGGCACCCGAGGCACCAGCGCATAGACCAGGGGACGGGCGTCCCAGGCCCCGGCGTAGTGGAGTCCCGAGGCGACCCCGAGGCCCAAGAGCATGAGGAGAAAGAGCTTTCCCGCCTTCCCCCGTTTACGGGGGGGCCTTCTTTTTGCCCGCTCTTCCGGCGGTAGCTCCGAGGGGCGCGGAGCCCCTCGCTCCTCTCCGGGGTACTCGGGAGGAAGGTTTTTATCCTTGGCCATGGTCTACTCCTCGTCTTCGTGGTCCCGGTAGAGGGACAGGACTCGCTGGACATATTGCTGGGTCTCGGGGAAGGGGGGTACGCCCCCGTAGGCGTCCACTCGGCCGGGGCCCGCGTTGTACGCCGCCAGGGCCAGTTTCAGGTCTCCCCCGTAGCGCTTGAGCATGCTCGCCAGGTAGGCCGTGCCCCCGTCCATGTTCTGGGCGGGGTCAAAGGGGTCTTCCACTCCCATGAGGGCCGCCGTGCCCGGCATGAGCTGCATGAGCCCCTGGGCTCCCTTGGGGGACTCGGCCCGGGGATTTCCGGCGGATTCCGCCCGGATCACCGCCTTCACCAGGGCCGGAGAGAGGGCGTAGCGTTCCGCCACTTCGGGGATGAGGGCCTCCCAATCCTGCGCGGGGCCCTCGGTGGCCCTAAAGGGGCGCCCCTTTCGGGGGGGCTTCTGGGGAGGGGATGATCGGTCGTAGCGGTCCGGCGCAACGGGGGAGGGCTCCGGAGCCCGGGACTCCCGACCTTTTTCCAGCGCCTCGTCGAAGGGCTTTCTCACCTCCGGGCGACGGATCTCGGGGAGGGGATCAAGGGGGGCAAAGCGTCCCCGGATTTCTTCCATGCGCTCCAAGACCTGAAAGAGGCCCGGCGGCTGGGTTCTCATGGACTCACCTCCTAAAGGGCGTATCGGGCCGAGGTCACATCGTCCAGGGCGGCCTGCTCGGAGGCCCGGTCCTGGCTCTCCGAGGTCTCCCGAAGCTTATGCACGTAGGTCTCCATCATGCGCACGGAGCGGTGGCGCTCCACCAGCTCGTGCTCGGCCTGGGCCACCCGCTCCTGGGCCCGGACCAGCTCCTCCTGGGCCGCCTTCAGCTCTCCTTCGGCACAGGTGATGCGCTGTCTGCCGTACCAGAGGTCCCGAACGGAGAGGCACTGGTCCGAAAGCTGGTAAAAATCCTCCAGGATCCTCTGGCGTTCCTGGTCCAAAAACTGCACCCGCCGTGCCAAGGTCTCTTCTTCGTCCCTACAGCGCCGGAGCTCGGCCTGAGCCAGGTCGCGCTCCTGTTCTCTGGTATGAAGGATACGCCCCATACGCTTGATCTTCTGCCGCAATGGAGCCCCCTCCCTTCTCTGGCTTGAAAGACGCCGATGACGGATCTACGAGGGCAGCAATTTGGCCAACTGGGCCACGGTGACGTCGAAGGGCGAATGCTGGGCCACATCCTGGCGCAAAAAGGTCTGTACCGCATCGAGGTTGGCCAGGGCCCAGTCGATCTTCGGGTTGCTGCCCGCCTTGTAGGCCCCGATGTTCACCAGGTCCTGGGCCTCCTCGTAGATGGAGAGCACTTCCCGCACCCGCCCGGCGGCGGCGATGTGTTCCGGAGTCGCCACGGCGGGCATCACCCGGCTCACGCTACGGAGCACGTCCACGGCGGGGTAGTGGTTTCGCGCGGCGATGGATCGGGAAAGGACCACGTGGCCGTCCAAGATGCCCCGCACGGTGTCCGCCACGGGCTCGTTCATGTCATCCCCCTCCACCAGCACGTTGTAGATGCCGGTGATGCTCCCCCGCTCTCCGGCCCCGGCCCGCTCCAACAGCCGGGGGAGGAAGGCAAAGACCGACGGGGTGTACCCCCGGGTGGCGGGGGGCTCCCCCACCGCAAGGCCCACGTCGCGCTGGGCCATGGCCACCCGGGTGACGGAGTCCATCATCAAGAGGACGTTGGCCCCTTGGTCTCGGAAGTACTCCGCCACCGCCGTGGCGGTGAGGGCCGCCTTGAGGCGCACCAGGGGGGGCTGATCCGAGGTGGCCACCACCACCACGGAGCGCCGCACTCCTTCGGGCCCCAGGTCCCGGTCCATGAACTCCTTTACTTCTCGGCCCCGCTCCCCCACCAGGCCGATGACGTTCACGTCCGCCTCGGTGTATCGGGCCATCATGCCCAGCAGGGTGCTTTTTCCCACCCCTGAACCGGCGAAGATGCCCAATCGCTGCCCCCGCCCCAGGGTGAGCAAGCCATCCATCACCCGCACCCCCACGGAAAGGGGATGGTCGATGCCCTGGCGCCGCAGGGGGTGAGGCGGCGGGGCGTGGAGAGGGTAGTATTCGTGGGTCACCACGGGGCCCAATCCGTCCATGGGGCGCCCCAGGCCATCCAAGACGCGCCCCAGCAGGGCTGGGCCCACGTGGACCCCCAGGGTTCTGCCCAGGGCCACCACGTCGCACCCCGGGCCGATGTCCTGGATGTCCCCCAGGGGCATGAGGAGCACCCGATCTCCTCTAAAACCCACCACTTCAGCCCGGAGAGCCGTGTCGCGCCGACGAAAGCGCACTTCGCAGAGGTCTCCCACCTGGACGTCGGGGCCTTCGGACTCCAACACCAACCCCACCACCTGGGCCACCCGGCCATTCACCCGCAAAAAATCCCCTCGCTCCAGCCGGGAGGCCACGCTGTCCAGCAGGTCCCTACTGCTGATTTTCGTCATTTTCCGGCCTTTCCTCCAGCAGGGCGCCGTCGATCTCCCGGTTTATCTGCTCCAGCTGGGTCCTCCATCGGGCATCGTAGACCCCCAGGTTGGTTTCCACCAGACAGCTCCCCCGGTCGATCTGACCATCGGAGACGAACTCTAGATGACGCACACCCCGGAGGACTTCTCCCAGGTCGTTCTGGCTCTCCTGGATGACCCCCGCGTCGGCGGGGTTGAGGTAAACCACCAGGCGCTCCCGGTTGCTCACCCGGGAGAGGACTTGGCGCAAAAGGATCATGGCGGTGGCCTCGTTCACCGCCACTTCCCGCATGAGCAACTTGCCCAGGACGACCGCCCAAAGCCGCACCAGCCGGGGCTGGGAAAGTTCAGAGAGCTCCTCCAGGCTTTCCTGCAACTCCTGGTGTACCCCTTCGAGCAGCTGGACCAAATCGGAAAACCGGGCGCGATAGGTGGCTTCAACCTCCCGCAGAGCCCGGTTTTGTCCTTCGGCGTATCCCGCCTGATGCCCCTCCTGGTGTCCCCGGGTCCGGGCCTCCCCCTCCTGGCGCCGGAGCTCTTCGGCGAGCTGATTCCGGAGCTCCTGCTCCCGCTGCTCCCCCTGACGCCGGAGTTCTTCCAGGGACCTTCGGGCCTCTTCTTCCCGTCGGGCCGAAGCCCGCAGGGCCCCCTGCAGCTCTTCTCTTTCGTCACGGCCCCGCTGGAGCTCCTCCTTCAGCAGGCGGATCTCCTGGTCCTGGGGGCCCTCTTCGGGGGGAGGGGCGGCGAGGGGATCCTCCGGGATCCCCGGGGTCCCTTCGAGGGACGCCCCCACCCGCACCACCTCGGGAAGAAGGCGCACCGCCCGAAAGAGGCGCTGATGGCCGCCGCTTCTAGACAACCAGCTCCTCCTCCCCGCCCCGGGCGATGACGATTTCCCCCGCATCCTCCAGGGCCCGCACCACGTTCACGACCTTCTGCTGAGATTCTTCCACGTCACGCACCCGCACGGGCCCCATGAACTGCATGTCTTCGTTGAGCATCTCCGCCGCCCGTTTGGACATGTTCTTGAAGAACTTCTGTCTAAGTTCCTCGGTGGCGCCCTTCAGGGCCAGCGAGAGGTCCTTGACGTCCACCTCCCGGAGGACGCGCTGCAGAGAGCGGTCGTCCAGGCCAATGATGTCCTCGAAGACGAAGAGGCGCCGCTTGATCTCTTCCGCCAGGTCGGGGTCCTTTTCTTCCAGAGTTTCCATGATGTTGCGCTCCGTACCCCGGTCCACCCGGTTGATGATGTCCACCACGGCGTCCACTCCCCCCGCCACGGTGAAATCTTGTCCCAAGACGCTGGAAAGCTTGCGCTCCAACACCCGTTCCACCTCCCGCAGGACCTCCGGGGTGATGCGGTCCATGGTGGCGATGCGCCGCGTCACGTCCCACTGCATGTTCGATGGGAGCCCTCCCATGATGGCGGCGGCCTGCTCCGGCGTCAGGTACGACAGGATGAGCGCCACGGTCTGGGGGTGCTCCCCCTGGATGAAGCCCAACACCTGGGTGGCGTCGGTGTGCCGCATGAAGTCGAAGGGGCGTACCTGGAGGCTCGCCGTGATCCGCCGCAAAATTTCCTGGGCCCGTTCGGAGCCCAGGGCCCCCTCCAGCAGGGCCCGGGCGTAATCCACGCCCCCCTGGCTCATGAACTCCTTGGCCATGAGCATCTCCTGGGCCTCTTTGAGGACCGCGTGCTTCACTTCGGGCGATATCTGCCTGAGGTTGGCTATTTCCAAGGTGAGGAGCTCGATGGTGGCCTCGTCGAGGTGCTTATAAACCTGGGACGCCACCTCGGGCCCCAGGACCACCAGGAGGACGGCCGCCTTATCGCGTCCCCGAAGTTCTTTTTTTATGGCCACCAGTCTCCTCCTTCCCGGAACTTACGGCCCCATATCGATGTATTCGCCTAAAGCTAATCTTCGGAAAGCCAGTTCTTCACCACCGAAGCCACGTCCTCGGGGTTTTTCATGGCGTAGATCCGAAGCTGTTCCTCCAGCACCACGACCTCGCTCTGCCCCCCCACGAGCTCTGGATGCTCCATGAGCTCCTTGAGGGAGGGCATCTTCTCCCCTTCCATCTGAGAGGAGATCTTGGCCAAGCGCTTGCGGCGCCGCATCCACCACACGCCGAGGAGCGCCAGGGCGAGAAGGAGCATCGCCAGGGTCAAGAGGGTCAGGATGAGCTGCTGGCGCTGCTCCGCCTGAAGCTGGGCCAACATGCCGTCCACGAAAGAGGTGGAAAACTGCATGGGCTGGATCACCAGGCGATCTCCCCGCTGGGGATCCAGGCCGATGGCCGCCGCCACGGCGTCCTTTAACCCATCCACCTGCTCGGGCTTCAGGTCTCCGTCCACCAACACGGAGGCGGAGACCCGCCGTACCGTCCCGGGGGTGCCCACCTGCTCGCTCTCCCGGGTGGTGATGTCGTAATTGGTGACGGTCTCCCCCTTATTGTACTCGCTGTTGCCCTGCCCCTGGGCGGAGACCACGTACCCCGGGATGTTGGTGGTGGTGCCGGGGGGGGCGCCGGGAACTCCTCCGGGCCCCTTGTAGCTCTCCTCCATGTTTTGCTGGCTCCGGACCACGCCCTTACCGGTCTCCCCGGGGATGAATTCTTTCTGCGATGATCTGCGCTTGTCGAAATCCAGCTCCACCCGGACGCGCACCACAGCCTTCCCCGGGCCGAAGACCCGCTCAAGCATCTGGCGCACCTTGCGCTCGAATTCCAGCTCCTGCTGGCGCTCCAGCTCCCGTTGGACCGACGACACCCCCTGGCCTCCGGGCCCCGTACCGTACAGAAGATTTTCATCGCCTATCATGTCGGAGAGGACGGAACCCGCCGTGTCCACCACAGTGACGTTGTCGGGCTGGAGCCCCTCCACGCTACGCGCCACCAGGTGGACCACGGCCTTAACCTGCTCCGGGCCCAGCTTTTTCCCCGAGGCCAGACGGAGGAGAACGGAGGCCGTGGAGGGTTCCTGCTGCTCCAGAAAAAGCTGTTGCTGGGGGACGACGATGCTCACCCGGGCAAATTCCACAGCGTCGAGTTGCTGGATGGTGCGCCCCAGCTCCCCTTCCAAGGCGCGCAGCCAGGTGACTCGCTGATGAAAGTCGCTCATGCCCATCTTGGCCTGGTCGAAGAGCTCGTAACCCACCCCTCCCCCCTTGGGGAGTCCTCCCTGGGCCAGGGATAGGCGGGTTTCGTAGACCAGGTCCCGGGGGAGGAGGATGGCGTTAGCGGCGGGATCCAGGCGGTAGGGGATCTTCTGTTCCCGCAGGGTGGCCACAATGGCGGCCTGGTCATCCACGTCGAGGTTGGCGAAGAGGGGTTCATAGGTGGTGCGCCCCGACCAAAGGACAAGAAGCAACAGCGCCGCACTCACCAGTACGGCGGCCCCCACCAAGGACCAGCGCTGCCACGGCGCCAGCCCCCGGAAGAAGAGCCTCAGCCGGTTAAGGGATTGTCGCAGATTCTCCATTCCTCGAAATTATCGTTAAACAGGCATGCGCGAGATCTGCTGGTATGCGTCCACCAGCTTGTTCCGCACCTCCACCATCATGCGAAGGGCCAGCTCTGCCTGGGATGTGGCGATGACCACGTCGGAAATGTCGTCCACATCCCCCAGGGCCAGGCGCTGGGTCATGCGGTCCGCCTCCTGCTGGAGGTCGTTGACCCGGGCCATGCTCTGCTCCATGATCGCGGCAAAGGAGCTCCCCGAAGGGGCCGAAGCGACGGTCGTGGGGGAAGGAGACGCCGGGGAATCAAGGGTTCTCTGAAGCAGGTTGACCACGTAAGCGTTGTCCATCGGGAGCCCCTCCTTGCGCGTACAAACACCGCCCCCCCGATCGCAGCCCCCGGGGAAGCCGTTCAAAAATCCGACGCACCGCCCAGTTTAGCATGAAGGGCGACAAAGTAACAGGGGGAGCGTTCACTCTCGCCCCCCCGGGATCCCATCGGAAAAAACCGCTGAATTATTATGGTAGGGGCGTCAAGGGGTTTCGACTCCAAGATCGGAAAAACCCGGACGGCCCCCCGAAGGAAAAGATGGGGCGGCTCCTTTCGGCGCAAGAGCCCGAGGGGAGCCGCCGAAACGCCCGACTCCCGCCTCTCCCGAGGTGCTAAAGGGGCCCTGAATCTACCCCCGAAGGACCTCCAGCGCCCCGTTCCACATGTTCTTCGCCGAGTCCACCACGGCGAGGTTGCTCTCGTAGGCCCGGCTCGCCACCAGGAGATCGGCCATCTCTCGCACGATGTTCACGTTGGGGTAGGCCACGTAGCCATTATCGTCCGCATCGGGGTGTTCGGGCTGGTAGACCAGCCGGGGGGGCAGGGGGTCTTTGACCAGCGAGGCCACCTTGACTCCCCCGGAGCCCGACTTGGCTCCCCCCAGCTCCCGGTCCAGGCGCTCGGCGAAAATCGGCACCCGGCGCACGTAGGGGCCCTCCCCCTCCGCCGTCCGGGTGGCGTTGACGTTCGCCAGGTTCTCGGAGATCACATCCATCCAGAGGCGATGGGCCGTGAGGGCCGTGCCAGATACGTCCAAAGAATGAAATACCCTCATCATCGGCCTCCGATCACCAGTTTATAAGCCCCCACCCGCTTGGCCAGCAGGCGGTTCATGGCGAGATATCCCATCCGGGACTGGGCCAGGAGGGCGTTCTCCCGCTCGGGGTCCACATTGTTGCCGTCGAGGCGATAGACTTCGTCGTAGACCCGGCGGGAGAGGGGGGCCACTTCCTCCACCGAGGTGTGGACGTTTTTGATGTGCTGGGGGTCCGTGACGACCATGGGGAGCCTCTTGGGGGCCTCGATCACCTCTTGAAGCTGATCCTCGAAGGAGACCTCTTTCCGGGCGTATCGAGGGGTATTGCCGTTGGCCATGTTCTCGGCCACCACCCCAAAGCGCCGGGCGAGGCCCTGCAGATCCTTACCCACCACGTCCCAGGTCAAATCCCTTACCATGTCTTCGCCCCCTCTAACTTCCGGATCTCTTTTATCCCCCGTCACCAGAGTATCGGATCCCCGGGGAGTTCCCTGAAGTCCCTTTACGACCCCGGTTCGGTCTAAAACGGGCAAAAGGCCGGGGCGATGGGGGCGCCGGGCCGGGGAATCTTTCGGGTTTTGCCTAAAAAGATCCCCCTTCCCCCACGCCCAGCTCCTCCAGGAAAAGGGCGCTGGAGATCCGGATAAACGTGCCCTTCATGCCCAGGCTCCGGCTTTCGATGATCCCCGCGCTCTCCAGCTTACGCAGGGCGTTGACGATGACGCTCCGAGTCACCCCCACCCGGTCCGCCACCCGGCTGGCCACCACCACGCCCTCGGAGGCCCCCAGCTCTCGCACGATGTGCCGCACGGATTCCACTTCGGAGTACGACAGGGCCCGCATGGCCATCTGCACCACCAGGCGCTCCCGGGAGCGCTCTTCGATGGACCGGGTGCGCTCATGGAGGATTTCAAGCCCCACCACGGTGGCCAGATACTCCGCCAAGACCAAATCCCGGGTGTCGAAGGGTTGGCCGAACCGGGCGAGGATCAGGGTCCCCAGGCGCTCCGCCCCGCCGTAAATGGGCACATAGAGCACGTGCTTATTGGAGTAGGTGCAGGGCTGATCCGCATAGGCGCACATGCCGTGGTCATCGTGATTCAGCACGGACTCGTGAATCTGGTTTAGGCGCTCCAGGTAGTCCTCGGGCATTCGTCCCTCGTCCAGAAGCCTTGCCATGGTGAAACAGTCGTACTGGCTCACCCAGGAATACCCCAGGACCTTGCCCTCTCGATTGATGAGATAGACGTTGGCCGCCGAAAGATCGCAGAGGAGTCGGGCCAAACGCTGATAGTCGGGATGGGAGGGATTTCGGCGGTTCTGCAGGGCTCGACTCACCAGGCGCGTCTTCTCCAGCAGGTCGTTCATGGCGGAGGCGTTGAGGATTTTGGGTCGGGACTCCACCAACTCCCGGGGAGTGGTCATGGTCATGGTTTTTTCCTCCTGTCGGAGAGTGGTATCCCCCTCTCCTCCGGTGACAAGCCTTTCTCCATTGCCCCCTAAGGGGCGACGCTCTTCGCTCATGGCCAATCTCTCCTTAAACCGCCATCTCCCGGGATGGCCCTCCGCACCACTGAGATCTTCCTCCAGGGATGCATCACGGCAATTTTCCCATCGATAAATAACGATCCTAGAGCAGGTACTTACGGAGGTCTCCGTCGGAGATCACTCCCTCCAGACGACGGCGCACCAGGGAGGCATCCACCACCACGGTCTCGCCTCGGCGGGCGTGGGCGTCGAAGCTTATCTCCTCCAGCAGGAGCTCCAAAATGGTCTGAAGCCTTCGGGCCCCGATGTTTTCCATCTCCGCGTTCATGCGGGCGGCAAAGGACGCCACCTCCCGCAGGGCCTCCTCGTCAAAGCGTAGCTCCAACCCCTCCACCCCCAGAAGAGCCTGGTATTGTCCCACCAGGCTGCTTTCGGGCTCTTGGAGGATGCGAAAGAGGTCCTCTTCCCCCAGGGAATCCAGTTCCACCCGAAGGGGTAACCTCCCCTGAAGCTCGGGGACCAGGTCGGAGGGTTTGACTTTATGAAAGGCCCCGGCGGCGATGAAGAGCACGTGATCGGTGTGCACAGGGCCGTATTTGGTCTGCACCACACACCCCTCCACAATGGGCAGGAGGTCGCGCTGAACCCCCTCGCGGCTCACGTCGGGGCCTCCGCCGCGCCCCCCCTCTCCGGCGGCGATTTTATCGATTTCGTCCAGAAAGACGATGCCTTCCTCCTGGGCCCGGGAGAGGGCCTCCCGGAGGACGGTCTCCATGTCCACGAGTTTTTCCGCCTCTTCAGCCTGAAAGACCCGCCGGGCCTCCGCCACCTTCATCCGGGTCCGACGAACCCGTTTGGGAAGGAGGTTGCCCAGCATCTCTCCGAGGTTGATCCCCATCTCTTCCATGCCCATGTTGCCCAAAAGGGGCATGCCCGTTCGGGGGCTCTCCGTCACCTCCACGTCCACCTCGCGTCCCTCGAGGCGCCCATCCCGGAGCATTTCCCTGAGGCGCTCCCGGGTGGCGGAGCTCCGGGGCTCCTCTTCCGGGGATGGTTCTTCTTCGCCCGCCCCATCCAGGCTCCCCAACAGGCGGGCAAAGTCCGGAACGCCGCCCCGACGGGAAGAGCGCGGCGAGGGGAGCAGGGCGTCCAGAAGGCGCTCTTCCGCCGCCGCCATCGCCCCCTCCTGGGCCTCTTCCGTCCTCCGGCGCTTTTCCATCTGGACCGCCGATTCCACCAGGTCCCGCACGAGAGATTCCACGTCGCGCCCCACGTAGCCCACCTCCGTGAACTTGGTAGCCTCCACCTTCACGAAGGGGGCCTCCACCAGGCGGGCGAGGCGCCGGGCAATTTCGGTCTTGCCCACCCCCGTGGGACCCACCATGAGGATGTTTTTGGGGGCGATCTCCCGGGCCAACTCCTCGGGGAGGTGGCGACGACGCATCCGGTTCCTCAGGGCGATGGCCACGGTGCGCTTGGCCTTGGTCTGACCCACGACGTAGCGATCCAGATAGGCCACGATCTCCCCCGGGGTGAGCTCTTCCGATAGGGCCTTGGGGTTGGTCGTCATGCCAGCACCTCCACAGTGACGGCGGCATTGGTGTAGATGCAGATTTCCGAAGCGAGCTCCAGGGAGCGACGGGCCACCCGATCGGCCTCCCACTCCGAGGCTTCGCAGAGCGCCCGGGCCGCCGCCAGGGCGTACCCCGCCCCCGACCCGATGGCCGCCACGGGGCCCTCGGGTTCCAGGATGTCCCCCGAACCGGAAAGGAGCAAAGTCTGCTCCCGGTCCGCCACCAGGAGCATGGCCTCCAGACGCCGCAACACCTTGTCCGTGCGCCACTCCTTCACCAGGAACGCGGCGGCCCGGAGCAGGTGGCCGGACTGTTCTTCCAGGCGTTTCTCAAAGCTCTCTAGTAAGGTCATGGCGTCCGCCGTGCCCCCGGCAAATCCCGCCAGCACCGTTCCCTTGTGGAGGCGGCGCACCTTCCGGGCGTTACCCTTGACGATCTGGCTTCCCAGCGTCACCTGGCCATCCGCCCCCAGGGCGGTGCGCCCCTGGCGTCGCACGCATACCACGGTGGTGCCTTTGAACATCAAAGATCCCCGTCCTCTCTATCGCCCCCGTCGTTCCCCGCGCGGGGATGGGCGGCGCTGTAGCTCCTTCGCAGCTGATCGATGGTGATCCGCAGATAGCGCTGGGTGGTGACGAGGCTCTCGTGTCCCAAAAGATCCTGGACCACCCTAAGGCTCGCCCCCCCTTCCAGGAGGTGGGTGGCGAAGGAGTGGCGGAGCACATGGGGGGTCACCCCCGCCAGCCCCGCCCGGTGAGCGGCCCGCACCACCACGCGGTGCACGGTGCGCACCGTCAGGCGCTTCGCTCCCTCTCCGGGAAAAACCGGCCCCTCTTCAGAGACCCTCCAATGCCGTAACGCCTCCCGGGCGGGGTATCCCATGGGTACCAGGCGCTCCTTGTCCCCCTTGCCCCGCACCCGGAGCCAGCGCTCTTCCAGATCCACGTCCTCCCAATCCAGGGCCACCAGCTCCGCCACCCGGAGCCCCGCACCGTAGAGGAGCTCGACGATGGCTCGATCTCGCCGGTCCCCGGGGTCCTCGCCGATGCCCTCCAGGAGGGCCTTCACGTCTTCATAGGCCAGGGCTCGGGGCAAACGGGCGGGAGGACGGGGGGGGCGCACCCCCACAGCGGGGTTTCGGTCCAGCTCCCCTGCGGCGCGGAGAAATTCGAGCCAGCTCTTTACCGCCGAAAGCTTGCGCGCCGCGCTGGTCTTGGCGTAGCCGAAGCCCAGAAGGGCCCGGAGAAAGCCCCGCACGTGATCCCCCTGGATCTCCTTGGGGTCTTCGATCCCCTCCTGTTGCAGGTAGTCAGCAAATTGCCCCAGATCCACGGCGTAGTTGGTCACCGTGTGCTCCGACCGTCCCAAGAGGGCGTCCATGTGAGAGAGGAAGCGATCCACCGCCTGCGGAATATGTCCCATCATGCTAGTCAGTGTATCATGTTTTTGCAAAAAGAGCATACTTTACACAAGAAAAGAAAACTTTCAGATTTTGCCATTCATCGGGGTAAAAATTTTTGGCTCCTCCCTCAAATCGCCCCGACGCCCCGAGGACTCCGGCGCCCAAAAAAGGGCCGTAGGGGCGAAAACTCCATCGCCCCTACGCCGGTGGTGCTAAAAACTTTGGCCTCTTGCTGCCTTTTTCTGGCACGGCGCCTCACCGGCCTTTTTTCACGCCCCGAGGAGCCCTTCACCCTCCTCCGCCAGGGGGTTTTCCGAAAGGAAGCGCTCCAGGGCGTCCCGGGATCGGGCGGCCACCGCCAAGCATCGTTCCCCCCGGGATTTTATGCGCCGCTCCAAGGAGGGGAAAAGGCCCAGATGACAGTTAATGGGTTGAAAGTGATCCGGAGGGGATTCCTGGAGATAGGCCAAAAGCCCCCCCAGGGTCGTCTCCCGGGGCCAGGGGGAGGGAAGGGTCCCAGAGAGCAGGGTCGCCAGGTGGATCGCCGCCACCAGTCCCATGGCGGTGCTCTCCACATAGCCCTCCACGCCACAGAGCTGGCCCGCCAAGAAGCAGTTCCCCGACCCCCGGAGGCGCAGCAGGGGGTCGAGCACCTCGGGGGCCCGGACGAAGCTATTGCGGTGCATGACCCCCCATCGGACGAACTCCGCCCGCTCCAGCCCTGGAATCAGTCGAAAGACCCGTTCCTGCTCTCCCCACCGGAGGTTGGTCTGGAAGCCCACCAGGTTGTACAGCGTGCCTTCCCGGTTTTCCTGGCGGAGCTGAACCACGGCGTGGGGCTCTCGCCCGGTGCGGGGATCGGGGAGCCCCACGGGGCGCATGGGGCCAAAGCGTAGCGTGTCCCCCCCCCGAGAGGCGATGACTTCCACAGGCAGGCATCCCTCGAAGTACTCCGCCTTCTGGTCCACCGAGTGCAGCGGAGCCCGTTCCGCCCCCCGCAGAGCTTCCACGAAGCGCTGGTACACGGCGGCATCCAGGGGGCAGTTGAGGTAGTCGTCTCCCTTGCCCCACCGGCTGGCGCGAAAGACCACATCGCGGTCGAGGCTCTCGGCGGTCACCACGGGGGAAATGGCGTCGTAGAAGGAGAGGAATCCCCCCGTGCGTCGCTTTAGGTCTTCCGCCAGGCGCCCCTCCGTGAGGGGACCCGTGGCCACGATGCAGGGCTCGGGGGGCAGGGCCTCGCACTCTTCCCGGCATATTTCCACCCGGGGGTGGGTCGAGAGCACGGCGGTGATTCTCCGGGAAAAGAGCTCCCGGTCCACCGCCAGCGCCCGGCCCGCTGGCACGGCAGTGGCGTCGGCGCAGGCCAGGATGAGACTCCCCAGGCGCCGCAATTCCGCCTTGAGGATTCCTCCCGGGCTGGAAAGTTCATTCGCCCCCAGGGAATTGCTGCACACCAGCTCTCCCAGGGCCTCCGAGCGATGGGCCGGGGAGGGCACGCCGGGGCGCTTTTCCACCAGCTTCACCCCATATCCTCGGCGGGCGAGCTGCCATGCGGCTTCGCTCCCCGCCAGCCCCCCTCCCACCACCACGATGGAGGGGGAATGGGTGGCAGTCATGCCCCTTCCCCCGAGGCTCCCGCAACACGGCGGCGCGACGGCGCCTTGGGGGCTTCGGCGTCGGAATCG
>CALMLW010000343.1 GCA_937868015.1 uncultured Synergistaceae bacterium | reverse complement strand
GCTTCAGATAGGCCTTCCACTCCGGCGCCTCGGGGCCCATGGACCCCGTCACCCCCCCCAGGGTCACCGACACCGCCAGAGGAACCTGGGGAAAGACCACGCCGGGGTCGTTCCCCAAAGGCGTGGCGGTGGTCCAGTACGTGCGGTTCTCAAAAAGGGGAAAGATCTTGGAGGCTTCCGGTGTGGCCAGGGCCATGGCGGGTTCGCTCTCGCCGCTGCGATTTCCCAGGGTCATCACCGTGCGGGCCGAGACCTCCAGATTCTCGAAACTTCCCACCCCGTCGGCTTCTCCCAGTGCCAGACGGGTGCTTCCCCGGGGCACCGGGCGATCCACCAGGGGGAGTTTTTCCGTAAGGCGCCGCACCTGGATGCGGTATCCCGTCACCAGTTCGGGCTTTTCCTTGGCCAGCCGGGGTTCCTGCCAGACAATTTCCAGGGTCTTGTTCCGGAGCGAGGCGGTGAGCTCCCGGGGGGCCTCAAGGCACACCAGCATCCCGGGCTTGTAGTCGTACCAATACCCCGAACCGGTCTGCCCCGTGTCCACCACGTAGAGATAGCGCGCCGCGTCGAAGGACACCACTCCGGCGTAGTCCTTGCCCGGCGGAGTGTCCAGCGAGAGCGCCGCGTCTCCCGACCGCATCCGCAGGAAAATCTGACGTCCGGCGGTGGAGGAGGCGTCGAACCACTCTGCGGGAAAGGAGAGGACCAGCCGAGGCATGGGCTCCCCCGAAAGAATTTTTGGAGGATCGAGACGGAAAAACTGGATGCTCCAGGATTTCACCATGGCGTCGGTGATCTCCTGCACCGCCTTGGTGTCGAAGGAAAGCACGTCGTGGACATCCCCCAGGGTGCTGTCAAAGAGGGGAATGCCGTACTTCTTTTCGTAGAGGGTGTGCGACGGCATGCCGTCCAGCACCGCCTCCCGGGCAAAGGAGGCAAAGATCTTTCCCAGGGCGGGGAGATTTCCCCCCGCGCCCCAGGAGAAGGCCGCCACCGGCGAGGGGATTCCCCCCAGGACCTTGCACTGGGTCAGAAATTTTTGATGAAAGTCCGCCGAAAGGTTTCCCGGTTGCTTCGCCCACTGATCCCGGAGGTACTCCAGAAACCAGGAAAGGCCGTATCCCAGGCGCTGGAAAGGTCCCGCGTCTCCGGCGTAGGTCTTGATGGGTTTGCCGTTCAAGCCCTCCTTGAGGCCGTTGAGAAAGCGGTTGTCGCTGAAGATGGCGACCCCGGCGCGTTGACGGTAGTGATCCGCCGCTTCCCGTTCCATGAGGGCCGCCGAGGCTTCGGCGAGGTAGATATTGGCTTTTCCCGCCGTGAGGTACTGTCCCTGGAAGTGGTGGAACTGTTCGTGCAGGGTGGTGGAGAAGATGTCGTCCCGATCCAGGCTCGCCCCCACCATCATGTAGTTCCGTCCCCAGTACCGATTGTTGAGGGTACCGTCGTCCTTGCCGCAGTTTTTGGGCACGAAGACATCCAGCATGTCCGGAGAAGAAAATCCCCGGGAAAGCAGATAGGAGCGGCCGAAGACGAGCCCTTCCCGGATGAGCTTCACCGACTCGGGGACGAGATAATCCGCTTTGGCCTTGGCCAAGGCCTTTTCCAGATCACTTCGGGCCCCATCCATCCGACGATCCGCATCCATCAGGATCTTGGCTCGCTCGACCTCGGAAAGTTTGGGCGATGCCAAGGATCGGTCCCGGTCCTGGAAGATGGCGGCTTCGGCGGTGGTAAAACGAGTTTTCGCCGCCGTTTCCGCCGCTGCGAGCCCTGCGGGATCGCGCACCCCGGTTTTCCCGTCTCCCAGGAGGTGGGTCCAGGCGATGTGGAACCCCGTGGGATCGGGGATCAGATCCGCCACAAAGGGCGCTTCGGCGTTGAACAGGGTGGAATCAGGCCACTGCTCTCCGCCGTGGAAGTACACGAAGGCCACGGGGATGAGGGGGGCGAGGAGGGTGATGACCACGATGCCCAACAGGCTGAAGTGGGGAACTTCGAAGAGCAGGGTGTCCCCCTGGCGTCGGTAGGGCAACGGAGTCCAGTTTATCCCACTCCGGGAGAAGACCGGCCGGACCAACAGCACGTCGCCGCTTCGGGCTTCCCGGGGAAGGTCAAAGGAAATCCGCGCCGGGGCCCCCAGAGCAGCTCCTCCCAGGTCCACGTCCCAGACGTACCCTAGGGAGAGCCCCTGGGGCGGTCCCCCCACCAGGGTTAGGGGGGCCGTCTGGGCGGGACGGAGGGAAAAGGTCACCTCTCCCGAAAGCGTCCCGGGATCCAGGGCGATCTGTGG
>CALMLW010000342.1 GCA_937868015.1 uncultured Synergistaceae bacterium | reverse complement strand
CGTCATGACCCAGGCGGTGCTCCAGGGCCTGCGGGACGAAAACGTGGCCATGCGCCTCCTGCCTCCCAGCGCCGGAGGCGTCCTCCGGGCGGAGGCGGAAGGGAGGCTCCCCCTAGGAGGGGTGACCACCCGGGCGGCGGCCCGGGCCCTGGCGGCCATGCACGTGAACAGCTCCATGGGAGTGGTATGCGCCGCCCCCACGGGGGGATCGGCGGGGGTGCTGCCGGGGGTGGTGACGACCCTGCGCCAGGACTGTGGCCGTAGCGAAGAAGAGATCCTCCGGGGGCTTTTCGCCGCCGGGGCGGTGGGGGTGATCATCGCCACCCGGGCCACCTTCGCCGCCGAGGAGGCGGGATGTCAGGTGGAAATCGGCGCGGCGGGGGCCATGGCGGCGGCCCTGGTGGTGGAGGCCTTCGGAGGGGGGGCGGAAAGGGCCTGCGCGGCGGCGGCGGTGGCGCTCCAGAATACCATGGGATCCCCCTGCGACCCCGTGCAAGGCGTGGTGGAAATCCCCTGCCACACGCGCAACGCCGTGGCGGCCTCCTGCGCCTTCATCTGCGCCGACCTGGTCACGGGAGGGTACCTCAACCCCATCCCCCTGGACGAGACCATCGATGCGGCCTACGCCGCAGGAAAGATGCTGCCCCCGGAGCTACGATGCACCGCCCGGGGAGGGCTGGCCCTATGCCCCTCCGCCCGGGGCATGGCGCTCCGCAGATAGAGCTCCTCGTCAAGACTCCGGCGGGGCGGGGGTGGGGCTCCCGCCCTCATCGGAAGGGGCAAGGTCATCGGCGAAGCGGTATCCGTTTTTCCCGGCGAATTTTACCCGGTACATGGCGTCATCCGCCGCCTTGATGAGGCTTTCGTCGTTCGCACCGTGGTCGGGATAGAGGGCGATGCCGATGCTGGCCCCCACCCGGGCCGTCCCTCCGGGCACCGGGATGGGGGACTCCAGGGCCCGGAGGACCTTTTCGGCGACGAGGGCGGCGTGCTCGGGAAGCGCCAGCTCCGTGATCACCATAAGAAACTCGTCTCCCCCCACCCGGGCCACGGTGTCCGTCTCCCGGAGGCTCTGCCGAAAAACTCGGGCCACGTGGCGGAGCACCTCGTCCCCCGCGTCATGGCCAAAGGTGTCGTTCACTGCCTTAAAGCCGTCAAGGTCTAAAAACATCACCGCCACCCGGTGGCGATAGCGGCGGGCCGCTCCCAACGCCATGGTCAGACGATCCCGGGCCAAGGGCAGTTTGGGCAAGTCCGTCAGGAAATCGTGGGCGGCCAGGTGGCGAATGCGTTCTTCGGCCTGAATCCTCCGCCGGGCGTTGACGACGATCTGGGCAAAAAGGCCAAAGAGGGCCCCATCCTGGTCAGACAGGTTCTTCCAGGGAAGGGGTCCTTCAAAACCCACCACTCCCCAGTGTTCTTCTCCCGAGAGCATGGGGACAACCAGAAGACCGCCACACCCCCGGTCTTCCATGTGGCGCCTCATTTCCCCCATGGGGAGGGATGCCACATCGACGGTGAGGAGCAAAGATCCCCGGCGTTGGGAAGACACCCAGGACGATAGCTCCTCCAGCGGAAAGCCCCGGGGGCTACAGGGCTCGTCTCCGGCGCACCACTCGTGGACGCAGGGCATACCCCCTGAAGAAGGGGCATGTGCCACGGCATAGGCCCGGTGGGCCCCCACAAAGGACCCCAGGCGTCCCAGGGCGTCCCGGATGGCCCCGGGGACCTCTTCCGGAGGGAGGTCTATGCACCGGGAAGAGGTCTCCGCGAGGAGTTTCAACATCGTCCCTTGGCGTCTCAGGGAGAGCTCTGTTTCTTTCAGCGCCGTCAGATCCCAGCACACCCCAATGAAAGCCCCCTCCCCCTGAGGTTCTGACCGCTCCATCCGGGCCGCAAGGCCCAGATGACGCCGGATCCCCTCGGGGGTCATGACGCGAACTTCCATCTGGAACGCCTCCCCGGAGCGGGCGGCGCCTTCCAGGAACGCTTCTAAAAAAGCCCGGTCCTCCGAATCAATCATGTGGCGCCAGCCATCGCAGGAGAGGGGAGAGCCGGTGGGAAGGCCGAAGAGGTCGTACATCTGGTCGTTCCACGAGAGGGCATGACTTTTCCGGCCGCAGCTCCACACGCCGATGCCCCCCGCCTGGGTGGCTAAATCCAGGCGG
>CALMLW010000341.1 GCA_937868015.1 uncultured Synergistaceae bacterium | reverse complement strand
GAGGCGTACAGCTCTCACTTCGACGCCTTTATGCGCCACTATCTCACCGTTAAAAGCGGAGAAATCCCGAAACAGGGAGAAGTTTACGAAGCCTTCAAATTCTACGCGCGCTCCGGCGATATCGTCTCGCAGGGAATGGATCGCCTTGCCGAAGACCTTCGCCTTTACGCCCGATTCTTCTGCGCCATGGCCCTCGACGCCGAGAAAGACCCCGATCTGCAGAGGGCGTTTTTCGACCTCAGGACGCTCAAGGTCGACGTGGCCTACCCCTTTTTGCTGGTGATGTATGCCCGATATCATGAAGGGCTGTTGCCGAAAAAAGACTTCTTGGAGCTGATCCGTCTTGTGGAATCCTACGTCTTCCGCCGCGCCATCTGTGAAATCCCCACAAACTCGCTCAACAAGACCTTCGCCACCTTCGCCGCCTCTGCGAAAGAGCTTGATCCGGATCGCCTTCTTGAGGGCCTGAAAGCGCACTTTCTTCTGCTCCCCTCCTATCGGCGCTTCCCCAGCGACGATGAGTTCCGCCGCGACCTCCGGACGCGCGATCTATACCACTTCCGCAGCCGCAGCTACTGGCTGAGAAGGATGGAGAACCACGAACGAAAGGAACACGTGAGCACAGAGGAGTACACCGTGGAACACATCATGCCGCAGAACGAGAACCTTTCCGCCGCGTGGCAAACCGATCTGGGCCCCGAGTGGAAACGGATCTGGGAGGATTGGCTGCACACCCTGGGAAACCTGACGCTCACCGGGTACAACTCGGAGTACAGCGACCGCCCGTTCCGGGAGAAACGCGACATGAACGGAGGCTTCAAGGAGAGCCCGTTGAAGCTCAACAAGGGGCTCGGGGCCCTCGAAAAGTGGGACGAGAACGCCATAAAGCAGAGGGCCGAAAATCTGAGTGCCATGGCGCTGGCCATCTGGAAGGCCCCCGCCCTGCCGAAGGAGACGCTGGACTCCCATCGCACCAGAACCCCCCGCCCATCTTCCTACACCATCGACAATCATCCCTATCTTTCCGATAAGGACGGGAAATTCAGTGCTAAAACGCGCGTCCTGTTCGAGATGCTGCGGAAGGAGATCCTCGCCCTCGACCCCTGCGTCACCGAGGAGTTCCGGAAGCTCTACGTCGCGTACAAGGCGGAGACCAATTTCGTGGACGTCGTCCCTCAGGCTAAACGGATGCGCCTTTCTCTGAACATGCCCTTTTCCGACATCGTCGACCCCCGTTCGCTCTGCAGGGACGTGAAAGGAGTGGGCCGATGGGGGAACGGCGACGTCGAGGTCTTCCTCTCCTCGGAGGATGAGATCCCCTACATCATGAGCCTGATCCGCCAGTCCTTCGAGCGGCAGATGGACAATGGGGAAGGGGAGTGAGGCCCCTCCCTTTCAAGGACAGAATTTTTGTCTGATTAGCTTTACCGCCCCTCGGAGGCGGCCGCGCACCGAGGAGCCCGTCCGTGCGACAGATGCCATGCGCCACCGTCGACGGACGCCAAGCGACGGGGCGGTTGACAGGTACTGGGTACGCCGATAGGTAACAACGAACCTTGACAACCGGCACGGGAATTTCGAACGGGCACGCCGGAGGGCGCGAAACTGGCGGGACTGATTCGGAAGGCTGGCGGGGTGAACCTTGAAAACTCTTTGCGGGATCAGCGGTAGGCGTCGCGACGGTGGGCGATGCGGATGACGAGGACCACAAGGGTCTTGTCGAAGATCTCGTAGACGATGCGGTAGTCGCCAAGACGGAGACGGTAGGCGTCGCTTCCGGTGAGCTTGAGGCACCCCCGAGGACGGGGGTTTTCTTCAAGAGAAAGGAGCACCCGGGCGATGAGTTCCGCCACGTCGCGGGGAAGGCTTTTGAGTTCTCTGGCGGCGCCGGATTTTATTTGAACGTCGTAGCGGTCAGGCAATACCCATCTCCTGGAGAACTTTCCGGAGAGGCAGGGAATCCTGGGATCGGCGCTCTCTGGCGACGTGGAGGTCTTCTTCGTCCTCAAGGCGCCGCTGCTGTGCCAGGAAGGCAGCATAGCTGGCCACCTTTTCGACGTCCTCGGGAGGAAGGTCCCGGATGATGCGGTACACGGCGCGACGGGGTCCAGGATCTTTGAGTTTTGTGGGCACGAGAAACACTCCTTTCGCGGGGCATGCGGCATTCCTTCCACAAAGAAAAACCCCCCGAAGGACTGAATTGCCGGAGGGGCTGCCTCCGTCCTCCGGGGGGAGTAAACGAACGATATGAAACAACCAGATTGTACAGGATTCACGGAGGGTGTCAATCTCGTCCCTTCAGCCTAGATCCGCACCTTGAGAATACGCAAAACCTCTCTGGCCTGCGCGGAGAACAGTGCTAAGGTGGAGTTTGCAAAGCCCTGTGTTTGTCAACAGAAAACACCCCCAGGCTGCTCCTCAAAAATCCCCCCACCCCTGTTCCCCTCGCCCTATGGATGGGTCTACGCTGTTTGTTGCAAAATAGAAGTGGGCAAAGTTGCAAGGCAAAAGTCCCCAGGTTTGCCGGGGCGAAATCCCCAGAAATGCAAAGGGGCCATGAAGCCTGGCCGGATCCCCGTTACTCCTTTAGTGCTATCCAGGCATCGAAGGGGAGGGAAGGGGGTGCTCCCCATGGCCTGGGCGCGAAGTTCCGGGGTCAACGCCCGGTCGAAATTGGTCTGGCCGAGCAGGGATTTTTCGTAGCTCTGGTTGTCGATCTGGTGAATAAGAACATTTTTTGACCAGCCGAACTTGCGGGTCATGCGCAGATAGAATTCCCGCTCCAGCGGGTCCTTGCAGCGCTCCAGGATGGCCAGGTTGTGGCTCCAGCCGATTTCTCGCCCCAGTGGTGCGAGTTTTTCGAGTCTGGAGTATGCCTCGGATGACGATATGGTGAGCCCAGGCAATTTCTCCAACCAGCGGTTGGAGTCTTATGGCCGCTGTATTGGGGCGCATCCTAAGAGTTTGCTTCAGGGGCGCCGGGAGCCGTACCCCCCTATGTCATGAGCCTGATCTGCCAGTCCTTCGAGCGGCAGATGGACAATGGGGAAGAGGAGTGAGGCCGCCTCCCCTTCAAGGACAGAATTTTTGTCTGATTAGCTTTGCCGCCCTTCGGAGTCGGCGGCATACCCGGGAGCTCGTCCGCGCGAAAGATGCCATGCGCCACCGTCGACAGACGCCGAAAGCGACAGGTCGGTTGACAGATACCGGTCAGCGCGGGGCGCCACCGTGATTTTGGCCAAGACTTCTTTAGGACGCGCCCCAGCGCGGGGTGAACCGTCGCCGGGGCCCGTCCTAAGAGTTTGCCTCAGGGCCGCCGGGAGCCGTACTCCAGCCAGGTAAGGACGACCTTTTTCCGCAGGGGTTCCACATCGTCGCTTTGGCGGGCCAGGGCTTGGCGGTAGGCCTCCAGGGCCTGGCGGAACGCCAGACGCAGGGCGCGGAGCTCGAGGGTCTCTCCGGGGGGAGCCTCCGCCCCCGCCTGGGCCCGGATGACGAAGAGCGTTCCCAGCACCCGGTCGCCCTGGAGGAGGGTCACGGTGCGGGTGTCATCCTCGGAGCCCGGTTCCAGGCGCAGGGTGAGCCCCCCCAGGGAGCCCTCGGCGCGCTCCGGCCCCTCGTCCCGCAGCAGAAAGACCTGC
>CALMLW010000340.1 GCA_937868015.1 uncultured Synergistaceae bacterium | reverse complement strand
GCCATCGGAGGCGGCATGATTTTCCTAGGAGGAAAGGTCCCTTCCTTGGAGGAGGGGCGAAGACAAGCCCGACAAGCCCTGCGCTCCGGCAAGGCGGCGGAGCGCTTTGCCTCCCTGGTGGCCGCCCAAGGGGGGGATCCCCGGGTGGTGGATTCCCCCGAAACGTTCCTTCCCCTGGCGCCGGAGACCGAAGAGCTCGTCGCCCCCCGGGAAGGAGTTCTGACGGGTATGGACGCTCGCCAGGTGGGAGAAGGGGTGCGCCAGCTGGGGGGAGGAAGGTATCACAAGGGCGACGGAGTGGACCTGGGAGTGGCGGTGGAAATGCTGGCATCTCCGGGAGATCGGGTGGCCCAAGGGCAGCCCCTCCTTCGCCTCTACGGCCGAACCCCCCATCGCCTCGCCGAAGTCCGGGCCGCCCTGGAATCTGCGGTGGAGATCGGCACCAAAGAAGCTCCGCCCCTCCCCCGGTGGGAACTACTGGATTGACGACGGGGACTCCTGATCCGAGAACTTTCCTGGACAGAACCCCGGGATGTGGAGTACAATGCTCGTCGGTGGGGAGGCGGGTGTGCTCTGGTGAGCGCCCCGGGCTTCAAACCCGGTGAGGGTCGGTAAGCGCCGGCCCTGGTGGGCTCGTTTCCCACACGCCTCCGCCAAAAAAGCCCCCTACGGGGAGGGATCCGGTCGCACCGGAACCCTCCCCGTTTTTGGTGAAAGCCACGGGCCCTCTCCTCGGAACCATCGGCAAAAACAAAAAATGGTAGGCAAGGCGCCTTCCTTACGCTATAATCCACTAAATATGGTGTGACATCGGACCGCCGATGGCATTTGTTTGCCCCGATGAGGAGGGAGAGCCCTTTGCGAAAACGGATGGGACACGCTGCGGGGATTTCTTTGGTGGAGACCCTCATCGCCATGATTATTTTGGCCGTGGCCCTCATGGCCTTGGCCGTGGTGCCCCTGGTGACCACCAGGCTCATTTCCACCAACGTCCTGCGCCAGAGGGCCGTCTTGGCGGCCCTTTCCGAGCTCGAAAAATACGAGGCCTCTCCGTCCCTTTTTCCCGCCTCCTTCGCCGATTTAGTGCACCCGGCGGGCATGAGTTTCGACATGCCCACCAGCGTGGATCAGATGGTCACCGTCACCGTGAAATGGCGAGGATCCCAGGGTAAGTGGGGGCAAATATCCCTATCGAGGCGCATCGCCCAAGGATATTAGGGGGGGATATCATGAACAAGAGAAAGAAAAACCCCTGGCCGTCCGGCAGGGTGAATACCCCGCGACGACTCTTCCCTCGGTCTTCGCGCCAGGCCTTTTCCCTGGTGGAACTCCTCATGGTGATCGTGGTGGGGGGGATCTGCATGGCGGCGGCCTACCCCCTGCTGTGGGTTTTTTTCAGCACCTTCTCTCAAAACGACGAATACGTCTCCGCCCAGGAAAATGCCTACAACGCCACGCTGGCTCTGGCGGGTCGTGCTCCTGGGGGGGCTGGGAATGCCTGCGGGGAGCGTGCCCTCCCTGAAGGGGGGGAGCCCTCTAAGCGGAGTTGTCAGCGTC
>CALMLW010000339.1 GCA_937868015.1 uncultured Synergistaceae bacterium | reverse complement strand
CTGGCCCGCCAGGCTCGAGAGGCCGCCAAGAAGGCCCGAGAGCTGGTGCAGCGCAAAGGGGCCCTCTCTTCCTTCGACCTGCCGGGCAAGCTCGCCGACTGCTCGGGGAAAGACCCTGCGGCGTGCGAGGTCTACATCGTGGAGGGAGACAGCGCCGGGGGCTCCGCCAAGCAGGGGCGGGACCGGAGCTTCCAGGCCATCCTCCCCCTACGGGGCAAAATTCTCAACGTGGAAAAGGCCCGCCTCGACAAGGCCCTCTCCAACCTCGAGATCCGCACCATCATCCGGGCCCTGGGGTGCGGCATCGGAGACGACTTCGACGCCGCCAAGCTCCGATACCACCGCACCATCATCATGACCGACGCCGACGTGGACGGGGCCCACATCCGCACGCTGCTTTTGACGCTCTTTTATCGATTCATGCCCCAGATCATCGAACGGGGACATCTCTACGTGGCCCAGCCCCCCTTGTACCGCTTTCAGTCCGGCAAGGACGTGACCTACTGCTACACCGAAAAGGAGCTCAAGGAGCTCATCGCCCGTGGCGAGGGGAAAAAGTACACCATCCAGCGCTACAAGGGGCTGGGGGAGATGAATCCCGAACAGCTCTGGGAGACCACCATGAACCCCGCCACCCGCACCATGAAACGGGTGGCCGTGGAAGACGCGGTGGAAGTGGACGAGGCCTTCAGCATTCTCATGGGGGACAAGGTGGAACCTCGAAGGGAGTTCATCGAACAGCACGCCCGGGAGGTGCGAAACCTGGACGTGTAGGGTACGGGGAACGACGGAGTCCTCCATCCTTTCGCGCCATCGAGAGGCAAAACCCCCCGTCGCTTTCTTCGCCGCCTGCGGCCCCCGGCTTTCCCGAGGCCCGCAGGCGGCGAAAGCTTTGGCGCGAAGAGGTCCCGGGGGCCCGGGGGGATCGCACCGCCCCCACCCTAGGGGAGGCGCAACCCCGGAGGGTAGTGCCACTCCACGGCCCAGACCCGGTCCCCCTGAAAGTAAAAGCACACCTCGCTCCCCCAGGAGTCGTCGTAGGCCCAGACGTCTTCCGACGCCCTTTGGGGGGCGCCGAGGCGTCTCGCCACGTCCCTCCGGTCGGTCCCCGGCCTCAAGCCCCACTTGACCGCCCTCTCCTTCCCCGTCACCCGCAACGCCAAGGGAAAGAGGTCTCCGGAGACCTTCAGGAAGAGAACATCCATCCCCCGGGCGCTGAACTGCTCCACGTCCCCCGAGGCCCGGAGTTCTCGCGCCCCGGGAAACCAGGGCACCGTCTGGCGCACCCCCTGAGTGACCAGGTCGCGATACGCCATGGTGACCAGGGGCACCCCCAGGGGGGCGTAGAGCATCTCGTCCAGGGGAGTGGCCCGGCGAAGGTCGGGCCCCGGCAATGCCTCTTCCCGGGGACGAAACAGGACCCAGAGAAGCCCCCCTCCCAGGAGGGCGACGAGGATCAGGGTCTTTCCCCAGGCCCGACGGCGCCGGGACCGGTCCTCCCGCCGCCGTCGTTGAAAGAGGGCCCCCAGCACCCCCCCGGACGCCCCCGGGGCCTCCGCTGCCACCGTCGGGGGCGCCGTCGGGGGAGGAAAGGGATCGGGGTCTTCCGGGGACCCGTCGCCGGGAAGGGGAGGATCCTCGGAGGAAGGAGGGGATCCTTTCTCTGAGAACTTGCCCCGAAGCCCTTCAAACCACGCCTTCATCCCCATGCCCACACCCATACCCCTCTCTTCGCCCTGTGGGCTTAACGCCCCCAGGGGGCTTCCGTTTTCCACCTCGCCCCGAAGACCATCTCCTCCAGGGGGCGCCGCTCCCGGGGCTCCTTTTCCCGGAGGGCGAGCTCCTCGGGCAGGTCGTCGGGATCTCCCCCATAGCCCATAGCCAGGGCCACCAAGGGGTCATACCCCTCGGGGACCTCGCAGGACTCCCGCACCCGGGAGGGGGAAAAGCCCGCCATGGGGTGCACGAAGAGCCCTTCGGCCACCGCTTGGAGGGAGAGCTGGGCCACCGCCGCCCCCAGGTCGTGCTCCGCCCAGAGGTTCGCCTTGCCATCGTAATCCAGGGCCCGTTTGACGATCCCCACCGCCAGGGCCCCGGCGCGGCAGGCCCAGAGGCGGTTGGCTTTCACCAGACACCCCAGCAGGGCGTTAAATCCTTCCTCTTCCTCTCGCCGGGCTACCAGGAATCGCCAGGGCTGCTCGTTGTAGGCGCTCGGCGCCCACCGGGCCGCCTCGAAGATCCGCCGCAACACCTCCGGAGCCACCCCCTGGGGGGCAAAGGCCCGGGGACTCCATCGCCTCCGCACCACGTCCACGAGCCCGCTTACGCCTGAAACCGGCTTTTCCATGACCCCGCGCCCCTCTCTTCACCAAAAATCTCCCCGGGTACTCCGGCGGCTCCGCCCCTTCGCGTCCCCCTCATCGCCCCATCCGGTCTAGATCATCGACAAAGCGCGCCACGGCCTTCTCCGCCGTGTGCTGTTTGATCAGCCCCTCCTTGGCGAAGGCCTCCACCCGGACCGCCACTCCGCCCCCCTCCAGGTCCCGAAGGAGCAGGCGAAACACCACGGGATTGGCGGACAGGAAGCCCCCCCGAGAGACCCCCATCAGCGTCCCCCCCCGGGGGTCGGTCCCCCCGGCGAGGCGGCCATTT
>CALMLW010000338.1 GCA_937868015.1 uncultured Synergistaceae bacterium | reverse complement strand
TGAAGGCGAGCGGTCGGGATCGGAGCGCCGCCTTGGAAACACAGGACAGCCAGGAGGAGGAATAGCGCGATGAGACATCGCGTGGACCACAGCACGTTGGGAAGGTACGGGAGCCATCGTCATGCCATGCTGGCTAATATGGCGGCGAGCTTGTTCCTGCACGGTGCCATTTCCACCACCCTTGTACGGGCTCGGGAGGCTCGTCGGGTGGCGGAGAAGCTGATCACCCGGGCTCGGGGGGGTACCCTTCAGGACCGCCGCCTCGTCATTGCCCGTATGCCGCACAAAGAGGCGGTATGCAAGCTCTTTGATGAAATCGCCCCTCGCTATCAGGGGCGTCCCGGAGGATACACGAGGATCGTCAAGACCGGTAACCGCGTGGGAGATGCGTCCCCCATGGTGGTGCTCGAGCTGGTCGAGTAGCGATTTTTCACATGGGGTCGGTCTGTGAGCTCCGGGAGGTGGGGTATACCTATCCCGGAGCCAAAACCCCAGCCCTTGCCGGCATATCGTTGCGGATCGCCCCGGGGGCCTGGGTGGCCCTTTTGGGGAGCAACGGTTCCGGAAAATCGACGTTGGCGCGCATCTTCAACGCCCTGCTGGTCCCCACGCAGGGCTCTTCTATTGTCTGTGGATGGGACACGGGCAAAGAAGAGCACCACGCCGCTGTCCGCCGAGAAGTGTGTATGGTGTTCCAGAACCCAGAAAATCAGATCGTGGCGGCCACGGTGGAAGAAGATGTGGCCTTTGGCCCGGAGAACCTGGGATTGCCCTCGGAAGAAATAGTATCCAGGGTCCGATGGGCCCTGGAGGTGGTCGGCCTGACGGCCTTGAGTCGTCAGCCGGTCTACGCCCTTTCCGGAGGGCAAAAGCAGCGCCTGGCGGTGGCGGGGGCTCTGGCGCTACGCCCTCGCTGCCTGGTCCTTGACGAAGCCACTTCCATGCTAGACCCCCAGGGCCGGGCGGACTTGGCATCGGTGCTCAGAGAGCTTCATGCCGAGGGCATGACCCTTGTCTCCATCACCCATCGGTTGGAAGAAATTTTGGATTGCGACGAAGTCCACGTGCTCCACCGAGGCCAGCAGGTTTGGCACGGGGCTCCGCTGGACTTTTTCGCGGTGCCCCGCCCCGAGTGGGGCGTGGAAGACCCCCCCCTGTGGCGCCTCTGGCGCAGGCTCAGGAGCGGGAATCGCATCCCCCGGACGATCTTTCCCCGAGGGAAGGAAATGGCGGAGGCCCTATGTCCCTCTCGGTAAAAGACCTCTCGTTCACCTACCACGCGGGGACCCCCCTGGCCCGGCGGGCCCTTGACTCTGTGAGCTTCGAGATGAACTCCGGCCAGTGGATGGCCGTGGTGGGCCCCACGGGGAGCGGTAAGTCCACCTTGGCCCAGCACCTTAACGCCCTGATCCTTCCTCAGGAGGGAAAAGTGACGGTGGACGGCATGACGGTGACCCATCGCAGCCCCGATCTCCGAGAAGTCCGGCGGCGGGTGGGGCTGGTTTTCCAGTACCCCGAACAGCAGCTCTTCGCGGAAAACGTCTACGATGAGGTGGCCTTCGCCCCCCGAAACTGGGGGGTGGACGAGGGGCGTCTGGAGGTCCTCGTGGCTCGATCCCTGGCCCAAGTGGGACTGGAGACGTCCCTATCTTCTCGAAGTCCTTTCTCCCTGTCGGGGGGGCAGAAGCGTCGGGTGGCCTTGGCCTCCGTCTTGGCGGCGGAGCCTGAGTACCTGGTGTTGGATGAACCCACGGCGGGGCTCGATGGCGGCGGCGTACGGGAGTTCTTGAGCCTCATAGCGGAGTTGGTGCGGGGGGGCATGGGAGTATTGCAGATCACCCACGACCTGGAGCTGGCCCTCTCGCGGTGCGATGCCATCCTGGTGTTGGACCACGGGCGCGTCCTTGGCATGGGTTCCCCCCAAGACCTGGTGGATCCCCTGTGCCGAGCCGTCCTGCCGGGACTCATTATCCCCCCGGTGCTGGATTTCTCCCGGCGCCTCCGGGAGCGGGGCCTGGCCGTCCCCTTGACGATGGATGCCGAAGAGCTGGGGCGGAGGCTGGAAAAGGGGGGGCGATATTGAAGTTCCTGGATCACATGACCTTGGGACAGTACATCCCCGTGGACTCCTTAGTCCATCGCCTCGACCCTCGGTGCAAGATCCTGGGCACGGTGGCTCTCATGGGGGCCCTTTTTGTGGGCGATGGCGCGGGGGCCATGGGGGCCTGGGGAGGACTCTTTTTTCTCCTCGCGTCGGCCTCTAAAATCCCCGTTTCCATGGCGCTCCGGGGGGTGCGCCCTGTGGTCATCCTCATCGCCTTCACGGCCGTGATCAACTTGTTTTTTTCCTCCGGCGAACCTCTGTGGTCCTGGGGGATCCTGCGAGTGAGCCGAGA
>CALMLW010000337.1 GCA_937868015.1 uncultured Synergistaceae bacterium | reverse complement strand
TGGAACAGTGCGCCAGCGGCGTGGCCATGGGGTCTATCTATGCCCTCATCACGTTGGGGCTGGCGTTGGTGTACGGCATCTTGCGCATTTTGCACGTGGCCCATGCCGCCATCTACGCGGTGGGGGCCTATCTGGCCTTGGGGATTTTTTCCCTTTCCGGCAGCCTCGTGCTGGCGGCGTTGGGGGCCATGGGGGGGTGCGCCCTCCTGGGGGTGGCCATGGAGCGGTGGATCTATACGCCGTTGCTCTCCTTTCCCCCCTTCGTACCCCTAATCAGCAGCATCGCCATGCTGCTGGGCATGGAGGAGATCTGCCGCCTGGTGGCGGGGCCCTACATCCTGCCCTTTGCTGTGGAACTTCCCGTTCCGGACATCACCCTGGGAGGCGTGCGCTTCTCGGGCCCCCTCCTGTCGGTTTACGGCGTCACGGCGCTGGTGTTGGGAGGATTGTGGTACCTCACCACCCGGACGGAGCTGGGGCTCGCCATGCGGGCCACGGCCCAGGACCGGAACATGGCGGCGGCCTGTGGCATTCCCGTGCATCGCGTGGTGGCGGTGACCTTTGCCCTGGGCTCCGCCGTGGCGGCGGTGGCGGGAATGCTGGTGGGGATCTACTACAATCAGGTCTATCCCACCATGGGGGCGGTGCCGGCGTATAAGTCCCTGGCTCTCATCGTGGTGGGGGGATTGGGGTCGGTGCCCGGAGCGGTGGGGGCCTCCCTCCTTCTGGGCGTGGCGGAAACCCTGCTCATCGGCTACGCGGATATTCCCCTGCCCCGGGACGCCCTGGCCTTCATCGCCATGGTGGCGGTGCTCATGTGGCGCCCCCAGGGGCTCTTCGGGCATCGGTGACGGAGGAGGATGGCCATGAGCTACCTTGTGACCCTCGGCATCTTCATTTCCATCCACGCCATCGTGGCCTGCGGTCTCAACGTCATCGTGGGCTACGCGGGGCAGATCTCCCTGGGGCATGCGGCGTTCTTCGGCATCGGGGCCTATGCCGCCGCGCTGCTCGCCACCCGGGGCGATCTCTCCTTCTGGGCCGCCCTGCCCCTGGTGCTCCTCATCACCGCCACGGCGGGGCTCCTACTGGGTCTTCCGAGCCTCCGGGTGCGGGAGGACTTTCTCGCCATCACCACCATCGGCATCAATTTCATCGTGGAGTCCCTTTTTCTCTACGTGTCCTTCTTCGGCGGCGCCCTGGGGATCGGCAACATTCCCCGCATCGTGCTCTTCGGCGAACGCCTCAAGGGCCCCACGTTTCTCGCCCTGTGCCTCTTTTTCCTGGCGCTGGCCCTCCTGATTTCCTGGGGTTTCACCCGGAGTTGGGCGGGGCTCGCCTGCTTCGCCCTGCGGGACGACGAGGGCGCTGCCGCCAGCATGGGGGTTTCCCCCGTGCGCTTCAAGCTCCTGGCCTTCGTGCTGGGCACCACCTTTGCGGGGCTCGGAGGGGCTCTCTACGCCCACCACATGCGTTTCGTGAGCGCCTCGGACTTCGGTTTTCCCGTTTCCGTCATGCTCCTTTCCATGGTGGTGTTGGGGGGCATGGGAAGCTTGTGGGGACCGGTACTCGGCGCCCTGATCCTGGGGGTGCTCCCCGAAATTTTCCGCCCCCTCACGGAGTACCGGCTGCTGCTCTACGCCACGCTGCTGCTCCTGATGATCCGGTTTCAGCCTGGCGGACTCCTGGGGCCGGGGAGCCTGGCGCGCAAGCTCTTTTCTTTTCGCCGAAAAGGGGGTGAGGTGTCATGACGGACGTGGAGCGGAAGGACCACGCCTCTTCCCGGGAGCCCCTGCTTTCGGTGCGGGGACTCTCCAAGCGCTTCGGCGGGCTCCAGGCCCTGGAAGATGTCTCCTTTGACCTGCATCCGGGGGAAATCCTGGGGCTTCTGGGGCCCAACGGGGCGGGAAAAACCACCTGCTTCAACATGATTTCCGGCATGTTCTCCCCCACGGCGGGACGGATATTCTTCGATGGCACCGACACCACCGGGGTTTCTCCGGCGGAAATGGCCCGGCGGGGGGTGGGGCGGACCTTTCAGATCGTCCGGCCCTTTCCTTCCCTTTCGGTGTTGGAGAACGTCTCCGTCTCCCTGGGTCTGCGTCGGTACGGCTCCCTGGGGTGCCTTCTGGGGCGATGGGGCACAAGGAGCGTCCGGGAAGAAGCCCGGGAGATTTTGGCCTCCGTGGGCCTCGCGGACCTCGCCTCCCGCCGGGCGGGGCTCCTGCCGCTGGGCAATCTGCGCCGCCTCGAACTGGCCCGGGCGTTGGCTCTCCGCCCCAAACTGCTTCTTCTCGACGAGACTTTTTCGGGCCTTCGGGCGGAAGAAATCCGGCAGATGGAGCTCCACGTCCGGGGGGTGCGGGACGCCGGCGTGGGGGTGCTGCTCATCGAACACAACATGAAGGTGGCCATGGCCCTTTCGGAGCGCATCGTGGTGCTGGACCACGGGCGCAAGCTCGCCGAAGGGACCGGAGCGGAGGTGGCCGCCGACCCCCGGGTGGTGGAGGCCTATCTGGGAAAGGGGGCCTCGGGCCATGCTTAAGGTGGAGAATCTGCGGGTGTCCTATGGGGACATCGAGGCGGTGCACGGCGTCTCCTTGGAGGTGGGCCCCGGAGAGCTCGTCTCCGTCATCGGCGCCAACGGAGCGGGAAAAACCTCGCTTCTGGGGGCCCTCATGGGGTGGGTCCCCGCTTCGGGGAGTATCGTGTTCGACGGGGAGGAGATCTCCTCCCTGGCACCGCACCACCGTGCCCGGCGGGGCATTCGCATCGTCCCCGAACGGGCCCGGATCTTTCCCCAGCTCTCGGTGCGGGAGAACCTCCGGGCCGGGGTCTACGGACTGAAGATCGGCGAGGAGAGCTTCCGACGCCGTCTGGATGAGCTCTATGCCCTGTTTCCCATCTTGCAAGAGCGGGGAGGGCAACTTGCTTCCACCCTTTCCGGAGGCGAACAGCAGCAGCTCGCCATCGCCCGGGCGCTGGTGGCGGAACCTCGCCTGCTTCTGGTGGACGAGGTCTCCATGGGACTCATGCCCAAGCTGGTGGACGAGGTCTTCGCCGTGCTGCGCCGCCTCAACAGGGAGAAGGGACTTCCCGTACTTCTGGTGGAACAGAACGCCCGGGCGTCGTTGGCCATCTCGGATCGGGCCTACGTGCTGGAGACGGGAAACCTGGTGCTCTCCGGCACGGCGGAGGAGTTGGAGCACGATGCCCGGGTGCGAGAGGCCTACCTTGGCCTCTAGGTCTGGCTTATAATGGGAGAGTTCCCGGGACACGAAGCGGTGTCCCGTATTTTGATGGGAGGTGGGATACGATGAAGTTGTGGCGCTGTTGTGCTTTGGTTTTGGCGGGAGCGGTGTTGCTGGGAGCGGGCGTGGCGGGAGCCGAGGAAACGCTGAAGATCGGCGTGCTGGCGCCCCTCACGGGGTTTGCGGCGGCGGACGGCCTTTCGGTGAAGAACGCCCTGGAGCTGGCGACGGAGCAGGTGAACGCCAAGGGCGGCGTGCTGGGAAAGAAGCTGGAGCTGGTGATCTACGACGACGCGGCGGATCCCAAGGAATCCGTGACGCTGGCCCAGAAGCTCATCGAGCAGGATCAGGTGGTGGCGGTGGTGGGAGGGTCCTACAGCATGCCCACCCGGGTGACGACGCCGATTTTCAACGAAGAAGAGGTGCCCATGGTGGCGGCCTACGCCATCCACCCCGATGTCACCGAGGGAGAATTCACCTTCCGCAACGGTTTTCTGGGGAAAGTGGAGGGGGGTGCCGCAGCCTACGTGGTGGACACCATGCTGAAGGGCAAAAAAGTGGCCCTGCTCTATGCCGATAACGACTTCGGCAAGACCCTCGCCCAGGGCTTCAAGGACTATGTGGCGGCGAAGGGCACTCCCCAGGTGATCTTCGAGCAGGCCTATCCCGCCAAAGAAAAAGATTTCAGCCCCTATCTCTCCAAGATCAAGGAAGGCGCTCCGGATGTGCTCGTGGCCTTCGGATATTATTTCCAGACCGGCCCCGTGGTGAAGCAGGCCCGGGAGATGGGCATCACCGCCGCCATCCTCGGCGAGGAAGGCGCCGATTCTCCCAAGCTCTTCGAGATCGCCGGTCCCGCCGCCGAGGGCTTTGTCCTCGTCACCAACCTGAACCGGGACGACCCGCGCCCCGTGGTGCAGGAGTTCCTCAAGAGCTTCCGGGAGAAGTACGCCATGGAGCCCGACATGGTGGGGGCCTCGGCCTACGACGCCCTCATGATCATCGTGGACGCCATCACCCGATCCGGCGGCACCGACCGCAAGGCCGTCCGGGACGCCATCGCCGCAGTGAAGGACTACGATGGTCTCACGGGGATCATTCAGGGGTTCACCGAAGCGGGAGAAGTGGTGAAGCCGGTGCAGGTCCAAGTGGTGAAGGACGGCAAGTTCACCTACATGGGCGTGGTGGACGATCCCCAGCTCATCCGACCCTGACGGGGGCCCCGGCGAGGGGCGATGGAGGGAAATCTAGCGAACTTCCAGGTCGCGAGCGCGGGGGAGCATGGACCGCGCTCGTGGACTTTCTGCTGGACGGCGCGGAAAGGGCCGCCATTGGCCCCCGGAGGAGCCGGGAAAGGAGCGAAGGATGATTCCCATTACGAAGCCAACCCTGGTCATCGATGAGGCCCGGTGCAGGGAAAACATCGCTTTCATGGCCCAGAAAGCCCGGGATCGGGGGGTGGACTTTCGCCCTCACTTCAAGACGCACCAATCCCTGGCGGTGGGAAGGTGGTTCAAGCACGTCGGCGTAGATAAAATCGCCGTGTCATCTTTGGAAATGGCCCAGTACTTTTCCGAGGAGTGGTCCGACATCACTGTGGCCTTTCCCGTCAACGTCCTCGAAAGAGACCTTATCAACGCCCTGGCGAAAAGAATTCGTCTAAACCTCTTGGTGGAGTCCCTGGAGACCGTCGATCACCTTAAAAAAGACCTAAGACATCCGGTGGGGGTCTTTATCAAGATCGACGTGGGGTACGGTCGCACGGGACTGACTCCGGGAGATCGGGAAGGCATGGAGCACCTCATGGAGGCCCTGGCCTCGGGGGAGGCCATGACCTTTAGGGGCTTTCTGTCCCATGCGGGGCATGCCTATGCCTGCCGGGGGGCCCGAGAAGTGGTGGCCGTCCACGAAGAGGCCCGAAGGGCCCTGGGGGAGCTAAAAGAGGCGTACCGCCCCATCCATTCGGACATCATCGCGTCTCTGGGAGATACCCCCAGCTGCGTCTTGGCGGAAAACTTCGAGGGTATCGATGAGATCCGCCCGGGGAACTTCGTCTTTTACGACCTCATGCAGGTGCAGATCGGCACTGTGCCGGTGGACCGTATCGCCATGGCGGTGGCGTGTCCCGTGGTGGCCGTCCACGAGGACCGGGGCGAACTGGTGATCTACGGCGGCGGTGTGCACCTCTCCAAGGAATTTCTTGAAGAAGATGGCCGGAGGGTCTACGGCCGGATCGCCCGCCCCGAGGGAGACGGTTGGGGCCCTGCGCTGGAGGGAGCCTACGTCCGGAGCCTTTCCCAGGAGCACGGGGTGGTGGTGGCGCCCCGGGACTTCCTTTCCCGATGCCATGTGGGCGATCTGGTCATGGTGCTGCCGGTGCACGCCTGCATGGCGGCGAGCGCCCTGCGGTGTTATGTTAACAACAACGAGATTCTGGAGAAATTTTAGCCCCCTTTTGTGAAAAGACGAAATGGGGAGGTATGCCCCGGATCCTTCTCCCGGAAAAGCCGAAGGAGGGGGAGGCGGGGCGAAAAGGGGAGAGCGGGGAGGACGCGCCATGGCGCACGGAGTGAAGGACTTTTGGCGGGGATTCCGGTGCGGCATTCCCATCATCGTGGGATATGTGCCCATCGCCCTGGCCTTTGGGGTGTTGGCCAAGACCGGGGGGATCCCCCTGTGGGGGGCGGCGCTCTTTTCCGGCGTGGTCTTCGCGGGGGCCAGCCAGTTCATGGCCCTGGCCCTGTGGGGCGGAGGGGCGGGGATGGGGGAAATCATTCTGGCCACGTTTCTGGTGAACTTCCGCCATTTTCTCATGAGTGCCGCCCTGGCGGCCCGGTGCCCCGGACTTCGGGGGGCCCTGCGCCCTCTGCTGGCCTTCGGCGTGACGGATGAGGTCTTTTCTCTGGCGTCTCTGCGGGAAACGCCCCCTTCCTCCGCCGAAGTGCTGGGGCTGGAGGCGGCGGCCTATGGCTCCTGGGTGGGGGGTACGATGCTGGGCTTTTTGCTTGGAGAGTTTCTAGGGGAGACGCTTCGGGCAAGTCTGGGCATCGCCATTTATGCCATGTTTGTGGGGCTTTTGGTGCCTGCGGTGCGGCGCCTTCCCCGACGGGGGGCGGTGGCCCTGCTGGCGGGAGGATTTCATCTGGCGTTGGTCCACCTCCCCGGCGTTTCATCCAGCACGGCTCTGGTGGGGGGCATGGTGTTGGGGGCGCTGGTGGGATCCTGGGGAACGCCAAAGGAGGAAGGGGCATGAAGGACGAAGGGCTCCTGGCGCTTATTCTGGGCATGGCTCTGGTGACCTATCTTCCCCGGCTGGCGCCCTTCGTGCTGCTCCACCGCTGGTCTCTCCCCCCCGGGGTGCGCCACGTGCTGGAGCAGATCCCCGCTGCGGCGCTGGGAGCGCTTCTCATTCCCGATGCCCTGGGGGCGCTGCCGGGGCACCCCGGCGTGGCGGCGGTGGGGCTGGGGGTGGCGGTGGCGCTCTCGATGGCGGGGGGAAATCTGATACTCACGGTGATGGGGGCGGTGGGGGCGGTCTACGTCCTGCTGCGATGACGGAGGGAAACGAAAGGGGGAGGGGCGGCATTCTCCCCCTTTCGTTGTGATGAAAAGAACGGCTCGTTACTTCTCTCCCGCCACGGGCCGGTTTTCGTTTCCGGCAAAGTGCGGTCTTGTCGTCAAGAACCCTGGCGTCCGAAGGACACGCGCCGACGGACAAGGGAGCCCTTCCGGCGCGCGAGAGGAGGACAAGCTCCTTTCGCGCGCCGAAGCATGGGGCCTCACTCGTCCTCCCGGTAGGCCACGGGAATCCAGGGGGCCATTCCCGGAGGCAGAAGGCGCCGGAGGCCCTTTTTGATGTGATCTTCGTATTTGCGGTATTGGACTCCTGCTAGGATGAGGACCACCCCCAGCGCCGAGAGTACGAAGGGAAAGAACAGGGAGTCGGCAAAAACCGTGTAGCTCAGATAGGACAGATAGCCGAAAAACCCCAGAGAACCGTACACGAGAAAGACTCCCCGATCTACCAGCAGCGAAAAAAAGATCAACAGCACGTTGATCGTGGCGTATCCCAGGCGTCGTAGCTCGCTGCCGCTGTCCAGAAGGGAGAGCCCTCCCCAGAGGGCCGTGGCGCCGAAAAGATAGAGCCATGGGGCGAAGTCCTCGCCGCCGTGGCGGAGACGTTTCAGGTCCACGGCGTAGGCGCCGCCGCAAAGGGCCAGGCCGAACCAGACGGAAAACCACAAGCGTTGGTCCCAGGTGAACTCCTGGCCGTAGATCAGGGGCACCAGGTCCATGGAAAGAAAGTAGAGCGCCAGAGAGATGGGCATGAGCAAAAAAGGAAAGGACACCCGACGCAGGATCAGGGCGCCCACCCCCAGGGTGGCGACTTCCATCCAGAACCACCCTCCTCGGACCCAGACGTAGAAATCCCGGTACGCCCCGGGGAACTCCTGGGGCCAAAGCCCCAGGGACTCCTGGAGACCGTAGACCAGGAGGGGCACCATGGCGAGGGCCAGCGTCCAAAGGAGCCCCCCCGCTACCCGGGTTTGGGGAGCGGCAAAGTAGGTTCGCCCCGCCATGGCGAAAAGGAGCATGTAGGCGGCGGCCACGGACGCCAGTCCTCCGCCGCCGAAGGAAGCCCATCCCAGGGTCATGAAATAGGTCATGGCCCCCATGACCACCAGGGCGCCGAGATAGTAGAGCACGTGGGCCAGATCAAAGCGGGGCCTCCCTGCCCCCTTTTCCCGCAGCGCCCGCCACAGGAGCTCCCCCTGGCCGGGGGTGAGAATGCCCTGGGATTCCATGTCGTCCAGGTCTTTTCGCGTCACCTGCATGGCGTTTTCTCCCCTCCCGTCGTTCTCCAGCTCCCAAGGTTTTTCCGAGCAAGGCCCCACCGCTCTGCGCCATCTGATTTTTCCATCTTCGAGGGTTGAACGGATGATGCCTCGGGTCCCATTCTACACCCGTTACCGCATCTTTCGGATGCCCGAGCGAAGAGGGAACAGCTCTTTTGGAAAAAAGGACTCCAGGCGATCTCCCGGGGCTCCTCCTTCCCTTCGGAAGCCATGATGCTCCGCCGCAAGAGCATTTGGAGGGCCTTGCATGGGGAAGCGTCCGGGGGCGTGCGGTGTTGCGAACAATGTGGTAAAATCGCCACGTTATCCCAAAAAGCCATTGTTCCGGCACGCCGGAAGATTTTTTGCCCCGGCATTCGATCCCAGGGTACTTCCGGGATCTCCTTGGATCCCGGAACATCGCCGTTGCTCTGCTCCTGGTCCCACGTCCTCAAAAATTGCGTTACGAAGGAGGCACACGGAGGTGACAGAGAACCTTTACGAGCCTTCCTGCGGAGCTTCCCCCCGCCAGGGAGAGTATCAGCAGGCAAAATCGAACATTCTCAAGGCGGTGGCGCATCCGATCCGGCTTTCCATCGTGGAGATGCTCGGCGAGGGGGAGCGTTGCGCGTGTAAGATCTGCGACGCCTTTTCCTGTGACCGGAC
>CALMLW010000336.1 GCA_937868015.1 uncultured Synergistaceae bacterium | reverse complement strand
CGAGTGACCTACGACGAGGCGGGGTACCGGACCACCGCCGAGGGGGACGTGCGGATCCGGTACGAGAATTTATTTCTCTGGTCTCCCTGGGCGGACATGGACACCTCCACCCAGATCCTCCGGGCCCAGGGATCCCCGGGCAGCCCCGTGGTACTCCGGTGGCAGGGGCGCCGCCTCGAGGGAGACCGGCTGGAGTACAACCTCCAGACCCGAGAGGGGGTCCTGCGTAACCCCCGGGGGCAGGTGGATGCCCTGCTGCTTCGCGGGGGAAACCTGGAGGTGGTTCCCCTGGAAAAGGCGGTGGAGCGCCGATGGGTCACCGCTCGACAGGCCAAAAACGCCTCTGGAGACGAAGACCTCGTCCAATGGGATCAGGTGACCATCACCACCTGTCGGGAAACCCACCCCCACTATCGCCTGGTGGCCAAACGGGTGGTGGTGTTTCCCGGTCGCAAGGTGGTGGTGCGGAGCCCCCAGGTCTACCTGGGGGAGTATAACCTCTTTACCTATCCCTTCGATTACGTGGTGCTCCTGGGCGAGAAGCGTAAAGAGGTGCTGGCGAACTTCTTGCCCTCGATGGCAGGGGATGGATCCCGGGGCTTTGGGGTGGGGCTCGAAGGCCCCATCGCTTGGGACACGGGGACGCTCCGGGTGGGGGCCATGTACTGGAGTAGGACCGGAGGGGAGGGTTCCCTGCGTCTGGACCAGAAGATCGGGAAGGACTTGGCGATCTATGCCACGTCGGCCTATACCTACGACGACGTGGACGAGGACAAGACCTGGCGCACCTCCTGGGGGCTCCGCTACCGGGCCGGGGGATGGAAGATGGCGGTGGGGTGGTCTCAGCGCGAGGAGGTTTCCGTGGAAAAGCGCGCGGGGTTCACCTATCGGGGCCTTCTGTGGCGCGACCCCGAGGTCTCCCTCACGGGGCCCTGGTGGGCTGACCCCGCCACCGGGGGGTGGTGGCGCCTCCTGGGGAGCTGGGGAACCTACGACGAAGAGGGGCTCCGTACCACCAGGACGGGCATGGGGTTGGAGATCTACGGCTCGGGTCCTGACAGGCAGGGCTTCCGGGTCTTCTGGAAGGGGCTCCACTGGCGCTATCGCTACGACCGTCCGACCTTTGACGACGAAGGTCGCGAGGAGGACGAACAGCGGATCACCGAGGGAGTGGTGGGGTTCGATTGGCCCCTGGGTCCCCTGTCGATGAGGACGGCCTACGTGAGGCGGTGGGTGGACGGCGCATCGCCCATGGCCTGGGACGGGGGAGTGGAGCGAGAAGATCTCTACCAGAAGGTGCGGGTGTCCCTGGGGGAGGGATGGAGCGTGTCTGCCCGGGGGGCCTTTGATCTGCAAGAGAGCGAGCTTCGGGAGATGGTCTACCAGGTGGGGCTGGATCAGGATTGCCTGCGATGGGAATTGACCTATCGGGACGACCTTCAGGGAGGAAACGACGATTGGGCGGGGCTTCGGATCCTCGTGACGGCCTA
>CALMLW010000335.1 GCA_937868015.1 uncultured Synergistaceae bacterium | reverse complement strand
GAGAAGGGGAAAAACCTCGTTCGGGAGCTCGTCTCCCGGGGGATAAGGGCAAATTTTGAGGTGGTTCCCCTCGATGCCCTCCCCGGGAATTGTCTCCTGGGGGTGCACGCCACATCCCTGGGGCTCCCGGAAAACCCCTTCCCCCCTACCATCCTGGAGGCGATGATGGGGGCCCTTCGGGAGGGGGGCGCCCTCCTCGACCTGGTCTACTCCCCCGGAGGGACGCCCCTGGTCGCCGCCGCCCGAAGGCGCGGCCTGAACGCCCGGGATGGCACGGAGGTGCTGCTCCGCCAGGGGGCCGCCTCCTTCACGCTCTTCACGGGCAAGGCCGCCCCCTTGAGGGCCATGGCCATAGCCCTGGGGATCGGGGAGATCCCGGGGGTGGCATCATGACGTGGCGCTTCCTCACCAGCGGCGAATCGCACGGCCGGGGACTCCTCGTGGTGGTGGACGGCCTGCCTGCGGGGCTTGAACTATGCCTCGAAGACCTCGCCTCGGAGCTCGCCCGGAGGCGGCGGGGACACGGGCGGGGCCCCCGCATGGCGCTGGAGCGGGACGAGATCCAGGTGTGGGGCGGGCTGAGAAACGGTCGCACCACGGGGGCCCCCGTGGGGGTCGCCCTGGCAAACGCGGAGGCCGACCAATGGGCCTCGGCCATGCACCCCTGGCACACCTCCCCCGAGGCGGTGGAGGCCCGGCGCGTCACCGCCCCCCGGCCGGGGCACGCCGACCTGGCGGGGGCCCTCAAATATCGCCACGGCGACATGCGCGACGTGCTGGAGCGGGCCTCCGCCCGCACCACCGCCCCCCGCACCGTGGCGGGGACCTTGGCCCGACGCCTCCTCGCCCACTGCGGCATCGCCGTCCGGGGGGCCGTGCTCTCCATCGGGGGGGTCTCGGTGCCCCCGCCGCAGGACGACGCCGGATGGGAGCGGGCCCGGACCTCCCCCCTGGGATGCGCCACGGAAGAGGGAGAATCGAGGCTCGCGGCGCCCATCGACCGCGCCCGGGAAGAGGGGGACACCCTGGGGGGCACCTTCGTCGTCTCGGTGCGAGGGGTCCCGGCGGGCCTCGGCAGCGGCGTGGAGTGGGACCGCCGCCTCGACGCCCGCCTCGGGGCGGCCCTGCTCTCGGTCCCCGGCATCAAGGGGGTGGAGATCGG
>CALMLW010000334.1 GCA_937868015.1 uncultured Synergistaceae bacterium | reverse complement strand
GCGCTCCCGGCAGAAGAAAGCCGGCGGGAGGATGGGCGCCCCCGGCAGAAGAAAGGAGGTCACCGCCGTGAGCCCTGGCGAACGCTAGTCACAAGACGACCGGGGCCATCAGATAGGCCGATCATCGTCCGGGGGGGCACCCCTCACCCCGTTCTCCGGAGGGTGAAGAGCCCCCCTCTTTGTGGTACAATAGTCCAAGATTTTCCGAAAGGAGATTCCCGAGGTGTCCTGGACGCTAGATTGCTCCAGCCCAGAGGGCTTTGCCCTCCGGCGCGAAGACCTGAGACAGTGGCTTCGCCTTTCCCTGGGACCCCGGGGGGAGTCTTTTTTCGTGGCGATCAACGAGGGGGTCTCCAACGCCTTCAAGCACGGCACCCTCCCGGGAGAGCCCCCCTGGGTGGCCCTGACCCTGACAGAAGAGGGGCCTGGGGTGGTGGCCACGATCCAAGACCGGGGGCCGGGCCTACCCCCCGGCGCCCTACAAAAGGATTTCCCCGACCTCGACCAGGAAGGGGGGCGGGGGTTGCCCCTCATGGTGAGGCTGGCGGATGAGGTGTCCTACGATGCGGCGACCCGCACGTTGCGCCTGGTGGCGCGACGACCCCTTCTCTCCCCTGCCAGAGACGGCGTATCTTAAGGAGGAATGATCATGGAATACCGCTTTGAACCCCTGGGAAACACCCTGCACCTGACGCTCCAGGGCTCCATGTACGTGGACGACGCAGCTAAACTCCGGGAGGACGCCCTGGCCTCCCTGGAGAGAGGGGCCTGCTCCCGGGTGGAGGCCGACCTTTCCCGGCTCGACTATATCGACAGCGCGGGGCTCGGGGTCCTGATCTCGCTGCACAAGCGCTGCGCCCGTAAGGGGGGCAGCCTGGTGGTGCGAGGGCTCTCCGGCAACGTGAAGGAGCTCTTCGAGATCACCCGCATGGACAAGGTCTTCCTTCAGGGATAATGCCTCCCCTCCTGCCCCCCCACCCCAGAAGGAAGGGCCATGACCTATAACATCGACCTCCGGGGACAGACCCTTCACGTGGAGCTCCGGGGCTCCATGTACGCCGGGGATGCCACGGCATTTCGCAGGGCCTCCAAGGCCGCCCTGGAGGGGCGGCGTTGCTCTCGGGTGGAGGTGGACCTTTCTCACCTGGACTACATCGACAGTGCGGGGTTAGAGGTTTTTATTTCTCTACACAAGCGCTGCGTAAAAGAAGGAGGTTCCTTGGCGGTGCGAGGGCTCTCGGGCCCCGTGAAGGAGCTCTTTGAGATCACCCGCCTGGACAAGGTCTTCCTTCAGGAGTAGCCCCGTAGGGCTCATCGCCCCAGGCCTTCCCGGGGAAAAATAATAGCCCCCTCACCGGAAGGAGAGCGCCCCAGGATCTGCGGCGGCCCCGGGGACCTGAGGCCACCTCCCCAAAGGAGAGAAGAGATGTTTTTACCGCTGGAAGAAAACGACCTGGTGCACATGGGTCGGGTCGTGGCTCTGGTGCGCGACGATGGAGAGACGGCCGTTATCCTCCGGGACGGGTCGGTGATGGCCACGGGATTTACCCCCCGCACCCTGGCCCGGCGTCACGCCGAGCTTGCGCAGCGCCTGAGGACCCGGGAAGCGTGCCTCGCACCCCCTTCCGGTGAGGATCCCCTTTCGTGACCCGTTTCAAAGACCTGCCCTTCCCGCCAAAGGAGGCCCCTGCGTATGACGTTTGAAGACCCATCTAAGCAGTACACCGCCAAAGACATCCAGGTCCTGGAGGGGCTGGAAGCGGTACGGAAGCGCCCCGGGATGTACATCGGCGACACCGCCTCCCGGGGGCTCCACCACCTGGTATACGAAGTGGTGGACAACTCCCTGGACGAGGCCCTGGCGGGCTTTTGCTCCGAGGTGGAGGTGACGGTGTACTCCGACCAGAGCGTCTCCGTCCGGGACAACGGCCGGGGCATCCCCGTGGACCTCCACCCCCATATGGGCAAATCCGCCGCCGAAGTGGTGCTCACCGTGCTCCACGCCGGGGGAAAGTTCGACAAGAAATCCTACCAGGTCTCCGGGGGGCTCCACGGCGTGGGAGTTTCCGTGGTGAACGCCCTCTCGGCCCGCCTTTCCCTCACCATCTGGCGAGGGGGGCACGAGTGGCGCGAGATCGGAAGAGCGTCGTGTAGGGAAAGAGTGTCAGAGTGTGTGTAG
>CALMLW010000333.1 GCA_937868015.1 uncultured Synergistaceae bacterium | reverse complement strand
AATCTCGTTGTACCAATGTACGAAGCGGTGCGTCCACTCTCTGGCCGCCTGGAGGTTCTCGAAGCCAAAAACCGGATATTCGGGACGGTACTTGAGCGTCCGTGTTCCCGCTCCCTCTGTCTGTCCGGGAACGGCTTAACATCGGTGGCCTTTTAGGGTAAGGTTTGTAGAAAAAAAGGGAGTCCCCCGAGTCAACCCCTCCGCCAAGAGACCAGGTTGAAACAGGGGACCTAGGTGAAAAATCCTAAAACCACCAGGACCCCCGCATTGTATCAGAAATACCGGAAGGCGCATACCCACCCCCCAAATGTTGTCCGCGCTGCGGAGGACGCATCCACGGGCATGGGACGCGGGCCCGTCACGGAGTTTTCGAGGCCGGGAAGCGGTGGTTTCGGGTGCACCGCTATCGCTGCCTGGACGGATGCGGGCAGACCTTTACCCACCTACCGCCCTGGATGCTTCCGCACAAGCATTACAACGCCTTCGACGTGGAAGAGACCCTGGCGGGGGAGGCGGATGGCAAAGGAAAGGCCAAAGGCACCTCGGGGGCGGAAGAAAGCACCATCAGACGCTGGAAGCGGCATTTCTCCTGGGTCCTTCCCGAGCTGGCCGCGAAACTGGAATCCCTGGGGGCGCTCTTTTCCCATTCTGTGCCCTCCCTGCCCTCCCTGCCCTCCCTGGTGGAGCACTATGGGGCCCTGCAGCGAGTGTACCGGGCCGTCTCGCACCTTGAAAATGTCCCCGAAGGAGTGTCGCGCCTCAGCCGCGCGTTCCATCTCTCTCTGGCCCACCCACTTTGCCTTGGGTGACCGCAGGGCAGGGGCTAAGCTGGTCCTCACATCCGGAAACACAAAGGAGTGAAGACCCGTGAAAGATGAGAAGACTGACTGCGGACGAGAAGAAGGGCTTCGAAAATACGCCCTTATAGCCCCTCTGCTGGAAGAAGGCGTGCCCGCTTTTGAGATGGCCCGGCGGCGAAGCCTGCTTCGCGAACAGCAGGGCATCTCCGAACGCACCCTGCGTCGCTGGGTGGCGGCTTACCGAAAGGGAGGCTTCGAAGCACTGGTAAAGGCTCCGCGCAAAGATAAGGGACTCTGCAAGGCCCTATCCCCCGAGGTGCTGGCGTTGGCCGAAGCCTGCCGCAAGGAATTGCCCCGCCGCAGTGCGGGCCTCATACATGACTGGCTAAAACATCAGGGCCATACCGTGGCCCGATCGACGCTGGAACGCCACTTAAGGCAAAGGGGCCTCTCTGGCCGGGCGCTCATGGCCCAAGGGGCCACTCCGGGGGCGGGCCACGGTCCCTTTATCCCCTCCCCTGGAGGTGGCAAAAAGCAGCGGACCCACCTCATGGCGGGGCAGACCGAGTTAAAAGATCGATTGAAGCTTCAGATTCATCAGGCCATTGCGGGGAGGGTGGACCTGCGGTTCCATCTTGGTCCCCTGACAGCCGAAGAGACCATGCGTTACGTGAGGAGCCATCTGGAGGCGGTGAAATCCCCGGGGGAAATTTTCACTCAGGCCGCCGTGGCGATGTTATATGAGTATTCCGGAGGCATTCCTCGAAAGATTAACAAGGTAGCGACGGCCTGTCTGATGTCGGCGGCCTGTTCACAATCCCGGCTGGTGGACGACCATATGGTGCGCGTCGTCGTGGCCAGCGAGTTTGAAATATAGTGACGGCGATCGGGGCGGGGTACCCCGCCCCGATCGCCAATCCCAAGCTGATTTCGCGGCCACAAAGCGAGGGCAATTACCGGGCAGAAAGAGCGGGCCGCTACAGGAGACGTCTGGGCCCAGAATCGAGGAGCGTACTTGGAACTTCCCGGCACCGGGCAGTGGAAGGGATTGGCGGCGTGGTTGGCTCCAAGAACCGATATCTTTTTCGCACACCTGACCAGCCGCTACATGCTCTTCGGAGAGTGGTGCTATGCGCGGCACTCGGTCGAGTATGACCAATTGCCGAGTTGGTTTCTCGGATTCGACGTCTACGACAAAGTCTCCGGTCGGTTTTTCTCTTCCCCCCGCCGAGACGCGTGGTTTCAAGCTCTTCGCTTAGACCAAGTTCCGAGATTAGGCCATGGCCGTTTTACCATCGCAGGCTTGGGCGAATTTCTGTCGCAGTCACGGCTCGGGGACAAACCGATGGAGGGACTCTACCTCCGATCCGACCAGGGCGATTGGCTTGTTCAGAGGGCCAAGTTAGTTCGCCATGATTTTATTCAATCCGTCGAGCAACACTGGTCCCGTTCCGGCATCAAACCGAATAGGCTCCTGCGGAAGGCCTAGGCATGCCCCCCCTCGCCCCCGGCGCCCCGATAAGATCCCCCCGCAGAGGGCGCCCCTACCCCTCCTCCGGCCCTTCCGGCCCTTCGTCGAAGAGGTCATGCACCGTCCGCACCTCGGGGTGCTCCCGCAGGACGCGCTGCACCGCCGCCTCGCTCCTTTGGCAGTAGGCGTCAAAGTCCCGAAAATGGGGATCGAGGTGCCCCATATAGGTCCGAAAGACCAGGTCGGGCAAGTGCCCCATGGCCTCCAGGATATCCGGGTAGAGCACCAGGGTCCGCTCCATGCTGACGCAAAGGTAGTTCCCGAAGAGCTCCAGGTACTCCGGGCTGTGCCCCAGGCGATACTTGTCATTGATCCGCGACAGACTTTCCAGCCCTCGATCGGGAAAGAGTCGGCGGTTGGGGATGGTCTTAAAGTAGAGGTCGTTCCTCATGGCGTCCAGATAAAAGACCCGAAACTCCGGCATGGACATCACTTTATAGTTGATGCGCACCAGGGAGGCCGAGTAGAGCACGGGATCTTCGTCCAGGTCTATGACCCGGTTCAGGGCCGCCTTGAAATCGGCGATCTGTTTTTCCAGGAGCTCCAGGGCGATGTTGTCTTTCGTGGTGAAGTAATAGGTGAGAAGCCCCAGGCTCACTCCGGCGTCTTCGGCGATGGCACGCATGCTCGTCCTAGTGAAGCCATGGCGAAGGAATAGCCGCCAGGCCCGGTTCAGGATTTTGTGCTTTTTGTTTTCCGGTTCCCTCATCGTCGCCTCCCCCGCCGCCTTCCCATCGTCCCCGCAGGGACCTTCGCGCGCGCCCGGGGCCCTTCCCGGGGCGCCTTTCGCGCCCCTCCCTCCGGGGCCCCGGAGGCTCCCGCGATTATAATGCCCTTTTTCGGAAGACACAACGGACCCGGGGGCCCGGGGCGCTCCTCCTCCGGCGGCGCGGCCCCCGCCCCGTCGGAGGAGGAGCTTCCGAAAGGGCCGGGGGCCGACTCATCCTCGCCTCGGTGCGGCGAGAGCGGATCTTTCGTTGCGAAGCTTCCGCCGGGGGTCCCGGGCTAAACCTCCTCGTAGCTCACTTCCATGTTCACCTTACCGCTTCTCATCCGAAGCATGGCGTACCCGAGGGCAAAGACCACCACCACCACGTTACCCACCATTTCGTAGGGCTTTAATACGCTAAATAGCAGGGCGGTCTGTCCCAGGGTAGCCACGCCCCCCAGGATGCTCCAGAAAGCCAGGGTGCCCTTCGAGACGTGGAACTTGGACTGGCCCCATATCTCGGGGATCACTGCGGTCATGCGGATCGCCGAGAAGCAGATGATGGCAAAGAGCACGTTGTTCAGGATCACCGCCATGTTTCCGATGGTGGAAATGTTAAACTCAAAAAAGATGGGGACCAGGCTCTCCAGATAGAGCAGCGTGAGGATGATGTAGGGGGTCTTGTACTTTTTGCTGATGGCCCCCAGGCCTGAGGGGAGCCACCCATCCACACAGGCCTGCAGGATCGGCTTGGTGACCCATCCCAGGGCGGCATTCAACGTGGTGGTAAGGGCAAACATGGCGCCTCCCACGATGAAGAAGATATAGACCGGCCGGGGGAGGATCTTTGCCGCCACCACCGAGAGGGGCTGGTTTGCCACTTCGGAGATCGGCAAGACCCCCGCCGCCACGGTGGCCATGAGGGCGTAGAAGAGGGCGATGACCAGGGTGGCCACGATGATGACGAAGGGGATGTCTTTTGTAGGATTTTTGGCCTCGGCTCCCAAGTAGACGATGACGTTGGCACCGCCGATGGCCCAGGTATATAGCGCCCCGGCGGCCAGAAGTCCCTGCCATCCGCCGGTCATGAAGTCCGGGCCTTCGAAGTACCCCGGCTGGACCTGGGGAAGGCCGAAGCATATGAACACCGTGAGGGCCACCACCATGGCGAGGGTCATGAGGTTCTGGACCCGGGCGGCGCTCTGGATTCCCAGGAGGTTGACGACGTAGAAGAACGTCAGGACCGAGAAGGCTACGAGGGTCTTATTGATCCCCGGGATCATCGCCAGGGTGTAATCCGCAAAGCTCAGGGCGTAGAGCGCCAGGGCCGTCCAGGCCAGGATGTGCACGATGACAAAAAAACCGCTGCACGTCTTGTTGACCAGGAGCCCCAGCTGGGTATAAAAGCCCCCCCTCATGCGGATGGTCCCACCGACGAAGATGTTCGGAATGGATATGAGAATGACGAAGAGGGCCCCCACGATCATGGAAAGGCTGGCGGATCGCCCGGTCATGGCGAGCCCCACGCCCATGAGGGCAAAGATGCCGGAGCCGATGGTCTGGCCGATGGCGATGGACATGAGATCCTTTCTTCCGAGAACGCGATCCAGTTCCTTTGTGGACTTCACTTGGGACACAACGAACACCTCCAAGGGTTGTGGTGACTGGCGTATCGTTTCAAAAGGCCCGATTTCTTCCGTCCCGGTCCCCCGATGGCCGCAGAAAGGCCCCAGGGAGGATCAAAAGCCCCTTACGCCCCGGGCCCGGAGGATCCATCATAGGTGCATCCCCGCGTCATACCCCGATCGCACCGCCTCGAGGACCCGCTGGGGTTTCCGCCCGTCGCCGATAACCAGGAAGTCCGGAGCGCAATCCCGGAGGCTTTCCACCGCCTCGGATCGGGGACGCATGCCCGCCGCCACCACCACCGTGTCGGCCTCGAAGAAACGGGTCGTCCCCGCTTCGTCCACCGCCACCACCCCTTCGAGGGTGACTTCTTTGCACCGCATGTGGGTGAGCAAGGTGATGGCCTCGGGGTGTTTGGCGATCTCCAGCAGCAGGGCCTCCCGGTGGAGGTAGGCCGCGTCGATGGCCACGTTCTCCCGCATCTCCAGCACCGTCACCCTGTGCCCCCGCTGGGCCAGGTCGAGCCCCTCCTCGCACCCCACGAGCCCTCCGCCGATGAAGACCACGCGGGGGCCCACGGTGACCCCTTCGTCGTGAAGATCCACCGCTCGCACCACGTGAGGCCCGTCGATGCCGGGCAGCGAGGGGACGATGGGATCGGCCCCCACGGCGGCGATGATCACGTCGGCCCTCAGCTCTCGAGCCAGATCCGGCGTCAGGAGAGTGTTAAGGTGCACCGTGATGGCCCGACGCTCCACCCGGCGGATCAGGACATCCATAAATTTCTTGAGATCGGCCTTGAAGGGCACGTGCTCGGCGAACTGAATGGCTCCCCCCAGACTCCCGCTTTTTTCGAAGAGGAAGACCTCGTGCCCCCGGTCGGCGGCGGTGATGGCGGCCTGCAGGCCCGCTGGGCCTCCCCCGGCGATGACCACCCGCTTGCGCCCCTCGGAGGGCACAGAGGTGAAAAGCTCATACTCCTTGCCGATGGTGGGGTTCACGGTGCACTTGCCCACCCGGGTGGGATACTTGACGTAGGGGACAAAGGAGCCGCTCATGCAGACGATGCAGCGCTGGCAGGGCGTGATGTCGTCCGCCCTCCCCGTCTTGGCCTTGCGGGGAAGGTCGGGATCGGCGATGAGGGCCCGCCCCAGGGCCACCATGTCGGCCTTGCCGCTGGCGATGATCTCTTCCATCATCTCGGGATCGCCGATACCCCCCAGGGCGGACACGGGGGTTTTCTTCACGGCTTTTTTAATACCCTCGGCCAGATAGACGTTGCATCCGTGGGGGAGGAACATGGAAGGCACCATGGTGGTGTTGGTGGAGGGGACGTGGAACGTGCCGTCGGAGACGTTCAAGAGGTCGATGCGGCCGTCCGCCATCCGGGCAAACTCCATCATGTCATCGAGGTCGAACCCCCCAGGGGTCAGCTCCGAGCCGCTGATGCGGAACTCGATGGGAAAGTCCCGGCCGCATTTTTTCCTGATGTTGTCCACGATCATGAAGGCGAAGCGCACCCGATTTTCCAGGCTGCCACCGAAGCGATCCGTGCGCTGATTGTTCAGCGGGGAGAAGAATTGGTGTACCAGCCAGCCGTGCCCCGCGTGGACCATGCACATGTCCATGCCCCCGAGGCGGGCCATTTCCGCCGCGTCGCCGAAGGCCTCCACGATCTCTTCGATGAGCTCTTCGGTGAGCTCGATCACGGGCTTGCCAAAGAGCCCCGGCCCCCCCGTGGGGCCGTAGGTGTCGCCGTCGAAGTAGCGAGGATTGGCCCGACGCCCCGGGTGAATCAGCTCGATGGAGGCGATGGCGCCGTGGCGCTTTATGGCGTCGGTGGTGTTGATGAGGGAGGGCAACACCTCTTCGTCGTCCAGGGGGACCATGCGCCCATGGGCCTTCCCCGTCCGGGTGTGCACGTTGCTCTCGCCGATGTTGACGATGGCGGCGCCCCCCCGGGCCTTCACCTCGTAGGCGGCGACGTTCTCCCGCGTCAGATATCCCTCGGGGGTCAGATCTCCCATGCTGATGGGGGCCGATTCGATCCGGTTACGCGCCACCAGAGACCCGATCCGGATGGGGCTAAACAGGTGGGGAAATTTTTTTACGACCATGGCCATGACGAAAGACTCCTCCTCTCCCTTTTGGAGCCCGTGGAGACGCAGCCGCCCCGGCGCTGACGCGCCTTCGGACCCCGCGTCGCCATGGGGCACGACAAGACACGGAAAGCCAAGGCCCCATCACTCGAGGATGGGCGATGACTTCGATTTGGAAATCCTGCGCAGGAGGAACTGTACATGTACAAAGACATTCTCTTGTACATGTACAGTCTTGTCAAGCCCTCTTGTACCCTCGGAGTAAAAAAACTTCTCCTTAGGGTACTTCGGTTCGCCCTACTCCCCCGGGGGCGAGGGGGCAAAGGCCCCACTCCCCTTGACACCGGAGGGGCTCCGAGCCACCATGGGGGAAAGGGGCATATCCGAAGGGGGAAGACCGCCCCGCCCCGTCCCCCGGACTCCCCGGGCCAAAAGGGCCCCCCTTCGGTGAGAGTCGATGGAAGGAGCAATGGATAAAATGGCCTACGAAAAGCTTTTTGAACCCATGCGCATCGGCAATGTAGAGCTAAAAAACCGCATTTCCATGGCCCCCATGGGACTCACGGGGCTCGCGACTCCCCAGGGGGGGTTCGAGGAGCGGGCGGTGGAGTTCTTCGTGGAGCGCGCCCGGGGAGGGGCGGGGCTCCTCATCACGGGGACGGTGAAGGTGGAAAATGACATCGAACCCTTCCCCATGCCCTCCCAGCCCGCTCCCCTGGTGAATCCCGCCCACTTCCGCCTCCGGGCCCTGGAGCTCACGGAACGGGTCCACGCCTTCGACTGCCGAATTTTCCTCCAGCTCACCATGGGATTCGGCCGGGTAGCCCCCCCTACCTTGGTCCCTCGCCCTGTGGCCCCTTCTCCCATACCCAACTACTGGGACCCTTCCATCCTCTGCCGGGAGCTCGATATCGACGAGGTGACACGCCTCATCGACGCCTTCGGCGCCAGCGCCCTCATCGCCCGGGAGTGCGGCTTCGATGGCATTGAAGTCCACGCGGTCCACGAGGGGTACCTGCTGGACCAATTTGCCCTGGCCTGCTGTAACCGTCGCACGGACAAGTACGGGGGCGATCTCCGGGGGCGGCTGACGGCGGCCCGGGAGGTCCGGGGGGCCATCGCCCGGTACGCGGGGGAGGATTTTCCCGTGATGCTGCGCTATACCCTCAAGAGCTTCATGAAGGGGTGGCGTCAGGGGGGGCTTCCGGGGGAAGAGTTCCAGGAGTTCGGCCGAGACATGGCCGAGGGGCTCGAGGCGGGAAAGATCCTGGAAGAATCGGGATACGACGCCTTCAACGCCGATGCGGGAACCTACGAATCGTGGTACTGGGCCCATCCCCCGGTGTACCTGGAGGAGGGGTGCTACCTTCCCTACACGGAGGCGCTGAAGGGAGTGGTCTCGGTGCCCGTCATCGCTGCGGGCAAGCTGGGAGACCCCGACCGGGCGGAGCGAGCCCTCCGGGAGGGGCGGGCCGACGGCGTATCCCTCGGCCGCCCTCTGCTGGCGGACCCCGCCTGGCCCCTCAAGGTCCGGCGCCGGGACGTCGCTTCCATCCGTCCCTGCATCGGGTGTCACGACGCCTGCATGAATCGGATTGCCAAGGGAAAGCCCCTTTCCTGCACCGTGAACCCCGCCACGGGGCGCGAGCGCGAATTTGCCCTGACCCCCGCCCGGGAGCGGCGGAGGATCGCCGTGGTGGGCGGAGGCATCGCGGGCATGGAGGCGGCCCGGGTGGCCGCCCTCCGAGGCCATGCCGTGGTGCTCTTCGAGGGCACCGGAGAGCTGGGGGGGCACGTCATCGAGGGCTCCGTCCCGGAGTTTAAGCGCGACGACCGAAGGCTTTTGGCCTGGTACCGCCGGGAGCTGGAGCGGGGACACGTCGACGTGCGGCTGCACCACCGGGGAGACCGAGCGGTCCTGGACGCCGTGAACCCCGATGCGGTGGTGGTGGCCACGGGATCCCTCCCCCTCGTGCCCCCCCTGGGGAAACGTCGGGAAGGAGCCCCCGAAGTCCTCACCGCCCAGGAGGCCCTGCGGGGAGAACGGCCCCTGGGGCGGCGCCTGGTGGTGCTGGGGGGAGGCTTTGTGGGGTGCGAGCTGGCGGTGTGGTTCACCCAGCAGGGGCATGAGGTGGAGCTGGTGGAGGTCCGGGAGGGGCTCATGACGACGGGGGACGTGCCCCACCCCAACCGGATCATGCTCCTGGATCTTTTGACCTTCCACCGGGTGGGGGTGTGGACGGGGGCGCGGCTCTCGCTCCTGGCCCCCGAGGGGGCGACGATCCAGAGCGCCGACGGGGAGCGTCTCCTTCCCTGCGACACGCTGGTGCTGGCCACGGGATACCGCTCCGACCGGGGCATCTGGCAAGAGGTCTCTGGGGCCTTCCCCGAGGCCTATCTGGTGGGAGACGCCCTGCGACCCGCCAACGTGCAGCACGCGGTGTGGACCGCCTACGAGGTGGCGCGGCAGCTCTAGGGCAAAAAAACCCGTCGGGGCTTCGGTAGACCCCGGATCCTCGCCGCTCTCGGCATCGAGAGCGGCGAGGATCCGGGGTCTACACACAGAGAGCCTCCTGAGGGGATTTTGGAGAGAAGCTATCCGTCCCGGTTGATGACGGCGAGCATCTCCCTCAGGACCCGGTCGGCCTCCTCGTAGGGCACCTGGCAGGTGCCCACCCGGGGGTGGCCCCCGCCGCCGTAGGCCAGCATCAGGGCCCCCACGTTGGTGTGGGAGGTCCGCTGGAGGATGCTGTGCCCCACGGAAAACACGCAGAAGGCCTTTTCTCTGCCATCGAAAACCCTGACCGAGATGTTTTGCTCGGGAAAAAGGGCGTAGACCATGTGGCGATTTCCCACGAAGGTCTCGGGGATGCCCCGCAGGTCCGTGACGATGGCATTGCCCTGGGTCCAGGAGTGGGCCAGGATCATCTCCCTGAAGAGGGCCTCTTGGTTGAAGTAGCGACGCACCCGCTCCTGCACGTCGGGAAGACCTAAGATCTCCTCGATGGAGTGCGTCCGGAGAAGGTCCGCCAGGTCGTCCATGAGCTGGTAGTTGGATATGCGGTAGTCCCGATAGCGCCCCAGCCCCGTGCGGGGGTCCATGACGAAGGATAGAAGCACCCATCCCGAGGGGTTTAAGATCTCATCCCGGGTGAACTGAGCAGAGTCGCATTTGTCCGCCATGGCCACCACGTCCTTGAGGTGCCCCAGGGGCCCCTGATCTCCCCCGTAGTACTCGTAGACCACCCGGGCGCAGCTGGGGGCGGGCCACGCGGCGCCCCTGAAGCTGTAGGCATTCATGAGCCCCCGCTCTTCCTCGCTGGAGTGATGGTCGAACCACATGCCGCACCCCGGGACGAAGGGGATGTTGACGAGGATGTCCTTCTCATTAACCTCCACCAGGCCATCTTGGATGTCTTTCGGATGGACAAACTTTCTTTCGTCGAAGAGGTCTAGCTCTTTCAGGAGAACGGCGCACATGAGGCCATCAAAGTCCGATCGGGTCAAGAGTCTCATTCCGTCACCCCCACATAGGATCGCCGCTCATTATACCTCATCTTGGGCCCCCATCTCCCTGCGACGGGCCAAGCTTGCCCCTATCGCCGGAGAAAAAAATCGAAAAAGCTCCCCCCTTTCCGCCGCCAGCAGAGGGCGGCGGGAGGGTTCGTCCGGCTCCCGAAGGACTTCCGACCAAGCCTCGCTCATCCCGCGCCGATCATCGCCTTCGGTGAGGGTCTCCCCCTGGGGAGCGATGGGCCACGATCTGGTTAAACTTTCCCACCACGTCCTTCCCCTCCTCCCGGTATCGGCCCCTTTCCAGCTGGGCCACCAGCTCCGCTCCCACCTCCACCAGGTCGTAGTGCGTCAGGGATCGGCGGCGCAGGATCTCGAAATAGGTCTCGTCCTGGAACAGGTAGGCCTCGGGGAAAACGTCGAGAAGGCGGTTGATCAGGAGGCTCAAGGTCTCCGTGCACATGCGCTCTTCGCTCATCTTCCACACCAGGAGGGATTTGTCGACGGCCATGATGGGCTTAAACACTGCCACCACGTTCTCCTGGGGAAAGGGCCCCAGGGCGTCGTAGATCCGCCCGTCCCTTACCTGGGATATCATAAATCCCATAAAAAACTCCACCATGCGAAGGGGGGCAAAGAAATCCTTGGCCTGGATCTCCTCTTTTAGCCACTTATAGATCACCACATCGCCCTTGCAAAGAGCTCCGCGCTGCATGAGATCCTTGATGTGCATCAACGCACTCCACCTCCTCGCGACGGGCAGATCTCTCGCCTTTTGGAGCGTTTTCTTCCCCCTGCCGGGCGGCGCCAACGGGAGGGTCTCCGGTGCCCATCTCTTGGATTTTCTAGTATAAGCGCCCCTCCTCAAAAAAGGAATCCCGTCGGGAAGCCTTTAATTCGCGAAAGGGAAATCCGCGCCACGCCCCTCGGGGGGCGCGGAGAGCTCTCCATGCGGCCTTTGCCCTCCGGGGCGGGCTCCGTTCGTCCCAGGGGCCACCCCGGAGGCCGGGGGAGATCTCGGAGCCAAGGGGACGATCTAGGAGGGAAGCGACGGAAGACTTAGGAACCCCAGCGCAGGGCAGAGGGGTCGAAGGAGAGCCACACTTCTCGTCCCGGGTGGATTCCCTGGTCGCGCACGGCGTCTGCGGTCATCCGAACCGCGAGGGAAAGAGACCCCACCCCCACGCGCACCAGCACCCGGTGAGGACCCCTTTCCCAGAACATCTGCCCCACGGTTCCCTTCAAGACGTTGCGGGGGGCGCTCCCTCCGGGGGGAAGGATAGATAGGGCAATGGCTTCTGGGGATAGGAGCCCCATCGTGGCTCCGAGGGGCATAGGGGGGGCCATCACCCCCTGACCGTCCTCCAGCACCAGGTGCCCCGGCTCCCCTTCTTTCCGTTCCCACCGGCCCGCCAGCACGTTTTCCGCCCCGGAGGCGACGACGCGCCCCCCCCGGAGCCCCACCGTGCGGCTGGCCACCTCGTAGAGCCACAAGAGGTCGTGGCTCACCACCACCAGGGTGGTGCCGTCCTGGCGCACCGCCGACAGGATGGCGTTCCGCACGGCGCCAGCGCTAGATGCATCCACGCTGGCCGTGGGTTCGTCCAGAAGGAGCACCGCCGGGCGGAGGGCCAGGCGGCTCGCCAGCGCCACCCGCTGGGCCTCTCCTCCGGAGAGGGCGTGCCAGGGGCGTCGGGCGAAGGCGTCGTAATCCAGCCCCACGGCTTCCAGGGCCTTTCTCACCCGCCCGACGGGGTCTTTTTCCCCCCGGAGGCGCACCCCGTATGCCACGTTCTCGAAGATCGATGTCTTGAGAAGGTAGGGCTCCTGCAGGAGCAAGGTGGCCTGGCGCCGGAGCTCCGGCGTGGCGGGGCACGCAGGAGCCCCCCGAAAGAGGAGCATCCCTTCGTCGGGGGGGTCTAAAAAGGCCAGGGTCCGCAAGAGGGTGCTCTTGCCGCTACCGTTGGGCCCCACTAGGCCCACGATCTCCCCCGGGTGGATGGCGAGCTCGGGGACGTCCAGGGCCACTCGGTCTCCGTAGCGCCGCACCACTCCCTGCAGTTCGTAGAGGGGGGTCATATCGTCGCCCTCTGACGCGCCAAGGATAGGACAGAGTTCACGGCGAAGGCCAGGATCAAGAGCACCAGTCCCAGGGCGATGCCCAGGGCAAACTCCCCCTTGCCGGTCTCCAGGGAAATCGCCGTGGTGATGGTCCGGGTGTGCCACTTGATGTTGCCCCCGAGCATCATGGAGACCCCCACCTCGGAGATGACCCGGCCGTAGGCGTTGGCCGCCGCCAAGAGGACGGCGTAACGGGCCTCGTAGAGGGTGGAAAGGGCCAGGCGCTTTCCGTCGGCCCCCAGGGTGAGGAGGGTCAGGCGGAGGCGTTCGTCCATGCTCTCCACCGCATTGGCCGTCAGGGCCACCACGACGGGCAGGGCCAGGATGATCTGCCCCACCGCCATGCCGGAGACCGTGAAAAGGAGCCCCAGCTCTCCCAGGGGACCCCTCCGGGAGATGAAGGCGTAAACCACCAGCCCCACCGCCACTGTGGGGAGGGCCAACAGGGTGTTCACCACCGTGCGCACGCCCTTTTTCCCGGGGAAATCCGCGTACCCCAGGATGAATCCCAAGGGAGTCCCCAGGGCGAGGCACACGGCGATGGAGATGGAAGACATCTTCACCGTGGTGTAGATCGCGGACCAGGTCTCTTCGTCCCCCGTCCACAGCAGGACGAAGGCCTGGATCACTCCCTGGGCGATGTAGTCCATGGGGAAACCTCCTTCACACAAAACGCCGGGGGGTGAGCCTTTCGCACCCCCCGGATCTCATGTCGCCCTCAGACGCCGCCGGAGGGATCTACTCGTCGGCGTTGGGGAAAAAGAGCTGCTTACCTTCGAGCTTGAAGTCCGCGATGAGCTTCTGGGTCTCGGGGGAAACCATCCAGTCGGCGTACTTCAGCGCCAGGTCGTACTGGACGTTGGCACACTTGGCGGGGTTGACGGCGATGACGCTGTACTGGTTGCGCAGGGCCGAATCTCCCTCCACGAGGATCACCACAGGGGGATTGCCCTTGGCATTGGCCTCGTATTTAATAAACGTGCCCCGGTCCGCCAGGGTGTAGCCATTTTTCTCCCCGGCCACGTTGATGGTCTGGATCATGCCCTGCCCCGTGGAGATGTACCATGCGTCCTTGTCCGGAGCCTCCATCCCCGCGCCCTTCCAAAGAACCAGTTCCGCCACGTGGGTTCCCGACTTGTCTCCCCGGCTCACAAAGGGTTGTTTCGCCGCAGCGATGGCCTTCAGGGCCTCACCCACGGCGAGGCCCTTCACCTTGGCGGGGTCGGCGGCGGGGCCCAGGAGCACGAAGTCGTTGTACATCACTTGGCGCCGGTTGACCCCGTGCCCTTCCTGCACGTAGATCTTCTCCGCGCTGGGGGCGTGCACCAGGAGCACGTCCACATCGCAGTTCTTGCCCAGTTCCAGGGCCTTGCCGGTGCCCACTGCCACCCACTGCAACTCAATCCCCGTGGCCTGGCGGAAGAAGGGCTCCATGTAGTCCAAAAGCCCCGTGTCCTCGGTGCTGGTGGTGGTGGCCATGCGGAGCACGGGGGCGGCAAACGCCGCCGTGGCGAGCATCAGAACCAGCGTGACGAGGGACAAGATGCGCATTGTACGTTTCATTCTTTTTCATCCTCCTCAAGGACATGATCTGGACCCCAGGGTCCAGGGGGTTCCTCTCGTCTTCGGTCTTGGATCCTTGGGCCTACTGCGCCGCAGTGAGGGCGGCGATTTCCGCCGGCAGCTTGTCCCGGGGGGTGGCGGGGGCGGGGGTCATGAGGCCGAATCCCCGCTTCTCCAGGATCTGCTTGCCTTCGGGGGAGAGGAGGAACTGGACGAACTCCAGCGCCCGGGCTCCGTTTTTCGCCGACGTGGGGATGGTGAGGCCGTAGACCACGGGCTCACCCCGCATGGTGATCTTCTCGTCCCCCTTGCCCTTGATCTCCACCGACGCCTTGGCGTAGTTTTCCGCGAAGGTGGGATCTCCCAGGTTGATCTCCGCCGGGAGGTCGATCATCTGCATGCCGTCCGCCACGGCGTAGGAACGGTACTTGAGCATGTACCCCAGAGAACCCCACTCCATGAGCTTCTTGACTCCCTTGGCGTTGATCCCGTCCACCACCCGGTGCCCCGGAGCTTCCATGAGGCTTTTTTCCAACCCCGGCTGGCCGTAGAACGCCTCGGCGAGCTGCAACACCATGATCGCCCGGTATCCCCCGGGGTCTTTGTTCGGATCGGTGTGCCCCCACGCCACGTCGGGCCGGGCCAGCACCCGGAACCAGTTCGCCGCCGAAATTTCCCCCGCCCGGGGAGCCTTGGGGCTGTAGGCAATGACCATGGCGTTGGTGCAGAAGAGGAGGTTCCACGTGGCGTGCTGGGGCTTCAGCAGATCTTCAATGTTCCGGTAGTCCGCCGTGAGGTAGAGGTCGCACCCCCCCTTGTCCACGATGGCCTGGGCGAGCTCCACGCTCCCCGCCCCCTTGTCCTGGATCTCCAGATCGGGATATTTCTCCAGAAAGCGGGCCTCCACATCCTTCAGCGCCGCATTCAGGCTTCCCGCATGCCACACCGTCAACGTTTCCTTGGCTCCGGAGACCCCCGCCGCCCCCAGAATCACCGCCGCCGCCAACAACACTCCCATCAGCCGTTTCCCCTTCAAAAAAAACCACTCCCTTCAACATGTTCCGGAGCACACTCCGGCTTTTGTGACGCCGTCTCCTCACTTCCGACGGATCACCGTTCCCACCGCTTCCCCGTCGAGTGCCCGGGTGAGGTTTCCCTCTTCCAGGGCGTTGACGACGAGAATGCGGTCCAGCACCTCGCTCCGTTCCAGGATCTCCAGGCAGGGACGCTCCAGCACCAGATCGTCCAGATCGAGCTCGCGCAACTCCGCCACAGAGATCTCGGGAATAAACTCCGCCCCGGGGTTTTTCTTGGGATCGTCGGTGTAGAGCCCCCGTTCGTCCTTCAAAAAGATGCAGCTCTTGGCGCCGATGAGCTCCGCCAGAAGGAGCGTCCCCACGTCGGTACGGTGCAACGGAATACGCCCCTTCTCCGGCGGCAGGGCGAAGTAGTCGTAGGGGGGCATGCCGTGCATCACGGGAATGCACCCCTGGCCAAAATAGGTGGCGAGCTTCACGATTTCGTCGTGGCCGATCTTGAGTCCCCCCCAGGGGGCCAGGAGAGTGGCCACGAGCAGGGCGTTCTGCTCCGACACCGAGCTCCCGAACTTGGCGATGATCCCTGTGGGCATCCCCAGCTCCAGGCCGATGGCGTAGATGTGGCGACTCCGGGTGCCCCCTCCGGTGGTGAAGAGCATCTTGTGCCGGGCCTTGTTTTCCACGATCTCCCGGGCCAACGCCGGAAGGGCCTTGGCTCCCCGGTCACAGAGGGACTGCCCGCCGATCTTCAGCACGTGCACATCGGGGAAGAGGCGCACCTGGGGCGCCGTTTCCAACTGTTCGGCGAAACTCCGGCTCACCAGGCTCTCTCCCATGAGCCGACTCTTCACATGCAACCGTTTTCCGTCTCGCTCGCGCTCCAGCGCCATGGTCATCCCTCCCTCTTCCGGTCGTTCCTTTGGATTCGTTCCTTGCCGGGCACCGTCCGAAAGGTTCCGTCCTCTTCCCGGTGCACCAAAAGCACCGGAGATCCCCCCAGGAGAAAGGGGCGAAACCACCCGCCTCCCCGAATCAACGCCCCGGGAGGCACGGAAAAGGCGTCCCGCTCCAGCCACACCACCCGCAGGCCCCGGCGCTCCAGCTCCTCCACGGGAACAGCCTCGGGAAGCTCCCGCAGATCCCCCCAGGAAATGCACCTGCCGCGCCACCCCGCCGCCGTGAGCCCCACGGCGGCGGCGGCGCCGATGATGCCGTCCCCCGTACCTCCGTGGGCGGAAAGGTGCACCTCCCGCGCCGCCTCCCGGGCATCGTCCTGGGAGAGCACTTCCCGAAGAGCCCGCTCCCCGAAATCTCCCAGGAGTTTCAGCGCGGGGTGCCCCTCCGGCGCCACGCAGAGCCCGGGGTCGCTCCCCGGGAGGGCAAAAGCCCCCAGATGGGCCGCCCCCAGGGTCGCCAGGAGCTCCCCCGGTTTTTCTTTTTCCCCTTCTCCCTCCAACACCACGCACGCGGCGCTGTTGTGCGACGTGTAGGGAATCCGGGGATCCACCAAAAGCTGCTGGCGCACCACGCCCAGACAGCGCCATCCCTCGGGAAGAGCTCCGCCGAAGAACCGGGCTACCTTCCCCGTGCCTTGGGGAGCCCCCACCACATCCGTATCGTCCATGCCCACAAACCAACGCATTGATTTCTCTCCTCGCTCGGTGGCCCCCAAAAAAAACCGTCTTCCAAAGAATTTATGGAAGACGGCGAGGGACGCACGCATCAGTACGCTCCGGCGACCGCCCTTTCCATTCCGGGAGGCTTTCCCGTTTCCAGGAAAACCCATCGGTTCGCCGCCATGGAGATTCCTCTGTAGGCCAACGAACTCGGAGGTCGTATTCATAGATTTTCAACAATTCTCCGCCCTTTTTTGCGACGCTTCGTAAGGGGGGAGGATCTTTTTTTGCTCCGTTTTGATTTTACGCAAGGAACCGTCGTTCCGTCAAGCAAATGAAGGAAGTCTTTGTTATTGTTTTCTAGGAACAGGGAGTTCCTCCCCGGTGCCCGCCACATCCCCGGCGCCCTCCGTGCCCCCCCTCGTGTCCCTCACCTGCGGGGAGGGCCACCAGGGTGGCTCCCACCGCCTGGGCCATGGATTCCAACTCCTGGAGGCGCAGATGGGTGGCGAAAAAATGGATCTCCGCCCCCGCCACGGCCACCACGCGAAAACGCGGTTGCCGATCCTGCTCTCCCACTTTGCGCCGTTCCCGGTAGAAAATCGTTCCCGCCATGGGCCTTCCCTCCCCACGAAACGCGCGTCCCCTCGGAGGTCATTATACCGCAGGACATCTCCTTCCAGCCCTTTTGCCAGCCCCTCCTTCCGCAAATCCCGGGGCGCATCAGGAGCTTTTCTCCCTTTGTTCGCTTGTGTTCTTCCCCCAAAGTTTTATACTCGGATTTCGGAAGTTCCACCGGCGCCGCCGGCGGAGAACTCTTCAGGGAGAAAAGGGGTGGCATCATGCGACAACGACTTTTGGTTTGTCTTGCGGTCCTGGGCATCCTGGGAGGCGCGGTTTCCGCATCGGCGGAGGGGCTCTTCCGGGGAGATACGGCCAACACGGGGATTTTCCCCGTTTCCCGCCTGCCCCAGGGAGTGCTGGCCTGGCAAATTCCCACCAGCGCCCGCATCGCGGGATCTCCCGTGGTGGCGGGGGGGACGGTGTTTTTTGCCAACGCCGCAGGGGAGCTGGTGGCGTCGGATCTTCGCACGGGACAGGGGCGGTGGGCCCTGCGTCTTGATGGCTCCGTCCTCGGATCTCCCGCCGTGGCGGGGCAGACCCTCTTCGTGGGGACCTACGAAGGTACGATCTTCGCCTTCTCCACCTCCCGGGGCACCACCCTGTGGCACGCCTCCACCAAGGGGGCGATCTTCGGCGCTCCGGCGGTGGTGGGGTCCACGGTCTACGTGGGGAACGCCCTGGGACAGCTCCGGGCCTTCGACGCCGCTTCGGGGCGGGAGCGATGGGTCTTCACCGGCAACGGCTGGTTCGCGGGAACTCCCGCTGCGGGAGAAGGGCTTCTCTTCGTGGGGGACCACGGAGGACGCTTCCGGGCCATTGATCCCGCCCGGGGAACGGAGGTCTGGGGAGCCAACGCCGGGGGTTCCGTGGATCCCTCGCCGGTGGTCTCCGGAGGGTGGGTGTTCTACGGCAGCGACGACGGGCGCATCGCCGCCGTGCAGATCAAGAAGGTGATCCCCAAATGGCAGGTCAAACTGGGGGCGGGGATCGCCTCATCCCTGGGGGTGGCCGGAGGGCTGGTGTTCGCCGGATGCCACGACGGCCAGGTCTACGCCCTGGACGCCCGCACGGGGGCCGTGCGCTGGACGTTTCTCACCGAAGGGCCGGTGCTTTCCTCTCCGGCCTACGCCCGGGGCACGCTCTACTTCGGCAGTTCGGGCGGCACCCTCTACGCCGTGGACGCCGCTTCGGGGCGGGAGCTCTGGCGCTTTGCCGCCGGAAGCGAGATTTCGGGGGCTCCGGTGGTGGCGGAGGGCATGGTGTTGTTCGGCACCGCCGACGGCACGCTCTTCGCGGTGCGCTAACCCCTCGGCTTCTTCAGTTTTCGGGCCCCCGGTCGGCAGGCGCCGCCGGGGGCCTTGCCGTGCCCGCCATCCTCGGGAGGGTGGCGCGATGACGAGGTTTTGGTATGATGGTTCCGGGAGGAGTTCGCCCGGCGCGAGCTCCGATTCAAGGTAAGGAGGATCCGACATGCGTTTTGTCATGGCAATGATGGCACTTTGGTTGTTCCTGGGGTCCGTTTCGGCGGGAGAAGGGGCCCTTCCCCTTCCTCCCGTGCCTGCGGATTCCTACGACGTGGTGGTGGTGGGGGCGGGGACGGGGGGATGTGCCGCCGCCATTTCCGCCGCCCGCCTGGGCATGCGGGTGGCGTTGGTGGAGGAATCGACCTGGATCGGAGGGCAGCTCACCGCCAGCGCCGTGTCCACCATGGACGACGTGCGGCGGAACCGCAGCGGCCTCTACGGCGAGGTGATCTCCCGCATCGTGGCCCACTACAAGGCCCTGGGGCGCACGGTGAACACCTGTTACTGGGGATCGGACACCATCGCCTGTGAGCCCGCCGTGGGGCAGAAAATCCTCTCCGACATGATCGCCGAGGCCCAGGGCGGCGGCCCCGAGGGGACGGGGCGGGTGGAGCTCTTTCCGGAAACCCGGGTAACCTCCGCCCACATGGAGGGGTTTCGCCTCGTGGCGGTGAAGGGGGAGCGGAATTTCCGCCCCCTGGTCTTCCGGGGCAAGGTCTTCATCGACGCCACGGAGTGCGGCGACCTCATCCCCCTCACGGGGGCCCGGTACCGGGTGGGGAATTGCGTCGCTCCCCACATCGACCCCGAAGCCAACGTCCAGGACATCACCTACGTGGCGGTGATCCGGCGCCTCTCGGGGGATCTGCCTCCGGAGCTCCGCATCGCCACCCCCCCTCCGGGGTACGACGACCACGTGGAGGACTTCCGCATCCTGGTCACCAAAGACGGAAGCCCGAAACCCGGCACCAAACCCGTGAACCCCGTGGTGCACAACGCCTACCGGGGGCTTCCGGATCCCGAAAACCCCCTGTCGGTGGACTGCGGCCGGGCCAACACCTGGCCCAACATCTCCAAGACGGGGATCAACTGGGCCAACGACGTGCCGGGGGAATCGGGGGATCAGCCGGGGCTGTCGGTGCGCTACATTGAGGATCGGCTTTTCCGCAAGGCCGTGGACCGGCAGGCGCTGCTCCGGACGCTTCAGTTCCTGTACTATTTCCAGACCGAAGCGGGGGCCTCGAACTGGACCGTGGACACCACCCAGGGTTTCGGCTCGTTCTTCTCCTGCAACTGGGAAGTGTGGAAGGACATGCCTCCGGAGTATGCCTCCGTCCTGCGCCACTTTCCCCCCACCCCCTACGTCCGGGAGAGCCGCCGCATCGTGGGGCTCCGCACCCTCACCGCCGCCGACGTGGAACGGAACGAGAAGACGGGGATGGCCTTCCGGAATTTTCCCTCCTCCGTGGCCCTGGGGGAGTACCCTGTGGACATCCACGGCTCCCATCTGGACCGCTATCTGGAACACGATCTGGGAGAGTTCGAGCACACCTTTCCCAAAAAGTGGCGTCCCAGCAAGGGGGTCTTTCAGGTGCCCCTGGAGGTGCTCATCCCCGAACAGGTAGACGGGCTGGTGGCGGCGGAGAAGAACATCTCCGTTTCCCGCATGGTGAACGGCGCCACCCGGCTTCAGCCCATCACCCTCCTCACGGGACAGGCGGCGGGCACCCTCGCCGCAGTGGCGGTGCAGCGGGGAGTGGAACCCCGCCGGGTGAAGCCCCTCTGGGTGCAGAACGCCCTGTGGCAGCGGCGGAGCCGTCTCGCCATGGAGATCTGGCAGGACGTGCCCATACAGAGCGACTGGTGGCCCGCCGTGCAGGCCGCTTCGCTCTACGACACCATGCCCTCTCTGGGAAAGAAGATCTTCGGCGCGGACTTTCCCATGAAACGGCGCCACGCCATGGAGCTCCTCCGCCGGGCCTTTCCGGGGCACTTCGGCATGGACACCTCCGCCCCGTCCATGGAGTTCTTCATCACCCGGGGAGAGTTCGAGATTTTGCTGCGCATGGGCCTTTCGGCGGAAATGCCGTTACCCCCCACCGCCGTCTATCAGGACGACCTGCGGGGAGAAATCACCCGGGGGGAGGCCCTGGCCCGCACCCTGGAAGTGCTCCTGGCCCAACACTGACATCGGCGGAGACCATCCCGGGGATTTCCCGGGGCACACCCACACGGAGGCAGGGATGATGATGAAAAAATCCGGCATCTTTTTCCGTTTTTTCCCCGTCCTGGCACCCCAAGCCCCCCTTCGGGGGAGAAGGGGGCTGGGATCATGATCCCCCGGAGTCTGGTGGAGCGCATGTTTTCCGCCGAGAGCATCGAACGTTGGAACGACCACCCCCGGCCCCTGCACTTCACCGAAATGGCCAAGCAGGCCCACAAGTTCATGCTGGCGTGGCTCATCGCCCGGAACGAGGAGGAGAACGGAAAAAGCGTGGACTGGCTCGCCCTGGTGGAGGGGGTTCTGTTTGAATTCCTCCACCGGGTGGTGCTCACGGACATCAAGCCCCCGGTCTTTCATCGCATGATGGCCCAGCACGGAGAGAAGATCAACGCCTGGGTCGCCCAGGAGCTGAAGGACGACCTTGCCCCTCTGGCGGGGGGCTTCTACGGGCGCTTCCAGGGGTATTTTTCCTCCACCGCGCCGGAGACCCCCGTCGCCCTGGAGCGGGACATTCTCCGGGCGGCCCACTATCTCGCCACGCGCTGGGAGTTCGGCCTCATCCGGGCCTGGGGGGCCCCCCTCTACGGCATCGACGAGACGGGGCGGGAGATCGACGCGGAAATCGAGCGATACCGCCACCTCCGCGCCGTGGACCTCCTCATGGTGGCCTCCGCCAAGGGAGATCGGCTCGGACTCCCCGCCTTCATCGACCTGGTGGGACAGCTCCGCTTCCAGAAGCGCTGGACCCAGACCCCCCGCATTCCGGAGACATCGGTGCTGGGGCACCTCTTCTTCGTGGCGGCCCTCACGTACTTCGTGCTGGGAGAGACCGGCCTGCCCCGGAACGTGGTGGTGGGCACCGTGCTCACGGGGCTCTTCCACGACCTCCCCGAGGTGCTCACCCGGGACATCATCTCCCCCATCAAAAGGGCGGTGGAAGGGCTGGAAGACTTCATCAAAGACTACGAGCAGGACGTGATGGAAGAGAAGATTTACCGTCGCATGGCGCTGCCCGAAGGGTGCGTCCGGGACCTGCGCCTTTTCACCCGGAACGAGTTTCAGGACCGCCTGCGGCACCCCGACGACCGCGTCACCCCCTACGCCCCGGAGAACGCGGACAGCGGTTGGCCCGTGCTGGGATCGGTGGTGGAGGCCTGCGACAAGTTCGCCGCCTTCGTGGAGGCGTCCCTTTCCATCCGCTACGGCGTCAGCACCGCCCAGCTCCAGACGGCGAAGCAGCGCCTGGCGGAAAAGTGGTCCCGGTGCGTCATCCACGGCTACGAACTGCGCCCTCTGTACGACTATTTCTCCTAAAGGTCCCGAGAACGCACCGCGAAAGGAGTTGGTTTTTGTGAAAAGAGCGCTTCTGGTCATCGACGTGCAGAACGAATACTTCGACGGTGCCCTCCCCGTCACCTACCCCCACGGCTCTTTCGACCACATTCTCCGGGCTCTGGGGGCCGCCCGGGAGGCCCAGATCCCCGTGGTGGTGATCCAGCACTCCGCCACCTCCCCCGAATCCCGGACCTTCCGTCCGGGCACACCGGGATGGGAGCTCCACCCCTCCGTGGCGGCCCATCCCCGGGATCTGCTCCTGGAGAAAACGCTCCCCGGCAGTTTCACGAACACCGAACTGGAAAGCTGGCTCCGGGAACGGCAGATTTCCACCGTCACCATCGCGGGGTACATGACCCAGATGTGCTGCGACACCACCTCCCGCCAGGCGTTTCACCGGGGATTCCACGTGGAGTTCCTTTCCGACGCCACGGGCACCCTGGCCTTTCAGACCACCGTCGGAGCCGTCACCGCAGAGGAGTTGCACCGGGCCATTCTGGTCACCCAGGCCCTGCGCTTCGCCGAAGTGCTCTCCACCGACGCATGGATCGCCCGGCTCCAGAGCGGCGACTGACCCTTACCTCAGAAAACACCCCCGGCAGAAGTGCGGAAGGAAGTGCCCGCCGGAAGGTTTCCCCCCGGGCCACGCTGGTGATGCGGGGTTAAATCTGTAGGGGCGAAAAATATGCTCGCCCCTACATTACTCTCCAGGCACGAGGCAACCCCATGCGCCCCTACAACACCGCGAGCGCTCCAGGGGGAGAGACCCCCGGCTTCCAGACGGTCCCCCGGGCGGCGTTCATTTCCACCCCTGCCGCCGTATTTTTTCGTCCACTTCGCGACGGATTCTCGCGGCATCCTCTGCCGACACCGACACGACGATCCTCTTCGCTCTTTCAGCGGCATCGGCGTCCCCGAGTACACCGGCGGTGTAGTACCACCGGTACGCTTCTTTGTCATTTTGCCTCACGCCCCGACCCCACTGGTACATCTCGCCGAGGTTGCCCTGGGCTAAGGCATACCCCTGCTCCGCCGCCTTGCGGATCCAATCCACCGCCTTCGTGTCGTCCTGCGGCACCCCCCGGCCTTCCCGGTACATACTGCCGAGGCTGCGCTGGGCTGGGGCATACCCCTGCTCCGCCGCCTTGCGGTACCAATCCACCGCCTTCGTGAAGTCCTCCGACACGTTCAGGCCAAACTCGTACATCGCGCCGAGACGCCACTGAACGAAGGCATTCCCCTGCTCCGTCGCCTTGCGGAACCATTCCATCGCCTTCATGTCGTCCTGCGACACGCCCTGGCCGTTCGCGTACATCACGCCGAGCTCGAACTGGGCGTCAGCATTCCCCTGCTCCGCCGCCTTGCGGTACCACTCTACCGCCTTCGCGTCGTCCTGCGGCACGCCGATTCCACCCCTGAACAATTCTCCAAGAACGTCTTGCGCGGCAACGTTGCCTTCTTCCGCCATCCGGACAACCGCATCCTTCGCCGCTCCGGCGAGGCTTTGACCCCGGGCTTCGTCTTTCGGAAGGCCCGCGCCTTCGAAGTACTGCAGGCCGAGATAGGCCTGTGCCAGAGGGTGCCCCTGGTCGGCGGCCTTGCCGAACCATTTCGCCGCCTCGGGTTCGTTCACGGGGACCCCGTCACCGGACCAGTACGCGAGCCCCATCTCAAACTGCGCTTCGACCTTGCCGCCCTCCGCCGCCTTTTGCAGCTCCCCCATGTCCCGTTGCTGGCCTGCCAAAGATGTTGTCCCGCATGTCATCAAAAACACCGCCACAAGAAATCCCGTTGCCCAACGCATTGTTCGACCTCCTCTCAAAGTGTGTACCAGAATAACCATTTTAACATTTCTCTTCATCGCACCACGACCTTACGAAAAGGATGATTCCGGTGGAGAGGTGGCGCCGCCCCCGTGTGGGGCCCTCGTCCGCATCTCCGGCAAGGGAAACGGAAGCTCCCGCCACGGTGCGGAGACGTTGAGGGGGTACGGAGCGCACAAGAACCCCCTGGCCGGAAACGGGACATCTGCCGAGGCAACGAATCTTGACGAACTCTGGACACGGCAAGTATGCCAGAACATGAGAATTGGAAAATTCCTTCCGCCGCTCTTCTCCCGGGCCGCACACGGAAGAGGCCCCGGAGCGGACGACTTCGCCAAGATCGGGGCGACGGAGGGCAGAGGTGCGGAAGGAAGTGCTCCGCCGGAGGGATCCCCCTCGGGCCACGCTGGTGATGCGGGGTAAAAAGAGAGCCGGCTGGAATGTGAGCGCTCCCGGCTCGCACGCCCGAGGAATTTCCCGGCGGGGCGAAAGCCTAGAAGTTGATGTACACCTCAAAAGGCTGAAGAGAGCCGGCTGGAAGCCGGCGCTCCCGGCTCGCACGCCCGGCGGGGTAAAAGGTGACGCGGGGCAAAAGGCGTAGGGGCGAAAAATATGCTCGCCCCTACAACGCTCTCCAGCCACCGCCTTCGTGTCGTCCTCCGGTACGCCCCAACCTTCCTCACAAGATCCCCGGGGGAATGCCCCCGGGGATCTTGTGCTCTTGGGAAAAATAAGCTCAACGGAACTGGAAGGACTGGATGAAGGGAAGGATCCACCCCTGGGATTCCTGATAGCGGGCGGCGGGCACCGAGACGATGACCAACGCCCCCGTGCCGGGGAACCGGACGAAGAGCGTGGCGTAGGCCACCTTGGTTTCCGCGTTCACCGACGAGTAGAGCGTCACCAGGGCTTCCTTGCCCCGGGCGGCGATGCGGGATTCTCCGTGGGGGGTCTTCCCCGACGCCACCTGGGCTTGGAGGTTGGCCACGGGCTCTTCCCCCTCGAAGGTGAAGAAGGAAATCTGTCCTCCGGCGGGCAGAGAATAGATGGCGCCAAAAAGCAGGGATTCCTGAAACGCCGCTCCGGGGGGCAGGGGCACCGTATAGAGTCCCTTGGCGTCGGTGTACACCCCCGCCGGAGCCGGTCCCGTGGTGGTGCCGACGCTGCCCCCGGTGCCCGCTCCTCCCTCGTCCGCAAAGCTCACCGAGGTCATGATGCCGTCAAAGGCCGACGCCAGGGCGTCGAAGTCCTGGGCGCCGCAGTCGAAGAGGAAGCCAAAGGCCCTCCCCCTCTCCACCAGGGCAAAAAACCGCCCCCGGAGCCGATTCGTCCCCCCCGCCGGAGAAAAGCGAAAGTCCAGGCGGCGCCCCTCTCTTCCCGCCAGGGGCACCGCAGCGGTGCCCAGCGATTCGAAGGCGGCGAAGGCGGTGGCGGCGTAGGCCTGCACCCGCTGGAAGTAGAGGTCCACGTTCCCATCGGTGAAGGCTTCTTCAAACACCAGGAGCTCCGCCCGCACTTGGGAACCCTCGGGAAGCAGGAACGATGCCTTCACGGAAGGATCCGGGGGATTTCCCGGCACCCAGGGCGGGGGGACGTTGAAGGTGAGGCGGGGCGTTCCCCCCGAGCTCCCTCCGGCGAGGCCCGCCACCCCTGTGCCAGCGGTGCTCCCCGAGACCGTGCCCTGGCCGGAGACCCCGGTCCCTCCCTGTCCCGCAACGCCCCCCGAGACCGGGCCCTGGCCGGAGGCCCCGGTCCCCCCCTGCCATGCGGTGCCCCCCACCAGGCGCACCCGGGACAGGAGTTCGTCGCTCCGGAGCTTCACCTGGGCGAAGAGCTCCGGGGTGGTGAGCACGCCGAACTGAAACCAGGCCTTTTCCAGGGGCACGTAGGAGACCTCCCGCTGGTAGGTGCCGGACTGTCGCCGCTCCACCACCAGATGCACCACCGAGGGGATGCCGGACACCAGGCCTTCGGCGTTCTTCAACAGCGTCGTGTTGTCATCGTACCGCATTTGCTCCCGGAGGTACTTGCCAAAGCCGGCGGCCTCTTCGACGGTGTCGAAGTCGAGCCGCTTCACATAGAACACTGCGGCGGTCTTGCCGGGCTCCAGGGTGAGATCGCACCGCACCATGTCCCCCGCGTCGGGGCTCCCCATGGTCCACCCCGGCGTCAGATCGATGGTGAGATCCGACGCTCCGGCGCCCCCCGCCCCCAGGAGCACCCCCAGCACCAGGAGCACGAAAAGACCCCTCCGTCTTTTTGGGGCGCATCGGGCCCCGATCCTCCGGAGCCCGAGGGCTCCCCCGCTTCGGACTGCTTCCCCAAGGGTGCGCACTAGAAAAACCTCCTCTCGAATGACCGCTCTCCCCCGCCCCGATGGGGCCTCCGCCGGAGCGAGGATCCTTTCGCTTTGCCTCTCATGGTGCTCCCTTCGTTCTCCGGCCGAAAGCCCCGGGGGCTTTCACGCCGACGAAGGCCGGTTTTTTCGCGGCCGGAGGGCGGGTGCTTGCCTCGCCCCCCCTCGCCTCCGGCTCCTACTGCTCTCTTCCCAAAAGGATGAACGGGGCCCAGAACATGGGATGATTCGTCCGGGACAACACCGCCATCTGGGCCTCCTGGAGGGCCCGGGACTTCGACATCCCCCCGAGCCACCGGGAGAAGAACGCCACGAAGAGATCCCGGGTGGCCTCGTCCGCCACGCTCCAGAGGCTGACGAAGAGGGAGGACGCCCCCGCGTGGAAAAAGGACCGGGAGAACCCCACGAGCCCCTCCTGGTGATTCATGCTTCCCAGGGCGGTTTCACAGGCACTCAGCACCACACAGTCCGCCGAAAGATTCATGCCGAAGACCTCCCCCGCCGTGAGTCTTCCGTCCTGCCCTCCTCCGGGGGCGAGGAGAATCACGCTGTTTAAGGGGCGTTTCGGATCGGCCTTGGCGTGGGTGGACAGATGCAGCACGTCCGCTTCCGGAGCCCGGGCGTAGAGGGCCGATTCCGTGGCGTCCGGCCCGATCAGGAGCTGGGAGCGGGGAAAGAGGGCCGCCACCTGCCGGGCCTCCTCTTCCGCAAAGGGCAGGGGGGGCACGGCGGCGTCGGCGAAGGCGGGGTTGCCGAATCCCACCAGATTTTTGGGCGTGGGACCCTCCCTTGCCGCCAACAGGGCGTAGACGCTCAGGGAGGGGGCGTAGGAGATGGCGAAGCGCCGCACCAAAAAGCCCTCGCCGTCCCAAAAGGCCTGGAAGGGCACGTAGGAGAGCACCCCCTGGGGCACCACCACCACGCGCTCCGCCTTCCGGAAGGGCTCCTCCAGGGGAGCCACCAGCCCCAGATAGAGCCGGGAAAGCTCCACGTAGGGAATCTCGGCCTTGTAGTCTTTCAGGGCGGGGGCCACCGCCCGCACCGCCGACGACACCGCATCCCGGGAAAGGAGCGGGAGCTCCCGGCAGGAGAACTCGTTCCGGGAGAGAAGAAAGACCAGGACCCGATCGGCAAGAAGATGATAATCCGCCACCAACGTGCCCTCGGGGATGCTCTTTTGAATCCGGTCCAGCGACAGGGGACGCACCGCCACCAGGGAGAGGAGCTCCGGCGAAGCCAGGGAGAGCTCGCTCCGCAGAAAGGCCAGCTTGTCCCGCAGGGTCCGCAGGCGGTCTTCCAGAACCCGGGGCACGGGGGCGGAGGCCGCCAGGAGGTCGCTCTTTTTCCGGGAGAGAACCTCCACTTCTCCCTCCAGGGCGGTGATCGCCCCCACCAGATCCCGGTCCTTCGGCAGGAGCTTCACCGTGCCTCCCCCCACCACGTCGAGAAAGGCCCGGGCCTTCATGCGCTCCGCCGCGTCGAAGGCCTCGGCGAACCGCCCCGACCGCACGTACAGATCCATGAGCAGATCGTAGACCTCGTAGCGCCGCTCCATGAACGCCATGCGGTGCTCCACGGAGGCCAGCTCCGACCGGGAACGTTCCAGCACCCCTGCGGCCTCCTCCAGGAGGGGCAACGCCCGGTGCCGATCTCCCGAGGCCACCAGCTCCCGGGCATATTCCAACAGGGAAAAGAAGATCAGGGGGCGGTGCTCCACCCTCCGGGCGATCTCCACGCTCCGGAGAAGATCCTCCACCCCCAAGGCCCGACGTCCCGCGGCGCACCGGGCGTAGCCCCGGTTTGCCCGCACCAGGGCTTCTCCCACGAGATCCCCCCGCGCTTCGTACTCCCTGAGGGCCTCTCCCAGGGCTTTGTCCGCGTTGTCCCAGGCCCCCATCTCCACGTTCAAGTTCGCCACGTTCACCAGAAGGTCCGCCCCCTGGCGATCCATGCCCAGGCGCTGGCAGAGCTCCAGCGCCCGGCGGTAGTACCCCTCGGCCTCGGCCAGATACCCCAGCCGCCGGGCCACGATGCCCAGATTTCCCAGAATCCCCGGCTGGGAGCGCACATCTCCCCGCTCCTGGGCCAGCTCCAGAGCCCGGCGAAGGAGCTTGTCCGCCTCGGCCTCCTGCCCCAGCTCCTGCCGGAGGGTGGCCCCGTTGATCAGCACCCCCACGTCCTCGGGGACGTCGTGACCCATCTGAAAGTCCAGGGCCTTCTCCAGATACTCGCTGGCCTTGCCGTACTCCCCCCGGGCAAGAAAGAACGTCCCCAGATTGTTCCAGGCCCAGAGCCTCCCGGAGCCCAGATCCAGCGACACCGCCAGCTTCTCCGCCCGCTGGAGATCCCCCAGAGCTCCGGCGGAGTTGAAAAGCCCCTCCGCCAAAAACTCCGCCCGGTTCAACCGCACCACAAACTCCAGCCAGGGGGCCCCCCGGGCCTCGTCGAGGGCCCGGTCAAACCACTGCCGGGCCTCGTCGTGGCGCCCCAGCAGATACCGCCCCCGGGCGTTGTGGTTCGCCGCCAGCCCCCGGATTTCGGGGTTGTCCAGATTTTTTCCCAGAGAAAAAGCCCGCTCCCAGAAGGCCACCGCCCCGGGCACATTTCCCCGGTGGTAGGCCCAAATCCCCTCTTCCAGGGCCCCCACACTCGCGCCGTAGTCGCTGGACGCGGCCCGGGCCAACGCCTGAAGGCGGTCCAGCCGCTCCCGGCTTCCGTTCCAGTCCCCCATGCCCTGGGAAGCCCGGATGGCCACCGCCAAAGCCCGCAGGAGCCCCTCCCGGTCTTTTCCCTGTTCCAGGAACTCCGCAGCCCGATCCGCCGCCCCCCGGGCCTCGGCGTCCCGCCCCCGGCGCGAGAGCACGTAGCCCCGCACCACGAGCTCTTCTCCCCGCTCCCGGGCGCCTCCGGTGGAGGAGGGCAGGAGCCGGAAGGCCCAGGCCTCCGCTTCCGCGTCGTGCCAGCGCCCCTGATACACCAAGGCCATGATCCGGCGGCGGAGCTCCTCTCGGCGACGGTCCACCTCCTCCGGCCCCGGGGCGCTTCCCAAAAGCCCCCCTCCGTCCGGAGAGAGCGGGGGGGCCCCCGGCGTTTCTCCCGCCGCCCCCCCCGCGAGCCAGAGGAGCACGGCCATGAGGCACAGGGTCTTCATGCCCCGCCTCCTAGTCCTTCTTGGAAGGTTTGCTCACCGAGGCCTCGTAGGACGTGATCATCCGGTTGAACACGCTCTGCAAGCGCTGGTCGAAGACCTCCCGGGGAGCGGTGCACACCATGGCGGTGCCCAGGGCGAAGGGCATGCCGCCGGACATCTGGGACGCCATGACATAGGTCTGCACCATGGCCATCATGGCCCGCCCCTGGAACGTCCCCGCCAGAAGGAATCTCCCGAAGGTGAGGGCGTAGCCGCTCCCCTGAAAGGTGGGGTCCTCCCGGAACTCCTCGCGGACCACCGCCAGATCGGGGACGTTCGACGTCAGAAGGGTCGCCACCTGAATGGCCAGATCGCGGGCGGAAGACACCTGCACCGTGGCCCCCGGGGCGATGGTGAAGCACACCATCCCCGAGGCGTCCTCGGCGAAGGTCACCGTGCGGTTGAACGTGTCCACCTGCACCATCCATTTTCCCGGATATTCCAGCCGCCCCAGGGGAAACTGGCTGAAGCCGAAGGCCGTGGAAAGATCAAAGGTTTTCCACACCGCCAGATCGCCCACGGGGGTCTGTCCCAGAGCTCCCAGCCCCCCCGTGCCGCCCACCAGAGGCGCGGGACTCGGCGCCGCGAGGAGGGGATTTCCCAACAGCCCCCCCGTGCCCTGTCCTCCCACGAGGGGCGGGTTCCCCGTCGCTCCCCCCGTGTCCTGCCCCCCCACGAGGGGCGGGAGCTGCCCTCCGCCGGACGTCGCCGGAGAAGGGGCCGGAGCAAAGGCCCCGGAAAGGGAGGGGAGGGTCCCCGTGCCCCCCGCCGCCCCCGCGTCGGGGGTGGTGGGCAGAGAGGGCAGGGTGCCCTCGGCGCCGCCCCGGAGCGCCCCCGGCAACGCCCTTGTGCCCCACTCCTCCAGAGGCGTGAGGAGGGAAGGCCCTCCGCGCCGCCGCCAGGCCTCCGAGGGCACGCCAAAAACGATCACGTCGCCGGTGGCGAGGCGCACCTCCACCCCGGAAGGAACCTCCGGGGCCCCCGCGCCCCCCCGGAGCGCCGGCGCCCCCAGGACGTTCCCGCCAAAGATCAGGGGATGGGCCACGGAATCCGCCGCCCCGGCTCCTCCGGCCAGCAGCGCCACCGCCGCCAGCGCCCCCAAGGCTCTCCGCCCGCTTTTTCGGGCTCCATCGCTCCAGAAAGAGATTTTCACGATTGATCCACTCCCCTCCGGCCCCACCGTGCCTCCATGTCAAACCTTGCCCACCGAGCCCGGCCCGGAATGTTTCCTCCCGGCCCGGGCCACGACGCGCCTTTCCATCCGCTTTTTTCCGGGAGCCTTCGCCTCCGGATGAGAGCCAGTATACGCCGGAGAGCGGAGCGCCGCATCATCTTTTCTCCCTTTTTTCTGGAGAAACCGATGGGGTGTTTCCGGAAGATGGTTTTTTTTCGTTTTACGGGTAAAATGTGGAACACACATCACCCCGCCCGGAGGAAAAAACCATGGGAAATGGCTCCAAACCCTTGCGCCTGCTGCACACCTCGGATTGGCACATCGGACACGCCATCTACGGCCGAAAACGGTACGCTGAATTCGGCGCCTTTCTGGACTGGCTCGGCGAAATCCTCGTCCGGGAGGACATCGACATCCTTCTGGTGGCGGGGGACATCTTCGACTCCAGCGTTCCCAGCCACCGGGCCCAGGAGCTCTACTACCGCTTTCTCCGCCGGATCACCCCTTCTTCCTGCCGCCATGCGGTTCTCGTGGGGGGAAATCACGACTCCCCCTCCTTCCTCGACGCCCCCCGGGAGCTCCTGCAATCCCTTTCGGTGCACGTGATGGGAGCTCCGGGAGCGCGCCGGGAGGACGAGGTGAAAATCCTCCGGAATCCCCAGGGCCATCCCGAGCTCCTGGTCTGCGCCGTGCCCTATCTCCGGGACGGGGACCTCCGCACCGCCGAAGCGGGAGAAACCCCCGAGGACAAGGACCGCAAGCTCGTGGAGGGGCTCCGGGCCCACTACGCCCAGGTCGCCGCCCTGGGAGAGGAGATCCGGCAACGCGAAGCCCCCGGTGTTCCTCTGGTGGCCCTGGGGCACCTCTTCGTGGCGGGGGGCACCTCCGCCGAGGGGGATGGCGTGCGGGAGCTCTACGTGGGCTCCCTGGCCCGGGTTTCGGAGGACATTTTCCCCCAAAATCTGGATTACGTCGCCCTGGGGCACCTCCACGCCCCCCAAAGGGTGGCCGGGGCGGAAACCCGGCGCTACAGCGGCGCCCCTCTGGCTATGGGCTTCGGCGAGGCCACCCAGCAAAAAAGCCTCTGCCGGGTGGAGTTCTCCGGCCGGAGGGCCTCGGTGGATCTTCTTCCCGTGCCGGTTTTCCAGCGCATGGAACGCCTGCGGGGATCGCTGGAGGAGATGCTTTCCCGCCTCCGGAACCTCGCCGCCGAAGGAAAATCCGTGTGGCTCGAAGCGGACTACGACGGCGAAGAGATCCAGGGAGATCTGCGGTCCTCCCTGGAAGAGGCCGTCTCGGGCACGGCCCTCGACCTCCTCTGCGTGAAGAACCGCCGCCTTCCGGCATGCGTCCTCTTCGGCGAGGAGGAAGACGGAGCTCTGGCGGACCTGAACGAAAACGAGGTCTTTGAACGCTGTCTTGAAGAGGCCTCGGTGGACGAAAGCCAGCGGGAGGAGCTCCGCCGGGCCTACCGGGAGATCCTCCTCTCCCTGGCCCAGGACGACCCCCTGGGAGAAGAAAGGAGCGGCGCGTGCGCATCCTCCACATCCACTTCAAAAATCTGAACTCCCTGCAGGGAGAATGGACCGTGGACCTGACCCACCCCGCCTACGTCTCGGAGGGGATCTTCGCCATCACCGGCCCCACGGGGTCGGGCAAGTCCACCCTGCTGGACGCCCTCTGCCTGGCCCTCTACGGCGCCACCCCCCGCCTGGGACGGATCACCAAAACGACGAACGGCATCATGTCCCGCCAGACCGGAGAGTGCTTCGCCGAAGTGACCTTTGAAACCCCCCAGGGGTGCTTCCGCTGCCACTGGAGCCAACGCACCGCCCGGAAGAAGGCCGGCGGAGAGCTCCAGCAGGCCAGGCACGAAGTCATCGACCACGCCACGGGGAACGTCCTCGAAGAAAAGCTCTCGGAGGTGCCTCGCCGGGTGGAAGAGATCACGGGGCTGGATTTCCGGCGCTTCACCCGCACCATGCTCCTCGCCCAGGGAGATTTCGCCGCCTTCCTCCAGGCCTCTTCCGACGAGCGGGGCCCCCTGCTGGAACAGATCACGGGGACCGGCATCTACACCGAGATTTCTCAGCGCGTGCACGAACGCCGGGGGGAGGAACAGAAAAAACTTGACGCCCTCGACAGCGTTCTGCAGAGCACGAAGATCCCCGACGAAGGGCAGGCAGCGGCGTGGCGCCACGACCTGGAGGAAAAAAAGACCGAAGAGCCCCGCCTCCGCCAGGACATGGAGGACAAGAAGCACCGCCTGGACCTCCACGACCGTCTGGCCCACGCCGAGGAAGAACTGGAGAAGGGCGAAGCGTCGCTCCAGGAATGGACGAACCGGGCCGAAGCCTTCGCCCCCCAGGAAGAGCGCCTGGCCCGGGCCCTCCAGGCGCTGGAATTGGCGAGCCTGCACGGCGCCCTGGAGCGCCTCCGAAAAGACCGACGTGCGGAGAGCGACCTTCTGGAAGACCTTCGGCTCCGCCTCCCCGAACTCGACGAAGCCCTGCACCAGGCGGACGAGGCGTGGCAAATAGCCCAAGCCTCCCTCCAGGACCTCAAGGCCCGGGAGGCCACCCTCCGCCCCCTGTGGCAGCGCGTCCGGGGACAAGACCTCCAGCTCCAGGAATGGGAAAAGGTCCTGGGCACCCGGGAGGCGGAACGGGAAACGCAAAAAAAGAATCTGGAAACCCTGGAGGAAAACCGGACGAAAGAACAACGCCTCCTCGACGAGGAGACCGCCACCCGAAAGACGCTGGAGCGCGAGCTGGAGCAAAACGCCGCCGACGGCGCCCTGGGGGAAGCCCTGGGAGCCCTCCTCGAACGGTTAGACGCCCTTCAGGACCTCTCTCGCCAGAGCGCCCGCCGGTACCAGGAGGAGGCGGAGGCGGAAAACCTCCACGCCGCCGCCGTCGCCGAGCGCCAGCGCCGGGACCAGCTCCTTCAGGAGCGGCAACAAGCCCTCGCCACCCTGGAGGACGCCGTGGCCCGGAGGAGAAAAGCCCTGGAGGATCTCCTCCAAGGGCGTTCTCTGGGAGAATGGCGGCAAAGTCTGGAGCGCCTGCGGGAACGCCGCGCCCTCCTCGACCAGGGCATCCAGACCCTCCAGCTCCGGGAAAAACACCAGCTCCTGCTGGAAAACGCCCGGCAGCGCGCCCAGGAACTCACCGACGGCGAGGGCGCCCTGAAGGAAGATCGGCAACGCACCGAAGCGCGTCTGGAAACGCTGGCCCGGGAGACCGAACTTCTGGAGATCCAGAGGGACCTGCTCCTGCGCATCCAGGCCCTGGAGGACCAGCGGAAAGAGTTGCGGGACGGAGAACCCTGCCCCCTGTGCGGCGCCCGGGAACACCCCCTCGCCTGGGGCCAGCTCCCTCCCCCCTACGCCGCCGACGACGACCTCGCCCGGAGCAAGCGGGAGCTCCAGGAGCTCCACGACCGCCGGGCCCGGATCACGAACCAGCAAGGCGCCGTGCAGAAAGATCTGGAGAGGAACGTCCAAGACCAGGAAGAGGCCCGGCAAAGCATCGCCGAGGCCGAGCAATCTCTCCGCCGCATCTGGGAGCAACGGGGCGAAGAGGTTCCCCAGGATCGCTGGGAAGCCCACGCCGAACTCCGGCGGCGCGAGGAGGACGAAGCCCTGCGCCGCACCGAGGACACCGTCATCCGGGGGGACACCGAAGAACACGAGCTGGCGAAGCGGGGACAGGATCGGGAAGAACTCCGGGAATTCGCGGAAGCCGCGAAGCTCAATGCCCAGAAGGCGGCTCACGACGAGGCCTCCGCCCTCCAGGCCCTGGAAGCCGCCCGGAGGGCAAGGAGCGCCCACGCCACCAACGTGGACCAGGCCCGGCGGGACCTCCGCCAACGCCTCGCCCCCTGGAACGACGCATCCCTCGCCGAGGAAACCCTGGAGGACGTCCGCCAAACCCTCCGCGCCCGCAAAGAGCGGTGGGAACAGCACCACAACGAAAAGATCCGCCTCGACCAGACCATCCAGATGGGACACCACGCCCTGGAACAGTGGACACTCCGGATCCGCGAGGCCACCGACACCCTGGCCCGCCAGGATGCGGACCTGGAGGCCCGCCGGGGAGAGCACCGCCTTCTGGAGGAGGAACGGAAAAACCTCTTTCAGGACCGCCACCCCGACGAGGAAGAGCAACAGTTTGTCGAGGCCCTCACCCGAGCGGAAGAGACCCTGGCCCTCCGCCGCAGGGACAAAGACCAGGCCCTGGAAGGGCGAAACCGGGCCCAGGACCGCCGGGACACCCTCAACCGTTCTCTGGAGAATCGGGACCGAGACCTCGCCTCCGAAGAGGAGCGTTGGACCCGACGCCTTCAGGAAGGGGCCTTTCTCCACGAAGAGGACTTCCTGGCGGCGAACCTGGAGGAACCCCAACGGCGCGCCCTCGCCGAGGCGTCGCAACTCCTGAAGGAAGAAGGGGCCGCCCGGAAAAGCACCCTGGAGCGCCAGCGGCGGCAGCGCGACGAACTGCGGGAACTCCAGGGAGATCCCGTGCTCCGGGAAGAACTCCTGCGGGAGATCGCCGACCTCGAAACGCTCCACGGCGAAGCACAGCGGGCCGTGGGAGTCCTTGAGGAAAAGCTCCGGGACCTCGACACCCTCCGGCAAGAGCACCGGGACCAGCAAACCCGGTGCGAGGCCCAACGGCGGGAACTTCGCCGGTGGGAAAACCTGCACCACCTCGTGGGATCCGCCGACGGCAAGAAGTTCCGCAACTTCGCCCAGGGATTGACCTTTCGCGCCATGATCGGCCACGCCAATCACCAGCTCCGGAACATGACGGACCGCTACGTCCTCGTGCAGGAGCGCCAGGCTCCTCTGGAACTCGCCGTGGTGGACACCTACCAGGGGGGCGTGGCCCGTTCCACCAAAACCCTCTCCGGCGGCGAGAGTTTTCTCGTGAGCCTGGCCCTGGCGCTGGGGCTCTCCCACATGGTGAGCCGCCGGGTGCGGGTGGACTCCCTCTTTCTGGACGAAGGCTTCGGCACCCTGGACGACGACGCCCTGGACACCGCCCTGGAAACCCTGGCGGGATTGCATCGGAGCGGCAAACTCATCGGCGTCATCTCCCACGTCCCCGCCATCCGGGAACGCCTCGCCGCCCGCATTCAGGTGATCCCCGGCCCGGGGGGCAAGAGTGCCCTCCAGGGACCGGGATGCGGCGCGAAGTAGGGCAACGCCCCCAAAGGCCCTTCCTGCGGGGATACCCCCCCGGGATCGGAAACTCACTTCTCAAGGAGGAATGCCCCATGCGAACGCTCAAAGTTTTTGGAATCCTGCTCTGGGCCGCCGCCCTTTTGGTCCCCCTCCGGGGGAACGCCGCACCGCCCCCGACGGAGTACATCATCCTGTACCGGGACGGCACCCTGGCCCTGCTGACGGACCGCCCCGACCGAACGCCCCACGCGGTGTCTCCCCACACCGCCCAGGCCCTTCTGAAGGCCAAGCCCTACCTCGTCCCCCAGGGAGATTTTTCGTCCCGCCTCGAAGCGGCCCGGGCCGATCCGGACGTGCGGTACCTGGAGCCCAACTTCCCCGTGGAGCTCCTGGAGGTGCCCAACGACGAGTACTACCCCATGTTTCAATCGAAGATCATGGAGAGCCTGGACCTTCCCGGAGCCTGGCACCACACCACCGGGAACGCCGATGTCATCGTGGCGGTGATGGACACCGGCATGCAGGGATCCCACCCCGATCTGGGGCCGAACCTCTGGGTGAACCCCGGGGAGATTCCGGCCAACGGCGTGGACGACGACCGCAACGGCTACGTGGACGACGTGAACGGATACAACACCTTCGACGACAACGGGAACGCCTCGGACGACCTCTTCGGCCACGGCACCTCCGTGGCGGGGATCATCGGGGCCGTGGGGAACAACGGCTTCGGCGTGGCGGGGATGAACTGGACGGTGCGGATGATCTCCGTGCGGATGTGGGGATCCGACCCCCGGGCGCCATCGGACCGATACAACGTCATGAAGGCCTATCAGTATGTGTTGGCGCTGAAACGACACGGGGTAAATATCCGGGTGGTGAACGCCTCTTTCGGGACTTCGGAGGGAGGGCCCGGAGGCATGGAGGAGCACTTTGTCCGGGATCTGGAGGCCGAAAACGTCCTTTTGGTGGCGGCTTCGGGGAACGACGGCCGAAACACCGACGCCACCCCCGTGTACCCCGCCTGTTTTTCCGCGGACAACGTGGTGAGCGTGGGAGGCGTGGACCCCCAAACCTGGACCCGATGCAGCTTCTCCAACTACGGCGCCCGCACCGTGGACCTCTTTGCCCCCGGGAACGGAGTTCTCACCACGGGGCGGGAATTCAACTTCCGGGTTTTTTTGGGCACCAGCAGCGCAGCGCCCTTCGTCACCGGCCTGGGGGCCCTGTTGTGGGCGGCGAGTCCCGACGCCTCCATGGCCCAGGTCCGGGACGCCCTCCTCAAAGGAGTCACCCTCTCCGACGCCTTCGCGGGGAAGTGCGTCTCCGGAGGGATCCTGAACGCCCGGGGAAGCATGGAACAGCTCCTCTCCCCCCCCGCGCCTCAGCGAAGCAGCTCCGGGGGCGGCTGCCAGGGCTTCGAGGCCTCGGGGGCCCTCCTGCTGGGAGCCCTGCCGCTCCTGTGGCGGAGGAAAAGGTAGGCCGGGGGCGCGGAACCGCCACATCGCCGGGGTTCTCTTGACGCTCCGAGGCCTTTGATGATACCCTGCCTTTGTAAAGATTAGCCTCGGAAGGGTTGATGAGAAAATGAAAAGACTTCTGATGGCGCTTCTGGTGGGGCTTCTGGCGGCTTCGGGGGCGGGGGCGGAGGGGAAAAAAATCACGGCGGCGGCGGATCCCTGGCCCCCCTTCACCGACCCGAGGAGCCCCACCCAGGGCCTTTCGATGGAGATCCTGCGAGCGGCGGTGGGCCCCCAGGGATACGAGGTGGAGTTGCGCTTCATGCCCTGGACCCGGGCGGAGGAGAGGGTGACGGCGGGAGAGATCGACGTCATCCCCAGCACGTGGACCACGGAAGAGCGCCGAAGGCGCCTTCTTTTCAGCGAGCCCTACGCGATAAACGAGGTCAAATTCGTCAAGAGGAAGGGTGACCCCTTCGAGTACGAGGGGATCGAGAGCCTGAGCGGCAAGACCGTGGGCATCGTGCGGGGCTACGGCTATCCGGAGGCCTTCAAAGGGGCCACGAACTTCCGGCGCAGGGAGGCCAACGATACCCTGAGCAACGTCAAAAGGCTCGTCTTCGGCCTCGTCGACCTGACGCTGGAAGACCGCATCGTGCTCGTCGACACGCTGAGAAAAAGCGATCCTGCCCTGCTCGACGAGATCGAGCTCACGAAAAACTCCCTGTCCACCCAGACGCTGTCGATATCGTGCGCCATAGTCAACCCCCGGTGCCAGGAGATCATCGACGCCTTCAACCGGGGCCTTGAGGAGATCAAGGCCGACGGCACCCTGGACCGGGTCCTCGCCGGTTACAGGCTGAAGTAGCCCCTAGGACGATCCTGCGGGGAGCCTTATCGGTCGGGGAGGGGCGCGGCCGGTCCTAGGGAACCGAAGGGTCATACCCCTCCTTCCCGGCGCTTCAAGTCGTCGAAGAAATGCCGGGCAAAGGGGAGGCAGACCAGGAAGGTGCAGACGTCGGCCACCGGCTGGGCCACCTGGAGCCCCGGCAACCCGAAAAATCGGGGCAGCAGGACGATCAGCGGCAGGAAGATGAAGCCCTGGCGCATGGACGAGAGAAGAAGGGACGTCCAGGACTTGCCGATGGACTGGAAGGACATGTTGCAGACCACCATGAGGGGCACCAGGGGCATGGCGAGCCCCATGGCCCTAAGGGTTCCCGTGCCAATGGCGATGACCTGGGGGTCGCTGGCGATGAACCACGTCATGATCGCCGGGGCCCCGAACCACCCCCCCAGGGCGCACAGGACCATGAGGGCGGTGGCGGTCTTGAAGGTGAAAAGAAACGCCCCCCGCACCCGGTCGAAGTTCCCCGCCCCATAGTTGTACCCCAAAACGGGCTGATATCCCTGTCCCACGCCGATGACCACGGAAAAAGCCACCATGAAGACTTTGCCCACGATGGACAGGGCCGCCACCGCCGCGTCGCCGTAGACGGCGGCGCTGAGGTTCGTGGCGATGGCCGCCACGCTGGCCAACCCCTGGCGACAGAAGGAGGGAAGGCCGTTTTTGACGATCTGCCCGTAGAGAGCGGGGGCCTTCGCCACGTACCTCACATGGAGAGATGTCTGGGTGCGATGGGTGAGAAAGCCGGATAGTAGCAGAGAGAAGCTCACGCACTGGCTCAGCGCTGTGGCGATGGCGGCCCCGGCAATGCCCAGGCGGAAGGTGAAGATGAAAAGGGGATCTAGGAAGATGTTGAGGATCCCTCCGGCGGTGATGCCGATCATGGCGAACTGGGCCCTTCCTTCCGCCCGCAGGATGTTGTTCAGGAGGAAGGACGCCGCCATGATGGGGGCCGCATAGAGGATGTAGGAGGCGTACTCTTTGGCGTAGGGAAGGATGGTGTCCGTGGCGCCCAGGAGGCGCATGAGGGGATCGATGGCCCCGAGCCCCCCCACCGCCACCGCTCCCCCGAGGAGCAGGGAGAGGTAGTAGGCGCTGGAGGCCACGCTCCGAGCTTCGTCCAGGAGGCGCGCCCCCAGGAGGCGCGAGATCCAGGTGCCCGCCCCCATGCCGATGGTGAACCCCACGGCCTGAATGATGGCCATGAGGGAAAAGACCACCCCCACCGCCCCCGAGGCGCTGGTGCCGATCTGGGACACGAAATAGGTATCAGCCATGTTGTAAATCGACGTCACCAGCATGCTGATGATCGTCGGCACCGCCAGGGAGGAGATAAGCCTTCCCACAGGAACGGTGGTCATCTTCAAGAACTGGCTCTGGGCGTGGGGCATGGGGGCGCCCCCCTTTCCTGCGTCCTGGGGCCTTCCCGAGGGAGCCTTCGGTACCCTAGGGATCCCCAAGGGGGGCCGGGGCCCGGACGGCGAGGTTTTTTCTCTTCTTTCCTCGGCAAGAGTACCACAAAAACCGCCGGGGCCGGACCATCCACCTGAAGAGAGGGCGTGGGGCCAAAGGCTTGTTTGTTGCAGAATATGATTATTACGGTCTCCGAGAGCCACCGTTCCGATCTTGACGGAGCCACCTCTCCGATGAAAGTGAGCCACCGTTCCGGCGAGATGGAGCCGGCGTTCCGGAGGGGGAGCCACCCAATGAGCGGGTAGGCTCTGTTTGTTGCAGAATAGAAGTGGGCAAAGTTGCAAGACAAAAATCCCCAGATGTGCAGGGGTGAAATCCTAGAGAATGCAAAGGCGCCATTGAAAGCCTGACCGGATCCTCGGGGTAACGTCCGGGGGCCCGGAGGGCCTCGACCCTTTAGGGGCCATGGGCGATGCCTTGTTTTGGTGACGAAAA
>CALMLW010000332.1 GCA_937868015.1 uncultured Synergistaceae bacterium | reverse complement strand
GGTGCGCCAACTGCACCACTCGCTTTCCCCGTTCGGTAAAAAACTGCCACATGATGGTTGTCCTTTCTCGAGATCGATGAGTTAAAGCCCGCCGATGGGCCTCCACCCCGCCGAGGGAGCGCCTTCGGGAGCAAAGGGTTCCGGTGTTTTCTAGCGCCGAAAGGGCATGGTCTCCCGCAGAAACGTCGCCCGGCCCCGGCCGTCGTCTTCCTCGCCCCCCCGGGCCCGGACGTGGGCGGGTAGGCACCCCAGCAATAGGGCCTTCCAGATCCCGTCCCCCAGGGGGGGGAGGATTTCCAGCTCCTCGCCCAAGCGCACTGCGGAGAGGAATCGCCAGGCCTCCCCCGCAGTGATGTGGCGGGCGTACCGCAACACGCCGTAGGAGCGCCAGCAGAGATCTTCCACCTCTCCCCTTTGTTGCCCCTTCACCAGGTCGCGGACCCGGGCCTCTTCGTCCTGCAGGGTGGATACAAAGGCCCGGACCTTTTCCGCCATCTCCCTTTCCGACAAGCCCCGAGAGGGCCGATGGGAGACGTTGTATAGGGCCGCCCCGCTCCGGGGCACGGGGCTTTCCATCCCCCGCAACCCGGGAAAGAGCTCCTTCTCCAGGGGAGCGATCGTCATCCCCTCTTTCATGAGGGGGGAGGCCACCTTCTCCAGGGTCGTCGTCAGCGTCATGGCGGCAAGGTGTAGGGTCACCTCGCAGCGAAGCCCCAGGCCCACGTCGTCCCTCCGGGAGGTGAGATACCCCCACTGGGGGTCAAAGGCGTATCCCAGCCCCTCGGCCCCCCGCTCCAGGCGCACGACCTCGTCGAGGGCCTCCTCCAGCGCCAAGCCGGGGAGCAGGGCCTGAAAGCGCAGGTGGTCCTCGCCGTTTACCGTGAGGGAGAGGACCCCCCTTTCGTCTACCACCACCAGGGTCTCCTCCGCCTCCGAGAGATCCTCCCAGGTCAGCTCTCGGCGCTCCCGCAGGAGCTCTTTCTGCAGGGGACCCAGCTGCCTCAGGGGGAGGCAGAGGAAGCTCGGCATGAGGGGCACGGTCCCCAGGAGGGCCCGAACCTCATCCGCCAGCTCCTGGAGTTCCACGCTCCGGGCCCGGGCAGGAAAGGGGATCTTCGCCAGGTTCCTCCGCAGCGATAGGCGGGTGGCCAGGGGAGCCCAGGGCTGGGGAGAGGCCTCGAGCCACGCCAGGCGCCAGGAAAGGATGTCGCTCATGGGCGCCCTCCGGGGATAAGGTGCTGAAGGCGGTCCCGAAGCTCCGCCGCCCTCTCGTAGGCCTCCAGGGCCACCGCCCGGTCCAGCTCCCGCCTGAGGGCCCACACCACGCCCCAATTTTCCATCATCTCCCCCGATGGGGGCGAAGGGCACAGGCCCCGGTACGTCCCATCGCCGAGGTGGTTCCGCAGGACCTCCTCCAGAGGGGCCCGAAAGGTCCGGAAGCACTCGGCGCACCCGATCTTTCCCTGGCGGAGGATTTCCTCGGCCTCGGCGCCGCATCGGAGGCAGCTCCGGGGCGTGTCGGGGGAGATGGCCCCGGGGGCCTCTTCTTCGCCCTCTTCTTCGCCCTCTTCTTCACGGGAGACGCGGAAAATCTTTTTGAAGACTTCCTTGAAGGG
>CALMLW010000331.1 GCA_937868015.1 uncultured Synergistaceae bacterium | reverse complement strand
GTGAGAAACGAAGTCCAACGGACCTTCGGGGCCCTTTCGTGAAGATTCGCCACCCCCAAGAAGGAAAGGCAGAGTCAAAAGGACGCCCGGACGCCCCCTTTTCGGGGCGCCGGGGCCCCCAGGGGGCGGTGGCGGGGCCAGACCGAGGAGCCCGGGCCTTCGACCAAGCCGTACAGGAAATAGAAATCCGATCCATGCTGGAAGAGATGGAAGCTTTGGGCAAGCAACTTTTTCGCTTTCCCTCAGCCGAGCTGTTGTCTCGTTACCGAAGTACTGTGGGGACCCTTTTGCGATATGTCGAACAGGGGTTGCGGGTGCGAAGGGACCTGCGGTGGCGGCGCCATGATCGATCGGCCTACGTCCTCATCGAGCGGGCGGAGCGAGCCCTGGGTGAAATTGAATCCGTACTCGTTCGAGAGGGAGAAAGGACGCGTCTGCTGGACTTGCTGGACGAGGTAAAAGGATGCCTGATCTCTCTATTGCTTTGAAAGAAACTACCGGATGGGCCACTTTGGTGGCTTGGCTCTCCCGCCGCGAGATGCCGCACACTTGGGCAATACGCGTCGACTCCGCTCGGGCCAGGGAAACGGTACGGATCCTGGCACGCCTTTTTTTGTGCCCGGGGGGGAGCGGCTCCGACGGTTGCCCCACCTGCGGAGCATGGCGAGGAGAAGACCATCCAGATTTGGTGGAAGCCGGAGCCCCCGGAGTCCCTCCCGGCATAGGAGAGTGCCGAGAAATGACGGGAGGGCTCTATCTAGCGCCGGTGGCAGGGAAAAGAAAAGTGGCCGTGATCTACGCGGCGGATCGACTTTCACTCCCTGCGGCAAACAGTCTACTAAAAGGGGCTGAAGAGCCTCCGACGACGGCCCTGGTGTGGCTCCTCCTGGAGAGCGACTCCCTCCTTCCCACCCTGCGTAGTCGGGCGTGCTCTCTAGATCTTCGCCCCCGAAACGAAAAAACCGACTATGGGGGCTCACCACCGCCATTCCCCCAGGACCGAGACCCCGGGGCATGGGGCACGTGGCTCCTATCCCCGGAATGGGGGCGCGATCGGAGCGCGGATCGCTTTCGCCAGGATCTCCAGACGT
>CALMLW010000330.1 GCA_937868015.1 uncultured Synergistaceae bacterium | reverse complement strand
ACGTCTGGAGATCCTGGCGAAAGCGATCCGCGCTCCGATCGCGCCCCCATTCCGGAGATAGGAGCCACGTGCCCCACGCCCCGGGGTCTCGGTCCTGGGGGAATACCGGGGGCGAGTCCCCATAGTCGGTTTTTTCGTTTCGAGGGCGAAGGTCTAGAGAGCACGCCCGGCTACGCAAGGTGGGAAGGAGGGAGTCGCTCTCCAGGAGGAGCCACACCAGGACCGTAGTCGGAGGCTCTTCGGCCCCTTTTAGTAGACTGTTTGCTGCGGGGAGCGAAAGTCGATCCGCCGCATGGATCACGGCCACTTTTCTTTTCCCTGCCACCGGCGCCAGATAGAGCTCCCCTGTAATTTCTCGGCACTCTCCTATGCCGGGAGGAGCTCCAGGGGCTCCGGCTTCCACCAAATCTGGATGGTCTTCTCCTCGCCATGCTCCGCAGGTGGGGCAACCGTCGGAGCCGCTCCCCCCCGGGCACAAAAAAAGGTGTGCCAGGATCCGTACCGTTTCCCTGGCCCGAGCGGGGTCAACGCGTATCGCCCAGGTGTGCGGCATCTCGCGGCGGGATAGCCAAGCCGCCAAAGTGGCCCATCCGGGAGTTTCTTTCAAAGCAATAGAGAGATCAGGCATCCTTTTACCTCGTCCAGTAAGTCCAGCAGACGCGTCCTTTCCCCTTCTCGAACGAGTACGGATTCAATTTCGCCCAGGGCTCGCTCCGCCCGCTCAATGAGAACGTAGGCCGACCGGTCGTGGCGTCGCCACCGCAGGTCCTTTCGCACCCGTAACCCCTGTTCGACATATCGCAAAAGGGTCCCCACGGCGCTCCGGTAACGGGCCAAAAGATCGGCTGAGGGGAAGCGAAAAAGTTGCTTGCCCAAAGCTTCCATCTCTTCCAGCAGAGCCCGAATTTCTATTTCCTGTACGGCCTGGTCAAAGGCCCGGGTTCCTCGGTCTGGTCCTGCCACCGTCCCCTGGGGGCCCCGGCGCCCCGGAAAGGGGGCGTCCGGGCGTCCTTTTGACTCCGCCTTTCCTTCTTGAGGGTGGCGAATCTTCACGAAAGGGCCCCGAAGGTCCGTTGGACTTCGTTTCTCAC
>CALMLW010000329.1 GCA_937868015.1 uncultured Synergistaceae bacterium | reverse complement strand
TTCATGGGGCGCCATGGCATTCCCACCGCCCCCTTCGCCGTGTGTCAATCCCTGGCAGAGGCCCAGCGGGCCCTGGACCAGAGAACTCCTCCCTTCGTGGTCAAAGCCGACGGCCTGGCGGCGGGCAAAGGGGCCTTTTTGCCCGAGACCCGAGAAGAAGCCGATCGCCTGTGCCAAGATCTCCTGGAAAAGCACGTCCTGGGAGAAGCGGGGAAAACCGTGGTGGTGGAAGACTTTTTGCCCGGATGGGAGATGACGGTCCTGGCCCTTTTCGATGGACAAAACTTTCGCCTCCTCCCTCCCAGCCAGGACCACAAACGCGTTGCCGAAGGAGACCAAGGGCCCAACACCGGAGGCATGGGAGCCTACACCCCCGTACCCCAAGCCGACGCTCGCCTCATGCATAAGATAGAAAGCCGCATCCTGGAGCCCACCGCTCGGGGGCTCCAGGAAGAGGGAATTCCCTTCTGCGGCGTTCTTTACGTAGGCCTTATGGTGGTAGGAGGCGAGCCCCACGTGGTGGAATACAACGTGCGCTTCGGAGACCCCGAAGCCCAGGTGGTCCTCCCGGCCCTTGACATGGACTGGGCCGAGGCCTTTTTAGCCTGTGCTCAGGGAGACCTCGCCTCGTACCCGTGGCCCTCGGAGTCTCCCCGAGCCACGGTGGGAGTGGTCCTCGCCTCCGAAGGGTACCCGGGCCCCTACGAAAAGGGACGCGTCATTTCCGGGCTCGAAGCCCTTGCAGGCCGGGACGACGTGATGGTCTTCCATGCGGGGACGATAAAGAACTCCTCAGACGAGGTCATCACCGCCGGAGGGCGAGTGCTCACGGTGGTGGGGCGGGGAAACGACCTAGAAGAAGCTTGGGAAAATGCCTATGAAGGGGTAAAAAAGATCTCTTTTCCCGGCATGCACTTCCGCCGGGACATCGGGGCTCGGGCTCGTACCGCCCGACCCCGGGTGGGCGTCCTGCTCGGCTCCGCCTCCGACTTGCCTCTGGCCCAGGAGGCGGCAGAGATCTTCCGGGCCCTGGACATTCCCTTTGAAGTCACGGTGGCCTCGGCCCATCGCACCCCGGACCACGTCGTCGCCTATGCAGCCTCGGCCCAAAAGAGGGGCCTCCGGGTGCTCCTGGCTGTGGCGGGCCTTTCCGCCGCCCT
>CALMLW010000328.1 GCA_937868015.1 uncultured Synergistaceae bacterium | reverse complement strand
GGAAGACGCCTCCGTCACGCTGGGAGACCTCTTCGGAGACGTTTTGAAGCAGTAAAACTCGCCAGTTTTCAGGGAGACCTCTCGGGCCTTTGATGTAAAAGACCTGAGATCTCGGGAGATAAAAGCTTTCGCCCGCGAGGAGTGGGCTCCTGGGGATGCCCCTTCCCCTTGGTGCCCCTCCTCGCCCCTCTTTGGCCGCCCCGGCCCCTCTCTTTCTCCCTCCTCTCGTGGCGGTTTCCCCCGGAGCACACGGGAAAAAAGAGGCGAGGCGAAATAACGAAAGGGGAAAACTTTTATTTTAATCGTTAATTGGATCCTTCCCTGCGCGATTGCCGCCTTCGGAAAGAAGGAATTGACGGGAACTTCCTCCAGTACACACCATGCATGGCGCTGGGACTCTTTTCTCTAAAACGATAGGACCTCCTAAGGAAGCTATTCATCCCATTCAAGAGAAGAAATTTAAACCGAACATTTGTTATTCGTGGCTGAGGCCGTCCGGGGAGGCGGCCGATCGAGGAGGATGTCCATGCCCTTGAGACCCTTGGCAATTTTCCCAGACCCGGTGTTACGCCGAATGCCGGAAGACGTGGTAGATTTTGGCGAGGACCTAGCCCTTTTGGTCTCCGATCTGTGGGAGTCCATGGAAGCCTACGATGGCGTGGGCCTCGCCGCTCCTCAGGTCGGCGTTTCCCTCCGGGTGGCGGTGGTGCGCCTGGGTGAAAAGCGATATGTCCTGATCAATCCCCGCATAAAGAGCACCGAAGGGGAGCAAAGAGGAGAGGAAGGGTGTCTCAGCTTCCCCGACATCTTCGAAGAAGTGACGCGCCCCCGGCGGGTCGTGGTGGAAGCCCAGGACGATAAGGGCCACTCCTACGAAATCGAAGAAGAAGACCTGGGGGCCCGGGCCCTGACCCACGAGATCGATCATCTGCACGGCAAACTCCTGATCGACCATCTCTCTCCCTTGAAGCGAGAATCCGTCCGCCGGCGGCTCAGCCGCCGTCAGGAGTGACCCCATGCGCCTCTGGTTTTTGGGCAATGGCCCCTTTGCCGCCGCCTGTTTCAGGATCCTCGCGAAAGAAACGCCCTTTTTGCGGGTCATCACCGCTCCCCCGCGCCCTGCAGGAAGGGGGCTTCATTTTCGCCCCACCCCGGTGGAAGACGCAGCTCGCGAAGCGGGGTACACCCCTACGCACTCCTTTCGCCTTTCGGAAGAACCCGCCTTGGTCCAATTTTTGGCCACCGAACGCCCCGACGCCCTCGTGGTGATCGATTTTTCTCAGTTTATCCGCTCCCCTTTCCTGAACACGCCCCCCTGGGGGTGCCTGAACGTCCATCCTTCCCTTTTGCCCCTCTATCGCGGAGCGGCCCCCGTTCCCCGGGCCATCATGGACGGGGCCGAAGAGACGGGAGTGACGGTCTTTCGCCTTGTGCCCGAGATGGACGCGGGCCCTATCCTTGCCCAGGAGCGTCACCCCATCCCCCCGGGGGCCACCAGCGGAGAAATGCTAGAGAGTCTGGCAAAAAGTGGTAGCCAAATGCTCGCGCACGTAT
>CALMLW010000327.1 GCA_937868015.1 uncultured Synergistaceae bacterium | reverse complement strand
ACTCCGCCGTGCGTTCCTCAATCTCCGGTCCCGCTCCTCCCAAAATGGCCCCCGATAGCAAAGCTCCCTGGATGAGGGTGGCGGTTTTCCCCCGGGCGATGTCCCACAGGAAGTCGTCGCCTTCGCGGATGCTCAAGGGGTCGGAGTCCAGCACCTGGCCCCCGCAGATGCCCCAAGGCCCCACCGCCTGGGCGAAAATTTCCGTGGCGCGCACGATCCTCTCGGCGGATACCCCAGCTTGGACCAGTAGAGAGGAGGGATAAGAGAAAGCCCAGGCCAGGAGGGCGTCCCCCGCAAGCAGGGCGAGGGATTCGCCGAAGATAACATGGTTGGTGGGAAGCCCCCGTCGAAGGACGTCATTGTCCATGCAGGGTAAGTCATCGTGGATTAAAGAGGCGGTGTGTACCATTTCAAAGGCGATCCCCATCGGCAGGCCCCGATCGGGGGTGCTGCCCGCCAGCTCGCTTCCTGCCATGCAAAGAACCGGCCGAAGGCGTTTACCCCCTGCGAGCAGCGAGTGGCGCATGGATTGCCAGAGGCGATCGGGTACACCGGGGGGACAAGGGCCACAGAGGCCCTCCAGGGCGCTGTCCACCGTCTTCTGTCGGGCGGCCAAGGTATTTCGAACGGCATCAAATTCGCTCACTTTTTTCCTCCTTTGAGGTTTCCGACGCCGGAGAAGAGGGGTCGGGACGTCCGGGGGACCCCGCCGATTCGGGAGCCCAGGGGGACCCCGTCACGTCGTCGGGGTCATTTTCCGACAGAAGGCGGATTTCCTGGGATGCCTCCCGAAGAAAAGATCGACAGCCCCGAAACACTTCCGTCCCCCGGCGGAACAGTGAAAGGGCTTCTTCCAGGGGCATGCGTTCTTCTTCTAAACGCCGAATTATTAATTCTAATTGCTGGATATCTTCCGAAAAAGACACGCCCACTCCTCCTTCTTCATTAGCTCCTTATTGCTTCCTCCGACCGCCCCCTGAGAAGGCCGAAGATAGGCGGGATCAGGTGTTGGGCATGAACCACATCGATGTGTTTTAATGCTACTTGCTTCGTTCCTTGCCGTCTCCGGCAAAATAAATGTGTCAAAGGGCTTTTCCCTCAGGGGTTCTTTACGTTTTCCCCAGGATTATGGTATAGTAGCCCCCGATTTGCCTTGTGGAGCACCGGGAACGGGGGGTGCGGCGATCTCCGGCGCCCTCCGACAG
>CALMLW010000326.1 GCA_937868015.1 uncultured Synergistaceae bacterium | reverse complement strand
ACCGTGGCGCGGACCAGGTCGTACTTCGGGTTGTTCTGCCCCCGGATCAGCCCGCAGACCAGCAGAACGGCCAGCCCCCCGTCGATGGCGTCCCGGGGCCACCCGTATGGCGGGGCCTCGAAGGCGCTTCGGATTTCCGCACCCTTTTTGCCGCCCACCATGGCGTTCAGCAGGGCGCGACAGACGGAGTGGCTTTCGGATTTGCCGTCATACTCCACGGCCTTTAGGGCGTCCAGGGCACCTTCCCGGGCTCTTTCAAACACCTTGTGCCATTTGGGGTGGTCGGCCTCGCAAAAGTTGGGGTAGAGCCGTACCAGGGCGTTCTGCGCCGCCTCTTCGAGCATCTTCGACGGGGCGTCGCCCAGGACTTCGTTGCCGCCAGCCTGAAAGACGCGAGCCTTGGCAAAGCAGGCATCGAGCAACTCTTCAACGCGGCGCTCGGCGTTGAAGCGCTTGGTTTCCATGGCGTCGCGGGCTTCCTTGCCCTCGGTGGAGCCAGGCACGCCTTTGGTGTCCATGGTGGCCTGTGCCGCCTTCAGGTCGATGAGGTTGTTCCGCAGCTCGTCGGCGTCCTGTTGGGGGAGGAAGAGGAAAATGAGGGGGGAATCCTTTCCCGCCTCGAAGGCTTCGCGCCGCACGCGGTCGACGTCGTAGCCCTCTCGAACGCAGATGTAGAGGTGTGCTCCGACATCTTTGGGGGACCCGGCATCGAAGTGCGGGCGAACTTCCCGGGCAACTCTGGAAGCTCCGTGCATCACGGAGAGCCTGCGAACGATCTCCGCAGTTTTCGCCTTTATCCGGGCGTACCGCTCGCCGTCGATCAGGGCGGTTTCGCTGTGGAAGCGCCCCTGATGGTGGAGAAACTCGTTGTTCCAGGCGGTGCTTTCTTCGGTCTGGTTGTGGTATTCGTCCTTGACCTTCATCAGGTGGCCCGCCTTCTCGCATTTCTCCAGTATTTCGGGGAGGCGGGCCCGCAGGGAGGCCGATCCCTGGGTGAGGTCTTCAAGGAGCAGATCGGCAAGGGTGTCCACGGTGGCTCGCACCCCAATTTCTTTGTTTAGCGCCGACACTTTGTTAACAAGAAAAACGAGGCCACAGATCCGGGCCATGAGGCGTTCCTCTTCGCCGCCGCGCTGCCATTTCATGGTTTTTTCGTAGATTGTGCGAGGAAGGATGAAGGACTGGAGCAGCTTTTCCGCCGCATCAAAATATAGGTAGTCCGCAGGGACGGTGGTGCCCACGGGGGCTTCGGCGTTGCTCTGGATGGCCTTGTGCACCATGCTCAGTTGGTTCCGCAGCTGACTGTTGGTGCCCGTGGGGTCAAGGACGCGCAGGGCGGTCTCCCAAAAGCGCCGCCGGACGGGCAAAATCGGGTAATCCTGCGGGAAATAGGGGACATCGGCCTCCTTGTGTCCGATGGTGGAGCCCTGGAGATGACGGGAGATTTCCCCCAGATGGTCCTGGGCAATTTCTTCGAGGGGGGCTTTGGCCTCGGGTTTCTTGGCCAGCACAACCTGGCGCACCACGCTGTCCACGTCGGCGTCGGAGAGCTCAATGCGGACGGTGAAGCGCCCTTCGAGCCGCTTGAGATTTTCCGCCGTTACGGCGGTCTGCCCGGTGCCGATGAAGAGGAGCTTGCCGCCGATTTCCTTGCAGCAGGCCTCTACGGTCTCCTGCACGCCGAGGGAGCGTTCTTGGGATTGTTGGGTACCGTATCCGATGTATTGCTGCACTTCGTCGAGGATGATGACGGTGAGGGGAAATTTTCCGTCGCGGGAGAGGGCCCGCCGCAGGGTGTCCCGCATCTCCTCGCTGGAGATGTCCTGTACCGGTGGGAAGAGGCTGGTCAGCGTCTGCACGCAGGATGCGGGGGTGGGAAAGAGTTCGGGTTTCGCACGGGCCAGGGCCTCGTGCAGCCTGTCTCCCACATAGAAATGGGCGAGTTCTTCGTGCCAGGGGACGCCCCCGAGGTCTTCCACGTACGATTTCACTTTTTCCTCTATGCCATTTTGGCGCAACCAGAGCACGAAGTGGGCGCGGGGGTAGTTGCCGGGCAGCCCGGCGGCTTTCAGCACAATTTCGAGCAGGGCGAGCCGGACGGATTTGTCCGACGCCCGGGAACCCAGGGTGCCGGAAAGGGCAAAGAGCCCCCCGTGCCGCTTTCCCTGGGTGGACAGTTCCTTGAGAAGGTCGCCGATGGATTGAGGCAGCCGAACAATGCCTCGGGCGGTGGCGCCGTCTTCAAAGCGCGTATCCTCCCAGAGGGCCCGCAGCATCTTGACAAAATGCGATTTGCCGGAGCCGAAAAAACCGCTGATCCATACGGCGGGTTGCTGGGCTTCGTCGATGTTTTTCAGATAGGTTTCAAGGACGTGGGCCAGGCCTTTTTCGTACTGCCCGTCGCACACAAAGGTCTCCAGTTCGTACCGAAGCACCTGCATGGCCAAGGCGGTTCGGTCGTCGTTGACGTTGGCGACGCCTTCGTTGACCAGTTTCTGGGTCAGGGGGTTTTTGAGGTAAACGTCAAGATTTCTCATTTTTCACTCCCCGATTTCTAGAAAGTTTTTTCTGCGGTGATGGGCACGGCCAGGTAGTTCCATCCGTCGTAACTGTCGAAGAGGCGGTAGTTGTTGCTTTTCGCCTCGAAGCTGCCGGGGAAAAAGACCACCAGGCGCCCCGGCACGTGGGGCACGCATTTCTCCACCACGTCTTTCACCTTGAGCAGGCCGAAAAGGGATCCGACCCCCATGAGGGAAACCACGGCGTTGGCCATGTCGGGGATCTGTTGGACCTCGTCGATGAATTTTTGCACTAAAGCTTCTTCGTAATAATTTAATATATTGTCAAGAAACTGCGGATTTTGGTAGTATTTCTCGACATAGCGCGACCTCCCCATCCACTGGGCGAAGGTATCGGTGAGATCGAAGGGATGCCAGACATGCTTCGCCGCGCGGGTGGCCAGGTCAAACTCTCCGAGATGCCTTCTCAGGCGTAACTCCTCCTCGGCATCATAAATGCAGAAGATGATCCGCTGGGAAGGGGCCACATCTTGCCTCCAGGGGATTTTCATGTATGTGGCGTAGGCTTCGATTAATTTTTTGATTCTACCCACGAAGCAACTCCCCTTCCTCCGCCGTCAGGAGTGCGGGAAACTTGATATGGAGCATCTCCTCCACACGTTGACACACGATCCACCCCCGTCGCGCCGCATCTTCGGCCAACAGGAGTAGTTGCTCGTAGGAGCCTTCAAGAACGTTGGCAAATTCACTCTGGAAAAGATCCTTGCCCCGGTACCCAAGCAGGTACCCGAGAAAAAGGGCATACGCCACGGTGGCCGTCGTGGCGGTGGCCCGGGATCGATTTTTCCGCGACCGCCCCATCAGGTGGCCGGTTTTGGTGAGGGAGGCGTTGATGTTCTGCGCCATGGACTTGATGGTGGCGCTGCTAAACCGATGGGGGTTCTGGGCCTTCATGTGGTCCTCCACCATCTCCCGTGAAATAACGGTACCTTCAGTGAAGGAAAGGATGAAGGGGGTTGCCTGTCGCAGGAGCGGATCACGGGCAAGGGCGCAAAGCAGGGCCAACAGCGCATGGGACCGGGGGTCGCGCTCCCAGAAGAAGAGGAGCGCGCGGAAAAGGGCCTCGTCGGTGTTGAGCGAGAAAAGATCGACAAGATGCTTGTAAGTCAAACGTCTGTTTTCCACCGATCTCTTAACCAGGCAATTCTCCTCGACGATGGCTTTGCGGTACTCCGGCCTGCGGGCTGTGCCATGCTCAAAAGAGGAAAAGAGGCTTTCAAGCTCGTCGAGCATGATGGTGCGCGAGGTATGTCCTCCTCCGGGGCCGAAGCGGAATCCGAACCTTTGGGCGTTCTCCCTTTGGGCCGGGGTCAGCGTCATCATCGCTCCCCCGCCTTCCCCTGGCGTGCCCCGCCGTCCACCTCGTCTTTTTTGAACTTCCAAAGACGGCCCATGCGGTGAGCCGGCATGCCGTTAGTGTCGATCCATCGATGGACGGTATCGTTGCTCACGCCCAGATATCGGCATATTTCTTCGACAGACAACCAGCGATCTTCAATGATGGTCATAACCGTCGCTCCTCACGAGGGGTGCACACCACAAGAGCCGTTCGCTCTCGCAAGGCGCGCGTCGAACGGACGGTTCCTCTCCGGAGAGCATACGCCCCATCGTTATTCTGAGTCAATGCTTTTTGCCGCAGAAAACCGCATTTTGCCTAGATTCCCGCTGAACGATAGTTCTTCGGGCGATGGAGAAAACCCCTCCCCGAGCAAAAAAACGGGGGCGCTCCAGGGAACGCTCTTGGTCCGTGGCGAATAGGGCGACGGGCTCGGGGGCGTGCCGTGTATTGGAAGAAAAACGCTGCGGAGAGGGGCTTCGGCCTCTCGGCGATGAGGGTGTGGCAAAAAATCCTTGACAGAAGGCGCCGTTTCGCGCTACATCTTTCCTTTAGGGGGAAAAAGAGTTCTGGGGTGACGCATCATGGGAGGGAAGAGCAGTCCTCCCGACTCCTTCCGAAGGGGAGAATCTTCGGAAAGAGGGGTTCCCGCAGGGTGTTTCCCGGAACGAAAGGTCTGGGGGGCGGGAAGCGAATTGAAAAGATAAGGAGGGGATGACGATGGCGTTTTTGCCCTACGGACACCAATGGGTGGACGAGGAT
>CALMLW010000325.1 GCA_937868015.1 uncultured Synergistaceae bacterium | reverse complement strand
AAGAGTCCGAGAGACTTTAACCCGGGAAAAGCGACAGGTCGGTTGACAGATACCGCTCCTCCCGGCCCCCGCGCCCCTGGATCTCCACATGGAGCAAAACCCACTTGTCCGCTCCGGAGAGCAGGGGAACCACGGCGAGGATGTCGACAAACTTCCGGGAGTCCGGGGGGCTTTGGCTGTATCGCCGTGTGAAGCGCGCCAGGCGCCGGAGCTCTGTTTCCAGAAAGGCCACGGGTTTGGAGACATCGGCGTCTTTTGCCAGCTTGGGGAGGGCGGAGCGAAGCATGGGGTGAAAGAACTTGCCGATGATCTCCTTCCAGAGCTCGTCGTCGAAGCGTCGCTCGACATCGTCGTTTTCTTGGGAAGTCTCTCGCAGTTCTTGGGTCACTGGCTTCTCCCCCCTTGTGTTGGCTTCTGATTTTACAGGATAGCACAACGGGGCGCACTGGGGGAGCCCCGGAGAGCGATCTGTGGGGGGACTACGGAAGATCCTTCCGGAGGTCTGGGGAAGGGCTGTGGATGGTCTGCGAAAGGGGTTGCCTAGGGGCGAAAAATTTTGGTTCTATAGCATTTTTTGTGGGCATCCTCTCCAGCCCTCGTAGTTGTTGTGGTAGTCTTCCCCCACAGGAGTTTACTTTTCCGTCTCCCGAGGCGGCGATGGAGGCATGAGAAACATGAAGGATATGAAGGAGCTCTTTGAAATGGCGTTGGGGTTGGGAACCGAGTGGCACGTCACCGACATCACGCTCTCGCCTGAGGAGCATCGGATCGACATCTCCCTCGACTTCGACCGGGGCACGAAATTCCCCTGCCCCAAGTGCGACACCCCCGGGTGCGGGGTTCACGACACCCTGGAGCGCACCTGGCGCCATCTGAACTTCTTCGAGTTCGAAACCTATCTCCACGCCCGGATGCCCCGGGTCTCCTGCGACCGTTGCGGTGTCCACCAGGTGACGGTGCCTTGGGCGCGCCCAGGGAGCGGTTTCACCCTGTTCTTCGAATCGTTGGCCATGGCCCTGATGCGCATGATGCCGGTGGAGGCGGCGGCCAAAATCCTGAATGTCTGGAGCACCAGGCTGTGGCGGTTGCTTCACCGGCAGATTGATGGGGAACTTGCGTCCCTCGACCTCTCCGATGTGCGGTACGTCGGTGTTGACGAAACATCCTCCCGCAAGGGGCATAACTACATCACCGTCTTCGCCAACCTTGAACAGAACCGGGTCATCCACGTGGCCGAAGGAAGGGGCATCGACACCCTCGAATCTTTCCGGAGCCATCTTGAAATCCACGGAGGGCATGCGGACCAGATGGAACTTTTCTCCTGCGATATGAGCACCACCTTCACAGCGGGCATCCTGGCACACTTTCCGGGGGCGGAGATCGTTTATGACCGCTTCCATGTGGTAAAGCTCGTGCAAAAGGCCCTTGATCAGGTGCGCCGCGAGGAGCGGCTTCGGGATCCGAAACTGGCGCAGACCAAGTACATCTGGCTCCGGAACCCTGAAAACCTGAGTGCGACACAAAAAGTTCGGCTGGAAGAGTTGACGCGCCCCGCACACCACCTGCAAACGGCTCGGGCCTGGGCGATAAAAGAATCCTTTCGGGACATCTTTCGCGAGAACGATCTTGCGTGTGCCCATGCCTGTTTCCGCCACTGGTACTTCTGGGCCACGCACAGCCGTCTTGCGCCCATGATACGAGTGGCCAAGGGCTTGAAAAACCACCAGGACCGCATTCTTCGCTCCGTGGAGACCGGAGTGAGCAATGGCATCCTGGAGGGGTTGAACAGCCTCATCCAGGCGGCCAAAGCGAAGGCTCGCGGATTTCGCACACTTAAAAATCTCAAGGCGGCTTGTTACCTTGTTGGCGGTAAATTTGAACTCGGGATCAGCCACCTCTGGTGGATGACCCACACTAGGTGCTATTGAACCAAGATTTTTCGCCCCTACTACATTCGCCGCAGATCTCCCTGCCATGGATGATCTCCAGGCACGGCCCCTATGGTGGCCCCCATTGTCAAGACAAAAAAACCGTCGACTTATAGCTACTGTACG
>CALMLW010000324.1 GCA_937868015.1 uncultured Synergistaceae bacterium | reverse complement strand
TTTCGGGTCGGGGCCTTTTTAGGGGTGGCGGGGACCTTCCCATCTTCCAGAAGGGCTCCCGCAACACGGCGGCGCGACGGCGCCTTGGGGGCTTCGGCGTCGGAATCGAGGTCCTCGGGGACTTCCAAGGGCGCCTTCTTTCGGGTCGGGGCCTTTTTAGGGGTGGCGGGGACCTTCCCATCTTCCAGAAGGGATCCCGCAACACGGCGAACCGCCTTCTTTTTTGACTCCCCGGCGGCCTCGGATTTTTTGGCGCCCCGGCCCTTCTCCGGCGCCAACGGTGGGGTGCGGAGGCCTTCTTCTCCGGAGTCGCTCGCCGCCTCCCCTCGCACTTTTATCCCGGCGCAAGCGGGGCAGAAGGGGGTCTTGCTTCGCCCCCGCACCGCCAGGAAGCCGCCACAGGTCGCGCAGCTCCCCCCCGCAGGTTGGAGCCAGGACACGAAGTCACAGGAGGGGTAGCGGGAGCAGCCGTAGAATACGCGCCCCCCCTTGCGGCTCCGGCGCCGAACCACGTCTCCCGTCTGGCAGGTGGGGCAGGATACGCCGATGCTTTTCAGCAAGGGACGGCTGAAGCGGCACTGGGGATAGCCGGAACAGGCGATGAACTCTCCGAAGCGCCCCCGTTTTATGACGAGAGGAGATCCGCACTCCGGACATTGTTCCCCGATCTCCCGCACGGGGAGCATCACCCGCTGGGCGTTTTTTTCCGCCTCTCTCAACTGGGAGGAAAAGGGACCCCAGAAGCCCTCCACCACCCCTCGCCAGGGGCGCCGCCCCCCTTCCACGTCATCCAGCTCGTCTTCCATGCCTGCGGTGAATTCGGTGTTGACGATGCCAGGAAAATGGGCCACGAGAAAATCGCTCACCGCCAGCCCCAAGCCGGTGGGCTGGAGACGCTTTTCCTCGTTTCGCTCCACATACCCCCGGTCGTAGAGGGTCTGGATGATGGCGGCGTAGGTGGAGGGGCGGCCAATGCCCTTTTCCTCCAGGGCCTTCACCACGCCGGATTCGGCGAAGCGGGGAGGAGGAGTGGTAAAGCGCTGGGCCGTAGAGACGGAGCGCACTTCCAGCGTCTCTCCCTCCCGGGCCTGGGGCACGCTCTCTTCTTTCAGATCCAAGGGCCAGACCTTGCCCCAGCCGTCGAAGAGGAGCCGGGCCCCGGTGTGCTTCAGGCCGTAGATGTCGCACGTCGCCTCCACGGTGGTGCTGGCCACGATGGCGGCGGCCATCTGGCACGCCACGAAACGGCGCCAGATGAGGTCGTAGAGCTTGTACTGCTCGCCGCTGAGGCTTTTTTTCAGCTCCTCGGGGGTGAGGGTTACGTCGGTGACGCGGATGGCCTCGTGGGCATCCTGGGATCGCCCCTTGGCCACATATGCCATGGCCACCGGGGGAACATAGCTCTCCCCATGGGTCTTTTCGATGAAGCGCCGGGCCATGGCCACGGCGTCACCGCTGAGGCGCAGGCTATCGGTGCGCATGTAGGTTATGAGCCCCACCGGTCCTCGGCCGGGAAGCTCCACCCCCTCGTAGAGCTGCTGGGCCACCGTCATGGTCTTCCGGGGGGCAAAGCCCAGGCGCCGGGCGGCCTCTTGCTGAAGGGTGCTGGTTTTAAAGGGCGGCAGGGGAGGGCGACGGCTCTCTTTTTCCCGGAAGGAAGACACCGTCAGCGCCTCTCGGCGCAGGACGGCCTCCGCGCTCCGGGCCTCTTCTTCGCTCTCCGGGGCCCACCCCTTGCCCGAGCGCTTCTCCAGCCTCAGGGTAAAGGATCGCCCCCCATCGCCTTCGGCCTCCACGTCCACCAACCAGTACTCCCGGGGGACGAAGCCTTCGATCTCTCGCTCCCGCTCCGCCAGAAGGCGAAGAGCCACGGACTGCACCCGGCCAGCGGAAAGGCGGGGCTGAATTTTTTTCCACAGCAAGGGGGAGAGGGAGTACCCCATGATGCGATCCAGCACCCTGCGGGCCTGCTGGGCCTCCACCCGACTGGCATCGATGGGTTCCGGGGCCGCCACGGCCTCTTTTACGCCCTTGGGGGTAATCTCGTACATGCGAATGCGACAGGATGTTCGGCCGTCCACCCCCAGGGCCTGGGCCAAGTGCCAGGCGATGGCCTCTCCTTCCCGATCGGGGTCCGAGGCCAGAAGGACCCGATCGCTTTTGGCGGCCTGGGCCTTGAGCTCTTTTAGGATTTTTGCCTTGCCCTTGACGGGGATATACTGGGGCTCGAAACCGTTTTCGATGTCGATGCCGAGCTTGCTCCGGGGAAGGTCCATGACATGCCCCATGCTGGCCGCAATGGAAAAGCCCCGACCCAGGATCTTTCCCAGGGTCCGGGCTTTGGCGGGGGATTCTACGATGACTAAGGTCTTTTCCGCCATGGCGGCCTCAGGAAGCCCAACGAGTGGCGGATAGGTAGACCCCGTCCCCCTCTTCGTCCCACGGGGCCCTTCCCGGCATGGGGGCCTCCCCGCAGGAAAAGAGCGTCCTGAAGGCGTCGACTCCTACGGGGACCCCTTCGGCCTGAGACAGAACCATCGCCCCCTCCAGGGATCGTTCCAGCGCCGAATCCGAATGGGGCTGGATTCCCAGATAAACCGCCACAAGGCGCCAAGTTTCGGGAGTGAGAGCCGAACACTCCCGGGGATGCAAAATCCTTATGGACACGCGCGTCGCACCTCCGGATGGTCTGTTGTTGAGCTTTATTTTTTAAGCGAGGCCCTCCACCGGCCAGGGCCCGATGGGTATACCAACCCTCGGACGTTGAGCAGGGCCAAGGCACTGGAAATATGGGCGGAGCTCATTGTACCCCCCGTGGCAAGGTTGTCAATCGTCTGATCTCCCCGGTCGCGCAACTGGGCCAGAATTTTTCGCTCCAAATCCCCCAAATCGGACGGCAAATCGTATTTTTCATCCCCATATAGGCCCAGCGTCCCCTGAAGGGGTTGCCCTCCCAGGGTTTCGGCGAAGTGCGCCACGTCCACCAGGGGGAATCCTCCATCCGCCAACAGGGCGTTGGAGCCCTCGCAGACGTTTTCGTCGATGCGCCCGGGCACCACCCAGAGCTCTCGCCCCATCTCCATGGCGCGGCGCGCGGTGACCAGGGCGCCGCTGCGCCCCGGGGCTTCCACCACCACCGTACGGGATGCCAGGGCCGCGATGATACGGTTTCTCTGGGGAAATTGCCACGGGCGCCCCGTCGTTCCCAGGGGGAATTCGCTCAGCAACGTCCCCCCCTGGGCCACGATGCGCCGAAAGAGGTCCCCGTGCTCGGCGGGAAAAAAGACATCCACCCCCGTGCCAAACACTGCCGCCGTGGGGCCTCCGGATTCCAGGGCACCGCCATGGGCGCCTCCATCCACCCCCATGGCACCGCCGCTGATGAGCCAGCGCCCGGCCCGGGCCACCCGGCGTCCCACCTCCTGGGCCACCTGAAAGGCATAAGAGGTACACCGCCGAGTGCCCACCACCGCCACCCCTCCGGAGTCCAGGGGCCACTTTCCCCGGACGTATAGCGCCGGAGGAGGGTCGGCCAGGTCCCACAGGGCGGGAGGATAGGAAGGGTCCGCCGCCGTCACCAGGTGTACGCCCTGGAAGGCGGCCCGCTCCGCTTCTTTCTCGGCAAAACACCCCTCCGCCAAGCCGCGAAAGCGACGCACCGTCCCCGGAGGCACCCCCAGGGCGGTCCAAAGGGCGTCGCTCCCGGGCTCCACAAGCTCTTGCCAGGAGGATCCCCGGGAGGAGAGCTCCTGCCAAATCCGGGCATTGGTCGCCCCCGCCGCCCCCAGGGTAAGAAGAAAAAGGGCTCCTTCCGCCATGCCGTCCATGCCGTATTCCCCCCTCACCACAGTGCCCCGGGACGATAGCCCAGAGCTTCCGCCAGATGGGACACTCCTAGCGGAGCGCCGTCGCCGTCGAGGTCGGCGATGGTCCGGGCCACCCTCAACAGTCGACTCAGTCCCCGTCCCGACAGGGTCATCCGCCGGGCCGCATCCCGCAAAAAGGCCGCTTCTGTGGGCCCCAGGGGGGTCTCTCGGCGCAACAGGCGCTCGGGAATTTCGGCGTTACAGCGATATCCAAAGGGCTCCCAACGACGCCTCTGGATCTCCCGGGCCCGAATCACCCGGGACCTCACCCGGGCGCTGGACTCCCCCCGGCGATCTCCCAGGCCCACGAGCTCTTCCGGCGAGAGGCGAGGCACCGCCACGTGGAGGTCGATGCGGTCCAGGATGGGGCCGGAAAGGCGCCGACGGTAGCGCTCTCGCTCCTGGGGGGCGCAACGACAGGGCTGGATGACGTCGCCCCAGAAGCCGCACGGGCAGGGGTTCGCCGCCCCCACCAAAAGCACACGAGAGGGGTAGGTGACGCTCCCCGTGGCCCGACTCACGGTGATGGTGGCGTCTTCCAGGGGCTGACGAAGGGCCTCCAGCAGATCCCGTCGGAACTCCGCCAGCTCGTCGAGGAAGAGCACCCCCCGATGGGCCAGACTGACCTCGCCGGGGCGCAGCGCCGATCCTCCACCGCAGACCGCCGCCGTGCTGGCCGTATGATGGACGGCCCGAAAAGGGGGCTGAAGGTCGGGGATCTCTTCCTGGCCGTCGGCGCTCCTCACCCGGAGGACCTCGAGAAACTCTTCGGAGGACAAGGGAGGCAAGATGCCCCGCAGGGCCCGGGCCAAAAGGGTCTTCCCCGACCCCGGAGCCCCCACGAAAAATAAGTTATGATGCCCTGCGGCGGCGATCTCCAGGGCTCGCCGGGCCCCGGACTGCCCCTTGACGTCTTCCAGGTCCGTATCGACCCGGGGCTCTCCGGGACTCAGGGTGCGCCTCTCCAAGGGGCTAAGTGGCGCCCCCCCTCGCAAATGCTCCATAAGAGAGGGGAGAGAGTCCACCGCAAAGGCCTCCACCCCATCTACCAACGCCACCTCGGAGGAGTTTTCCCGGGGAAAGAACAGGGGAAGGCCCATCTGGCGCGCCAGAAGGGCCGCCGGCACGGCCCCCCGACCCCGGCGGAGACGCCCATCCAGCGCCACCTCTCCTAGGTAAAGTGCCGGAGGAGGGGAAGGCAGGGCCCCCGACGCCACCGCCATGCCCAGGGCCATGGGAAGATCCAGCAGGGCCCCCTCCTTGGGGATGTCCGCTGGCGCCAGGTTCACCGCCACGCGCCCCCGCAAAGGGATCCCCGAGGAGCGCAGCGCCGCCCGCACTCTCTCCCGGGCCTCTCGCACCGCCGCATCCGGAAGGCCCACCACGGAGATGACAAAAAGCCCCCCGGTGATCTCCACCTCGACTTCCACGGGCACCGCATCCACGCCCCGCAGCGTTACCCCCCGCACGACCCCCAAGGGTCCCACCCCCCTGCGGTGATGTCTTCCAGATGTTCCCTCCGCCACACGCCCTTCCGATCCACCGTGAAAGCCACCAGGTCGATGCGCCAGGGACCCTCCCAATGCCAGCGCTCGGCGAGGATCCGGGCTCCCCGGACGAGGTGGGCCACCTTCCGGGGCCCCACAGTGGTCTCCGGGGGTTGCCACTTTCCCAGGGAGCGCACCCGTACCTCCACGAAGACCATATCTTTCCCCATCCGGCATGCCAGGTCGATCTCGCTCTTTCCGGCCCGCAAATTCCTCCCCAGGATGGTCCATCCCAGGGAACGGAGGTACCGGGCGGCCTCCTCCTCTCCCTGACGGCCCAAGTCGGCGGGGGAAGGGGCCGAAGGGATTTGATCCCCGGGCCCCGTCGGGAGGGACCCTTCGTCATCCTTGACCTTCCGGGCATCTTTCACGACCTCACTCCTCGCCGTTCCTTGTCCAGACGGTACACAAAGGATAACACCTTGGCCACCGCCTCGTAGAGTTCCGTCGGCACCTCGTCCCCAATTTCCAGCACCAACAGGGCGCTCACCAAGGCCGCATCCTCCACGATGGGGATATGGGCTTCCAGGGCCAGGTCCCGGATGCGCTCCGCCACCACCCCTTTCCCCGACGCCACCACCCGGGGGGCCCGATCGCGAGATCGGTCGTACTGTAGCGCCGCCGCTTTAAATCGTTCGGTCCGGGGTTTTTCTGCCACGGCTCAGGCCTCTAGATCCACCCGACGAAGCCTCGTCGGGGTTCCCCCGGGGCGGGGCTTCGTCACCCCCGCCCGGACGAGGCGCAACGCCCCATCGGCCAGGTCGCGCTCCAGCTCCGGAAGGCGCCGCCGCAGCAAAGAAGCCATCATGGGGTCTTCGGGGCGCAAGTTCACCGCCAGCTGCACGCCGTCGCTGGTGACCTCTCCCCCCACCACCCCCAGAGCCTCGCCCTCCACCTCGAAGGCCACCCGATAGACCTTCCCGTGCTTGGTCTCTTCCACCTGGGCCGAGACCTTGGCCGGAAGGGGCTCTTCGTCGTCCAAGGGCCAGCGCACCGGAGTCAGCAGGGAGGGGTCGACTCCCTCCCGGGCCGGGGTGGCTAAAAGTCCCGTGGCGGTGGCGAAGCGCCGTAGCTCGTCGTCTTCCAGACGCCCCCGGAGATAGCCTTCCCGGGGAGTCGCGGGGTCTTTGAGCTGATCCCGGATACGCCGCCAGTGGCGGCGCACCTCCGAGTTATCCAGCGTTGCATACCAAGCCAAGATGCGAAGGTTTTCCTCGGTGAGGGGAAGGTGGCGGGCCCAGAGCTCCACCATGGGCCCCAGGCGTTCCGATCCCCCCCCCAGGCGCAACCACGCTCCCCGGAGGGAGGAGAGGACATCTTTGGAGAGGGGAAGACCCCGGGAAAGGAGGGCCTCCGCCAGATCCCGGTCTTGGGGCGAAATGCGCCCCAGCAGGGCCTGGTCGCTCTCTTGAAGGCGCAGCATGGGGATGTCCCCAGAGGCGTCCCACACGGCGCGAAAGCGCTGCCCCACCGAGAGGGGCACGGTGGATCGGGCGGTGAGAAAGCGCCCCGCCACCTGGATCCGGTAGGCCTCTTCCCCCTCCAGGGCCACCACGGTGCCCTCCACCAGGGCGCCGTGGACCAGGGGAGGCGCCCCATCGCGCCCCCGCCCCCCGTCGATGGGACGGGGAAAGCCCTCGGTCCCCCGGGGAGGAATACCCGAAGGGGGCAGATCGCCGATGCCCCGCACCACCTAGGATCCCTCCCCCCAGGAAAAGCTGCGCCGGTGCACGGGAGAGGGGCCGTAAAGGGCCAGGGCCCTCCGGTGGGCCTCCGTGGGATAGCCCTTGTGGGCCCCGAAGCCGTACTCGGGGAAGAGACGACCTAAGCGCTCCATGATCCGGTCCCTCAGCACCTTCGCCACCACCGAGGCCGCCGCGACGCAGAGCACCCGATCATCCCCCCGGGGAAGGGCACGTTGGGGCAGGGGTAACCCAGGGATCTCCACAGTGCCGTCCACCACCACCAGGTGGGGGCGCTCGGGGAGGGACAAAACGGCCCGTCCCATGGCCCATAGCGAGGCCTGGAGGATGTTGTCTCGGTCAATTCGCGCCGGAGACGCCGCCTGGGCGCGCCAGACCACCCCCAAAAGACCCAGGGAAGCGAAGATGATATCCCGGCGCCGAGGGGAAAGGCGCTTGGAATCCCGCAATCCCAAACCCATCAACTCTCGCATCTGAAAGGGCTCCAGCACCGCCGCCGCAGCCACCACGGGCCCCGCCAAGGGACCCCGCCCCGCCTCATCCGTGCCCGCCACGATCACGCCCCGCCCCCCCCTTCTCCCGGCCGTTCCAGGGACAGGGGGCCCACCTTCCCCTGGGAAAAGGCATCCAAAAGGCGGCGTCCCGCCAGCTCCCGATCCACCCGGTTCCCCCGGAGCAGGCAGCCGAGGCGGCGTCCCAGGAGGTCCAGGTCGTCCGGCTCCTCCGCCCCCTCGGGGATCTCCGAGGGGCACACCCCCCAGGTGCGCTCCACCACGCCCCAAAGGCCGTGATCCCGCAGATACCGCAGCAGGTCCACCGCCAGGGACTCCGCTCCGCCGATGACTTCTCCCTTGGAACTCCCCAGCCAGGCCAAGGACCGCTGGATCCCCGCCTCCGCTTTGGGATCCAGAATGCCCGGAGAATCCACAACCAGCAGATTCCCCTCCACCCGGTACCAGGACACGCCCTTCGTGATCCCCGGGATCCCCCCCACCGGAGCCCGGTGAGCCCCTCCAAGGAGCTGGTTCAAAAGCAGGGATTTCCCCACGTTGGGCACTCCCACCACGGCCACCCTAGCCTCTCGATGCCCGGGGGCCATCTCCCGCAGGGCCCGCCGGAGGTAGTCCAGGCGGCCCTTTCGCAGATCCATCGCCCAGGCCCGACCTCCGTCCCGTTCCAGCCAGCGGAGCCAAGACGCCGTCACTCCCTCTTCCGCCAGATCGCGCTTGGCGAGGATCACCCAGACGGGGCGCAGCCGTCGGAGCTCCTGGGCCTGAAAAGAGGCGGTGAGGCGAGGCGCTCGGGCGTCCCGCACCTCCAGCAGCACATCCAACTTGGAAGCCAGCTCCTCCAGGGCTCGCTTCCCCTTGGCCATGTGCCCCGGATACCATACCGTGCGCCCCGCCATGACCTAGTAGGGGAGCCCCAGACGATCCAGGGGCCAGTAGCGGAAAAAGGCGGGCCCCCTGATGAAGCTCTTGGGGACAAACTGGCTCCCCGAGGGCCAGAAGCGCCCATCCTGGGAGTTAGGGCGGTTATCTCCCAGGACAAAGTAGTGCCCCGGGGGTACCGTCAGGGAGGGCATGTTAAAAGAATCGTGATTTTTAACATAAGCCTCGTCCAGGGCCTGGTCGTTCACGTAGACCACGCCGTCTTTAAGGTAGACCACATCCCCCGGGAGCCCCACGATGCGCTTGACGAAGTCCCGGGTGGGGTCCACGGGGTACTTGAACACCACCACCTCTCCTCGGCGGGGCTCGAAGAACGTATACCAAAACTTGGCCACCAGCACCCGGTCGCTCACCTCCAGCGTGGGAATCATGGACCCACTGGGAATCCAGAACGCCTGCACCACGAAGGTCCGAAGGATCAGGGCCAGGGCCAGGGCCCAAAGAATCGTCTCGATGGTCTCCCGCCACCATGATTTTGCCGCCATATTTACCCATCCTCTCTCGTATGTCACCCGGCGAGACCTCCCCCTGGGCGCAAAAGGGGGGGAGCCCCCTCTTAGGGAAAGCCCCCCCTTTTCTTGGTCGTTCTCTAGAATCGGGCCCTCGCCCCGTTTAGGAGGCGAAATGCTTGTATCCCAGCTCCAGCACCGCCAGATTCGCGTCCCGGGCCTTGGCCGGAGCCAGCTCCGCCACGGCCTGGCGGATCTCTTCCATGGACACGTCCGCCATACCCGTCCCCGCCAGAGCTCCCAGGATGAGAACGTTCAAGAATAGGAAGTTGCCCCCCATGTGCTGTCGCAGCATATCATATCCTGGGATGAGGGCAATATGGATATTACGGGACTTGATGAAGGCCTGCAGATGGGCGTTCTCCAAGCTCTCGGGCTTGTGTACGTTGATGACCGCCTTCCCTCCGGGTTTCAGGAAATGCAGGTTTCGCACCCCCTCGTTCTGATCGAAGGCCAACAAAATATCCGCGTTTCCGGCGCGCACCAGCGGACTGGCGTAGGGGCCCACCTTGAAGTGGCTCACCACGGAGCCCCCGCGCTGGGCCATGCCATGGACCTCGCTGCCCATGACGTGCTCCCCCTTGGCAACGGCGATGTGTCCCAAAACTCGGCTGCTGAACAAGATCCCCTGGCCCCCAAGGCCCACGACGATGTACTGCATGGTTACGCCTCCTCCGAAACGCGGACAATGGCTCCGTGGGGACACACGGGGATGCAGGTGCCGCACTGCACGCAGAAACGGTCATCCACCACGGCCTTGTTTTTCCCTTCGTCAAAGACCAGGGCGGGGCAGTTGAAGAAGTTGATGCAGAACTTGCACCCCACACAGCGCTCTTCGTCCACTCGCACCCGGATCTTTTCCTGCTCGCAACGCAGAAGCATACAGGGATGGCGGAAGATGACCACGGCGGGGGACTGATGCGCCTTGGCGTACTCCCAGGCGGCCTTCACGGCCTTCTCTCCCGACGCCATGTCATAGGCTTCCACCACTTCCACGTGCCCCACGCCGCACCCCCGCACCGCGCCTTCGATGTCCACCCGGGCTCCCACATCTCCCTTGCGGAGCTTGGTGCCCACGTTGGGGTTGGGCTGCCCTCCGGTCATGGCGGTGATGCTGTTGTCCAGGATGGCCAACACGAAGGCGTGGCGATTGTATACCGCATTCACCAAGCCGGGGATCCCCATGTGGAAGAAGGTGGAATCGCCGATGGTGGAAACGAGGGGCTGCTCCTTGCCATCCACCCGGTGGGCCAGGTAAAAACCCGAGGGCTGGGTCACGGAGGCCCCCATGCAGATGACGGAATCCACCATGCGCTGGTTCACTCCGAGGGTGTAGCACCCGATGTCCGAGGGGTAGATGCCGCTTGGCACCGCCTTGCGGATGGCAAAGAAGCTCGCCCGATGGGGGCACCCCGGGCAAAGCATGGGGGGTTTGGGTTTGATCTGAAGCTCCTCCAGGGCCGCCTTGAGCTCCGGAGATGCCCCCGGGACACCGGGCTCCCCCAGTGCCCTGAGGACCAGCTCTTCGATGACCTCGGGGAGGAGCTCTCCGGCCCGAGGCACGAAGCCGTTATGGCGCCCCTTGACCTTGGTACGGTCCGGGAGTTGGTTTTCGATGACGGGGTACGTTTCCTCCAGGATCAGGACGTTATCATGCCTAGAGATGAAATCCATCACCATTTTTTCCGGCAGGGGCACCGGAGTGCCGATCTTGAGCACCGCCACGTCCTCCCGGCCCCAGGAGGCCAAGAGATCCTGCACGATGGCAAAAGACACCCCTCCCGCCACAATGCCCAGCTTGGCGGGCTTTTTCGCCGCCAGTTCGTAGTTATACGCCCCGAATCGGCTCTCAAAATCCTGACGGATGGCGTCGTTTTTGGCGTTGAGCTGGGGGTGGGTGAGGCGCACGTGGGCCGGAAGGCAGACCCACCGGCGGACGTCTTTGACAAACTTCGCCGGGTGATCCCCCGGACGCACGGCCCCGAGCTCCACGTCTTCCCGGCAGTGGTTCACCCGCCCTGCGGGGCGGAGCATGACGGGGATGTGGTACTGCTCGGAGAGATCAAAGGCGTCGAAGACCATGTGCTTCGCCTCCACCGCCGACGAGGGATCGAAGCAGGGAATCTTGGCAAACTGGGCGAAGCTCCGGCTATCCTGCTCCGTCTGAGAGCTATGGGGGCCGGGGTCGTCCGCCGCCACCAACACAAATCCCCCGGCGAGGTCGAAGTAGGCCACGCTCATGAGAGCGTCCGCCGCCACGTTGACCCCCACCTGCTTCATGATGGCGCAGGAACGCTTCCCCGCAAAAGACGCCGCCGCCGCCACCTCGAAGGCCACCTTCTCGTTCACGCCCCACTCCACCGCCGTCCTGGTGCCCAGCTCGTCGGCATACTTGGCCACCGCCGGCAGGATCTCCGACGAAGGAGTCCCAGGATAGGCCACCGCCACCTCGCACCCCGCCTCCACGATTCCCCGGGCAATGGCTTCGTTGCCCAGCAACACCATACGCTTACTCACCCATCATTCCTCCCTCTTTGAGGTATCCTTCGAAAACGCCAAAAAGTCGCCCAACATCCCGAAAAAGGGCTGGGGCTCGCGCAACAGCTTCCCCTCGGGATTGCAAAAGCCGTGCTTGGTCCACCCCTCGGCCAACAAGCGCCCCTCCCTCTCCACCCGGTACCCGAAGGTCACCGTGTGGGGCGTGAGCTCCTTGACCCCCGTGAGGATGGCCACCTCGTCGTCGTACCGGGCGGGGTGCTTGTATCGGCAATGGGCCTCCACGCAGGGCAAAAAGACCCCTTCGGCCTCCCAGGCCCGGTAGGGGAACCCCAGGCTCCGGCAGAGCTCCGTACGTCCCACCTCGAACCACACCAGATAGTTGCTGTGATACACCACGCCCATGCGATCCGTTTCGGCATAGCGCACCCGCACTGTGGCGGCCCTTCCCGGAGCTTCCTTGCTCTTCATGCCGGGGCCTCCCCGGGCCCCGCTCCATGGGCCCGATCCACCAGATCGTTTCGTCTCACCCATCCCCCCCGGCGTACCCGGCAGAACACGCCCTGGCGGGGCATGATGCAATCCCCCGTGGCGTGGTGGATGGCGCATCGGGTGTGACACTCCTTGCCGATCTGGGAGACCTCCAGCAGGGCGTCTCCCACCGTGATCCGATCTCCCACCTTAAGCTGCCCCAGATCGAAGCCCTCCACCGTGAGGTTCTCGGCAAAGCTTCCCGGTCCGAGCGAGGGCATCTTCTCCCGGGCCCGGGCGATGTCTTCCGCATTGAGCAGGCTAACCTGGCGATGGGCGAAACCCCGATGGGCATCCCCCTCCAGACCTTCTTCCTCCACCAGAAGCCCTTCTCCCACGTCTTCTTTGGGGATGCCTTTGGCAGGGGCCACACAGACCGCCACTATCTTTCCCGCCATGTCATGCTCCTTTCCCTGGCCCGACGAAGCTCCCTCAGTGGCAGTAGACCTGATGGATCATCATCATGCACGAATTGACCGCCACCGGGTAACCGGCGGCGGCGAGGGCCCTTTCTTGGTCCGCGTTTTCCGATCCCGGCTGAAACCATACGATGGGCTTATAGGGCAATCGGCGAAGGCTTTGCACCACGCCCTCCTGGTGCTCGGCGGAAATAAAAAGCGCCACCACGTCCACCGGCTCCGGGAGGTCATCCAGCGAAGCCAGGCAGGTATAGCCCTGGATGGATTCCCCCGCGTAACCAGGGTTTATGGGGTGCAAATGGAATCCCGCCTCGTGCAGATAGGACATGATCGAAAAGACCGACCGATCCTCCTTGGGGGAGGCGCCTACCACCGCCACCGTCGAGGGAATGCAGATAAAACGTTCGATGATCTCAGCCATGGTCATCGTATCCCGCCCCTTTTTTGTCCCGTTCAGTCTTTTCATCGCCCCAAGGATCCCCCATCCGCCCTAAGCCAAGACCCTTCCGCCACAGGGGCTTACGGAGGGCCCGCCAGGAGGTCTCCAGCGTCCCGCGCCCCCGCGCCGAAGAGTTCCCTCCCCTCCTCCCGAGAAAAGCGACGGATCTCCTTTCACCCATCACCCCGGGGACAAGCATAGCACATATATCTTTCCGATGGGGAAAAGCTCCCCGGAGAAAATAGAAACTTTTTCAGCAGGCACAAGAACAATCGCGCCGCGACGTCACGGCGATGGGGAAAAGACCACGCGGTCCCGCCCCACCTATCCTCCTGGGCAAGGGGCCTCGGCCGTTTCACTCCTTTGGCGGAGGATCCTCGGCATCGATGATCACGGTCCTATCGTTTCATAAACACGCCTCCTCTTCGTCCGGGGGGAGCTTTTTCCCGTCCCGTCCCGGGGAGGCATATCGAGGTCCGGCCATGGGTGATACCAGCCCCGTTGCGCCCTCGAAGGGGTTTTTGCTATACTTGGGCCCTGCGGAGGACTGGCCGAGCGGTCGATGGCGGCTGACTTGAAATCAGCAGAGCGCAAGCTCCGGGGGTTCGAATCCCTCGTCCTCCGCCACTCGACCATCTCGCGGCGTCCCCATCGGCCCTATTCCTCCCCCGAACCCCAGCGATTCCAAGGTGCACCTGTTCTGCACCGTCTCACCGTCTCGCATGGCATTCCCCAACGCATGTCGCGACCGTGCCAAAAACCGTACCACTGACAATCCGACACCGTGTCACTGAAGCCCCGGCACCGTACCATCCGGGGTCCCGTGGGGTCTACGGGATGGGAGATCTTGTCGTTCCGCCCTCCAGAGCTTTATCCCGACTTTCGCTTTCTTTTGCCGGGAGCGCCCATCTCCCCGATGGCTTTCTCGCGGAATGTGGACTACGATGGCGATCTTTCTCCCGGAGGAGGAGGACATCTCGTAGTGCCTAATTTTTTATAGAAAGCTAGCGATGGCGAGGAATAAGGGCCTTTTTGTGCGAAAGTCGGGTCGTTCTGCCCTCCAAAGCTTTATCCGGTTTCAGAGGGAGATCGTCCCATCCGAACAGACGAAGCCGGAAGGCTCCAAGGGCCCTTCCGGCTTCGTCTTCGTCTTTAGTGAAGTCACTGCGGATCCATCGCGAAGCTTCAGATCCATGGCGGTGGAGGAGGGATTCGAACCCTCGAGGGAGGTTTTGGCCCCCCTACCCGCTTAGCAGGCGAGCGCCTTCAGCCACTCGGCCACCCCACCGGTTCGCTACCAAAGCGCGTCATATTCTACGGGGGAATGGCCCCCCTGTCAAGCCGACCCGTCCCAAAGGCGAACCGGGACTAGCTCCAGAAGGGCCTCGCCCCCGGGGGGCGACCCAAGACCTATTGGTCCGAACTTTCTCCCGGCGCCGGGGCGTCGGGTGAGAGCTGAGGATCTTCGTCCTTCGGCGCCGGGGCGTCGGGTGACGAGGGGGCCTGGTCCGCCGAGCTCTTCCGGTCTCCGGAGAGATCTTCCGAAACCACGGGCGCGGTGAAGAGCTCTTCGTCGAGGATCTTCACCTCGGCCCGATCCCGGAGCATCTTGAGAAACTCCTCCTGGGCCGCCCGTCGCTTCTGGCCCAGCACCATCTCCCGCACGTCGGCGCTCACCTCGTCGAAGGGAAGAGCGCCGCCGGGGGAATAGGAGACCTTCCGAAGGACGTAGTGATCTCGGCTCTCCAGGGACACGGGGCCCACGAAGGCGCCGTCGTCCGCCGAGGCCACGGCGGCCCAGATCTGGGGCGGCACCTCTCCCTCGGAGAAGGCGGTGGTGGCGTCCCCCGAGGTGCGCTCCCGCAGGTCCCCGGAGAGGTCTTTGAGCACCCCGTCCCAGGGCTCACCGCCGCGCATCCTCGCCAGGGCCGCCTCCGCCCGATCCGGCGATAGGAAGGCGGCGATTTGGACCTCCACGTAAGGACGCCGGGTGAAGATCAGTGGTTTCAGGGCATCGTAGGTCTTGACGTCCTCGTCGCCGGAGATGGCCACCCCCACCGTGGCGTTTTCCAGAAGCTTTCTTCGGGAGAGGTCCTCCCGGAGCTGAGCCCGGATCTGCTTTTCCGTGACCCCGGACTGCTCCAGGTACTCCTGGTAGGATTCCTTGGTGGGGAAGCGGTCTTCCACGTCTTTTACGGCATTGGTGACTTCTTCGTCGGAAACCTCGATGTGGCTCCGCTTCAGTTCCTTCTCCAGCTGGCTGGCGATGGCGACGTTGTCTAACACGGAGCGTCGCAGGGCCACCACGTCGGCCTCCTTGATGTCTTTGGTGGAGGAGGATCGCTCCGCCAGATCCAACACGCCCTGGTCAAGCTGGGAGCGCATTACCTCGCGGCCGTCGACCTCGGCCACAGCGTAGTCCTGTCCCGCCGACCGTCCCTTCTGGGAACGGGACGAATAAGAACCGTATCCCCAAAATGTGGTCAGCACGAAGACCACGATGACGCTGATCATGATCCATTTCACCTGAGTCCGCAAGGTCCGCATCAACAACGCCCATCGACCCCTTTCCTCTTTCGCGTCGGTTCTTCCCGACGGCGTATTGTATCATACGTGGGGCAAGCGTCCCTGTCAAAAGGAGTCCGCTCCTCCCGGGCCTCACTTCCCGCTTTTTAAGCCGATCTCATTTTACCCCTTCTCTTTGCGGCGACCTCCCCCGATCGGTCCGAAAAAAACCTCCCGGCCCGGGCCCTAGACCTCCGCCAGGGACTCCCCCCGCTTTATTTCCACCTCCAGGGGGACCGCCAGGGAGGCCGCCGAGGTCATAACCCGGGCCAGCTCCTCTCCCACGGCAAGGGCCCGGTCGGAGGAGGTCTCCACCACCAGGGAGTCGTGGACCTGGAGCACCAAGGGCGCCCGCCCCTCCCGGGCCCAGGCCACCATGGCGAGTTTGGCGATGTCCGCCGCAGTGCCCTGAATAGGGGCGTTCACCGCCACCCGCTGGAGGGCATTCCCTCCTCGCCCCTCCGTGGTGACCACTTCTCCCAAGGGGCGACGACGGCCGAAGACGGTGCGGGTGTACCCCCGGCCCCGGGCCTCTTCGGCGCTATCGTGAAGATAGGCATGGATGCGAGGAAAGGTTTCGGCGTGCCGCTCCACCACGAGAGCCGCCTCCCTCCGGCCGATGCCCAGACGCTCCGCCAGGCCGAAGGTGCCCATACCGTAGAGAAGACCAAAATTGATCATCTTGGCGATGCGCCGGGATTCGCCGGTGCCGGACCCCGGGCCAAAGAGCCACTCCGCCGTCTCGGCGTGGACGTCTCGCCGGTCCCGGAAGGCCTGGATGAGGCGCTCTTCTCCCGAAAGGTGGGCCAGCACCCGGAGCTCAATCTGGGAGTAGTCCCCCGCCACGAAGATGTTTCCCGGAGTGCGGGGCACGAGACCTTCCCGGAAGCGCTTCGCCCACTCGCCGTAGGCGGGCAGGTTCTGCACGTTGGGGTTGGCGCTGGAAAGGCGCCCCGTGCCAGTGACGGTGTGTTCGAAGGTGGCATGAACGCACCCCGTGGCTTCGTTTCGGGCCCTCAGGAAGGGATGGACGAAGCCGGAAAGGATCTTGGCCAACTCCCGATGTTCCAGCAACAGGCGGGGAGCCTCCCCCTGGGGGAGCCGCGCGAGGATCTCCAGCACGGCCACATCGGTGGAATATCCCGTTTTTATCTTTTTCTGCGGAGGAAGGCCCAGGCGGTCGAAGAGAAAGGCCGCCACCTGTTTAGGGGAGTTGGGGTTCAGATCCCCCCCCGCCAGGGCCCGGAGCTGACCCTCGAGGAGGGCGATGCGCTCCCCCAGGTCCCGCTCCAGAGCCTCGAAGCGCCCCACGTGGAGCCCTAGGCCGTGCTGTTCCATGGCGGCCAGCACGGGGCAAAGGGGCACATCCATGGTGCGGAAGACTTCGCCGAGTCCCTGACGTTCCAGCTCGGGGGCCAGGGCGCCCTGGAGCCTCCACAGGGCGGCCAAGCACTCCCGGGGATCTTCGGGGAGCAGGGAGGAGTACTCCCGGCTGGAACGGTCGGGGTGGAGCAGATAGTGGGCCACCTGGGCGTCCCAGACCTTTTCCGGAGGAAGGGTTCCGGCGGGAAGGGCGGCGCAGAGCTCTTTGTACCGGGACGTGACCACCGTCGCCTCCGGGAGGAGGCCTCGGCAGAAGGCTCCTACGTCATCCCGGTGGATAAAGCGGGCCCACGCCCCTTCGGCGGAGCCCCCCCAAAACTCCCGCAGGCCCGACGTCTTGTCTTCCACCTCCACCAGGGCCAGGGGGCCCTCCGGGGAAAGGTCCTCCGGAGCCACCTCATACCCTGCGAGGGAAGGGGGGGGCGCCTCATCGATGGCCTCTGGAATGGGGCGGGCCAGGGACTCCACGACGCCCAGGCGCTCCATCATCCGAGCCAACCCTAGACGCCGACAAAAGGCTCCCAGCTCCTCCCGGCGGGGCGGGGAAAAGGCCAGCACCGCTTCTTCCAGGGGATCCTCCCGCCGCAGGGTCACGAGCTCCCGGCTGGCGAAGGCCGAGGCTTTCCCCTCCTCGAGCTTGCGGCGCAGGGTGGCGGGGTGGCGCTCCAGGTCTTCGTAGATTTCTTCCAGCCCCCGATAGGCCGTCAGCAGCTTCCGGGCCCCCTTGTCCCCCACCCCCGGCACGCCGGGGACATGATCGGCGGCGTCCCCCACCAGGGCGAGGTACTCCCGAAATCGGTCGGGGGAGAAGCCGTACTCGTTCTGAAAAACTTCCTCATCGTAGATGGTGAACTCCGAAACCCCCTTACGGGGGCGAAGGACCCGGAGGCCGGGGCGCAAGAGCTGGAAGAGGTCCTTATCCGCCGTGACCACCAGCACGGGGCGACGGGCACAGGCCTCCAGGGCGGTGGCCCCCAAAACGTCGTCGGCCTCCACCCCCTGGCGCGCCACCACGGAAATTCCCAGGAGCTCTCCCAGTTCATGCAGGAGGGGGATTTGGGCCCTCAGGAGGTCGGGCATGGGGGATCGCCCCTCTTTATAGCCTTCGTAGGCCTCGTGGCGGAAAGTGGGCCCCGGAGCATCGAAGACCAAGGCCCCCCCGGAGGGCTTCCACTGCTCCAAGATCTTGAAAAGCATGTTGGCAAAGCCCACCACAGCCCCCGTGGGGGTGCCGTCGGGGGCCGACAGCTCCGGCAGGGCAAAAAAGGCCCGATAGGCGAGGCCGTGGCCATCGATGAGTAGCAGCGTTTCTTCCGACATGGGCCGTGCTCCTTTCCCGGGGGTGCGGTATACTACCCCCATCTCCCTTTGCCGATTTCGGGCAAAGATTACCTCGTAACTCTAGCACGATCTCGGGGAAAAAACCGATTTATCGCCTCGGGCGGCCCAGGAAAAGCTCGCCCCTTTCCCCGGTATCGACAAACACCGCCACTAGGAGGGTCAACATGACGGCACAAGTACGGGTACGTTTCGCCCCCAGCCCCACGGGGGCGCTGCACATCGGCGGAGGACACACCGCCCTTTTCAACTGGCTCTGGGCCCGGCACACCGGGGGGCGCTTCATCCTCCGCATCGAAGACACGGACCGGGAGCGTTCCACCCGGGAGTACGAGGAAACCATTCTGGCGGGCATGCGCTGGCTGGGGCTTGACTGGGACGAGGGCCCCGACGTGGGAGGAGACTTCGGTCCCTACCGTCAGTCTGAGCGTCTGGAACTCTACCGGGCGTCCGCCTCCCGCCTGGTGGACGAGGGAAAGGCCTACTGCCAGGACGGGGCGGTGTATTTCCGTATCCCCGCAGGGAAAACCATCGCCTGGGACGACGTGGTGTACGGCCCCATCGAGGTGGACGGGGACACGCTCCGGTTCGACACCCAGAACACGGCCCCCAAGGACCTGGTGCTTCTCAAGAGCGATGGGTACCCCACCTACAACTACGCCGTGGTGGTGGACGATGCGGGCATGGCCATCAACACCGTCATTCGGGGAGAGGACCACATCGCCAACACCCCCAAGCAGATCCTCCTCTACGAGGCCTTCGGCTGGCCCGTGCCCCGCTTTGCCCACCTCCCCATGATCCTGGGCGCCGACAAGAAAAAACTCTCCAAACGTCACGGCGCCACCAGCATCTACGAGTACCGGGATCTGGGGTATCTCCCCGACGGGGCCTTCAACTTTCTGGCGCTCCTGGGATGGTCCCCCGGGGACGAGAACGAGATCTGTTCCCGGCGGGAAGCGGTGGAGCTTTTCGAGCTTTCCCGGGTCACCAAACGGGCAGCGGTCTTCGACATGCAAAAATTTGCCCACGTGAACCAGGCCCACCTCTGGCGCACGCCTCCGGAAGAGCTGGTGGAGCTCCTCCGTCCCCTCTGGAAAGCCCGGGGGCTCGACCCGGATCGCTTCGACGCCGCATGGCTCGCCCGGGCCCTGGAGCTCCTGGGAGGACGGGGGCAGACCACGCTGGAGGTGGCGGAGTACTCGGACTACTTCCTGTCTTTCGACGCAGTCACCGCCCGATACGACGGCGCCGATCTTCCGGAAGAGACGCGCCGGAGCCTGCGTCCCTTTTACGCCGGGTTGCTGGAGCTGCCCACATGGCACCATGGCGCCATGGAAGCCTACGCCAAACAGTGGGGCGAAGAGCACGGGGCCAAGATGAAGGATCTGGCCATGCCTCTGCGTTGGGTTCTCACGGGGCGGAAGGTGAGCCCCGGGGTCTTTGACGTGGCGGTCTTTCTGGGGCGGGAAGAAGTGGGGCGGCGGCTGGGGCACTACCGTCTGCTCCCCGAAGCGTAAGCGTCGCCGGGTGAAAGATTTTTCGCCCCTACAGCGCCGCCCTTGAGGGGGGAAGGATTTTTCACCCCGACGGCACAGTCCTTGCGGGGCAAAAGGTTGTTCGCCCCTACAGCACCGTCAGGGTGCGCGGAACATGGCAGGCGCCGGAACATCTCCGCAGAAGACAGCGGAGCGTTCCGGCGTCTGCCGTTTTCCCAAAAATTTATTCGTCGAATTGCCGGAAGATCTGGTCCATGGTGGAGGCAGAGTGTCGGAAGATCTCCAAAAGAACGGGGTTGAAGTGTTCCGGGCGCACCCGACGGTCTCCTTCCAGCAGCACCCGCACCGCTTCCTCGTGGGACATGGGGGGCTTGTAGACCCGCCGGGCCCGAAGAGCGTCGTAGATGTCCGCCAGAGCCGTCACCTGCCCCTCCCAGGGGATGTCCTCTCCCCGAAGACCACGAGGATAGCCGCTGCCGTCCCATTTTTCGTGGTGGGTGAGGCAAATCTGCCGGGCCATGGCCAACCACGCCGCATCGCCCAAAATTTCCGCCCCCCACTCCGGGTGCTTTTTCACCGTGTCGAACTCTTCCTTCGTGAGGGGGCCGGGCTTCCCCAAGATCTGCATGGGAACCCTCACCTTGCCGATGTCATGAAGTCGAGCAAAGAGGGCGATGCGCCCCTGCTCCTCTTCCGACCGTCCCCACTCCGACGCCAGCAGATGACAGTATCCTCCCATGCGCTGGAGGTGCCCCGCCGTCTCGTCGTGATAGATCCCCGTGATGACCAGCAGGCGCTCCGCCAGATAGTTGTAAGACTGGCGGACCTCCCGGTGGGCCTTCTCGCCGTGGAGAAAGCCCGCCAGCGCCGAGGTGATGGGGGTCAAAAGCTCCAGCATGTCGGGGTCATAGGGGCGGGGGGTATCAAACGCCACTTCCACCACACCCAACGCCTCCCCCGCCTGGATGAGAGGGATTTCCACCTCCGTCATGACACGGGGATGCAGGAGAAAGTACTCTTTTTCATCCTGAACGGAGTTCACCCATTGGGTCTCCCGCAGGCGGAAGGCCCGCCCCGCCACGGAGCCCTCTAGGGGCACCAAACTTTCCAGCGTGACCCCGTTTTGATAACCCGCGCCGGAGACGTGGCAGAGCCCTCCTTCTTCCAAGCGCACCACCGCCACTCCGAAGGCCCCCGTGGCCTCCTGGATGACTTCCGCCATATGGCGGACCCCCTCGCTGAAACGGTCCGAAGCGATGGCGGTGCGGGCGATGTCCAGCACCCGGGCCCAGGTGGCCTCTCGTTGCTGCAACACGCGGTTATTGTCCGTGAGGGCTTCGTTCATGGCGTAGGTCTCTTCCCCGTAGGCCGTAAGCTCCTGCTGCTGGCGCGCCAACACCCCCAACACGCTCGCCAGGTGTCCCAGGGCGATCCGCACGTCGGAAACCTTGCTGGCCTCCGCCTGGTGCCACACCTGCCACATGACCTCGTTCAGGGAAAAGGCCGTGCGCTCCAGGTCCGCCCGAGGGGAGAGGCGCTGCCCCACCTCCCGGGTGGCCTCCAGAAGGCCCCTAAGGGACTGGCGGATCCCCCTCAGGAGCAGGAGCACCACCCCTAGGATCAGGGCGGCAAAGCCCAGGGAAAAAAGGGCGTACTGCCGTGTGGTCGCCGCGACTTTGCTCCTCAGGGATGACATGGGGAAGGCCTGGGAGAACTTCAATCCGTCGGGGGTCCGGAGGTGAAAGACCCGGTAAGGCGCACCGTCGATGGTCAACTCCCCCACTCCTCGGCGGTTTTGGAGCATGGCGATGCCGAAACGGGCCATCTCCCCGGTCACTGCGTCGGAAGAGACGTTGATGCGCTCCCTCAACGCCCAGGAATCCCGGGGCCCCACCAGGAAGTCCCCATCTTCGTTCACCAGGAAGCTAAACCCTTCCCCCATCGTGCGGCGATCCTTCACCAGCGTCGCCAGGGCCTTCAGGTTCAC
>CALMLW010000323.1 GCA_937868015.1 uncultured Synergistaceae bacterium | reverse complement strand
CCAGGGATTGACACACGGCGAAGGGGGCGGTGGGAATGCCATGGCGCCCCATGAATTTTTTAGCAAAGGTCTTGCTGCCCTCCAACCGGGCCCCTGATGCTCCAGGGCCGAAGACCGCAAAACCCTCCGTCCGGAGAAGGTCGGCCACCCCGGCAACGAGGGGGGCCTCGGGGCCCACCACCACCAGGTGGGGATCTATGCGGCGGGCGAGGGCGACGACGGCATCGCCGTCGTCGATGTCCGTCGGATGTAACGTGGCACGGGAAAGCATGCCGGGATTTCCCGGGGCGGCGTGAACTTCATGCCCCCCTCTGCGAGAAAGGGCCCAAACCAGGGCGTGTTCTCGGCCGCCGCCTCCCAGTACTAAGATTCTCATCGTGAAGCCTCCCCTCTTTAATATGGACCCTAGTGGCGAAAGGTCCGTCCTCCTCCTACAAACATGGCCAGGCCGAGCCGCTCCGCCACGGCGAAGACCTCGGCGTCTCGGACGGACCCTCCGGGCTGTATCACGGCGGCGATGCCCCCTCGTGAGGCTTCCTCCAGGCTATCGGCAAAGGGGAAGAAGGCGTCCGAAGCCAGTACGGCCCCCAGGGCCCTTTCTCCTGCCTGGGCCAGGGCCCAACGCACGGCATCCACGCGGTTGGGAAACCCCCGCCCCAGGCCCAGAGTCTGCCCCTCTCGGGCCACCACGATGGCATTGCTCTTGGATAGGGCGGCGCTTTTCCAGGCAAAGATCAGGTCATCCCAGAGATCGGGGCGCGGCGTCCCCACCCAGGTGCCCTGGGAGGGGGAGGGGATGGGAGGAAGGCGATCTTCCTGGACCAGAGTGCCGCTCCAGGTGGAACGATACTCCAAGGAATCGGAGTGTTTACCGGGCCACTGGACAAGGCGCAGGGAGGGGCGGCGATTTTTTAGCTTTTCCAAACCTGCGGGGTCAAAGGATGGGGCGGCCACGATCTCGAGAAAACGCTCCCCGAGCTCCTCGCAGGTCTTGGCGTCCACCTCCCGGGAAAACCCCGCGATTCCTCCATAGGCAGAAACGGGATCACAGGCCCAGGAGCGCTCCAGAGCTTCGAGGCCGCTGGATCCTTGGGCGATGCCACAGGGGGTGCAATGCTTCACCAGGATACACGACGGGGCGTCGGAAAAGAGCTCCATGCCCCTAAGGGCCGTGTCCAGGTCTAGGATGTTGTTGTAGGAGAGGGATTTTCCCCCCAGGATTTTCCAGGGGGCTCTCTCCAGGGGAGAAAGAAAAAGCCCCGCGAGTTGGTGGGGGTTTTCCCCATATCGGAGCTCTTGGACCCGGTGCATGGGGCGCACCAAAAGGGGGACCTCGGGGCTGGGCCGGGGGAGGCCCATCGCGGAGCGTAGCCCTTCCTCGATGGTGGCATCGTAGATGGCCGTGGCAGAGAAGGCCCGAAGGGCCAGGCGTTGGCGAGTGGGAAGGGTAACGTCGCCTCGGGTACGAAGCTCTTCCAAGACAAGGGGGTAGTCCCCAGGGTCGGTTACCACCACGACGTGAGGAAAATTCTTGGCGGCGGCCCGCAAGAGGGTCACCCCACCGATGTCGATGTGCTCGAGGAGGACTTCCAGGGGCTCCCCCTGAAGGGCTTTTTCCTCGAAGGGATAAAGGGTACAGACCACCATGTCCAGAAGGGGAATGGAAAAGCGTTCCACATCCT
>CALMLW010000322.1 GCA_937868015.1 uncultured Synergistaceae bacterium | reverse complement strand
CGCCGACCGCCCCCAGGCCGAAATACGAGATCACTTGTCCCGGCTGGAAAAGAAACACGGGGGCCGCCGGGATCTCGTCTGGGCCGCCCTGGGAGAGGCCCCTCTGGCGCGCGCCCTCGAACCGCTGCTCCGCCTTGCGGAACGGACGAAGGATCGTCTTGCGGCGGGCACCTGCGAGGATGTGCGCCAGGGGTACATCCGCAGCGGATGGGAGGCGGACTATGCGGTGCTCCAAGCCCTGGCGCTGGTAAATGACGATCCTTCGACCCTGGGAGTGGTCGGGGCCGTAATCCGCGCCCTGTATCTGCCCTGGCTCGAAGACGCCGCCCGTCATCTGCAGGCGGTGATGCGCCGCACGGGATATCCCGCTCAGGAAGAGGTTTTTTCTCCGCCAACTCCCCAGAAAGGGGAATGTGTTCTCTTCGTCGATGGTTTGCGGTACGACGTGGCCCGGGCACTGGCCTCCCTCCTGCAGGACCACTCGTTTGATGTCGTCGAGACCACGCGGTGGGCGCCCCTGCCCAGCGTAACGGCCACGGGAAAGCCCGCGGCTTCTCCGGTGGCCTCCCTGCTGCGCGGAGAACGCGACGAAAAGGAATTTGCGCCCGTGGTGGCCGCCACCGGGCGGGCCCCGAGCGCCGTGTGGGAAAAACTCTTGCATGAGGCCGGATGGGCCCTGCTTGCCCCCCAGGAATCGGGGCAGGGAGAGGGAAGGGCCTGGAGCGAATATGGCCCTATCGATCGGGAGGGACACCAGCTCGGATGGAAGCTGGCAAAACGCCTGGACGAGGGGCTGCGCGACATTCAACGCCGGATTATCCGGCTTTTCGACGCGGGATGGAAGAGCGTTCGGGTGGTGACCGACCATGGATGGTTGCTCCTTCCCGGCGGGCTTCCGAAAGTGACTTTGGCGAGCCATCTGCTGGAAAGTCGGTGGGGGCGCTGCGCGGTGATCAAGGAGGGGACCGTGGTCCATGGCCCGGTTTTTCCCTGGTTCTGGAACCCCGAGGTATCGCTGGCGCTTGCCGACGGAGTGGGGTGTTTTCGTCAGGGCAAGGAGTACGACCATGGGGGCCTCAGTCTGCAAGAGTGTCTTTTGCCGTCGCTCACCGTGACGCGGCCCCGGGAGGGGCGGGCCCGGACCGGAGCCTTTGCGTTCGATGAGGTGCGGTGGAAGGGCATGCGGTGTCGGGTGCGCCTTTCCTCGGGCGAGGGGGCGGGGCTGAGGCTCGACCTGCGCCTTTTTCCGGGAGATGGGGCGAGCAGTTGCGTCCGGAACATCAACGAGATCGACGAGGACGGCAAGGCGTCGGTGGTGGTCGACGGCGAGGATCTGGAAGGCCAGGAGGCCACGCTGGTGTTGCTGGACGCGACGGGGACTCCGGTGGGGCAGTACAAAACGGTCATTGGCGGGGGTGAGGGGTGATGGAGCTCGATCATATTGACAAGAAGGCGGCGGAGACGCTGGAGGGCTACCTGGTACGAAAGGACCTGGTGCGCACCTTCAGTAGGCAGTTTCCCGTGCCCACGTATGTGGTCGAATTCCTGCTTGGTCGCTACTGTGCCAGCACCGATGCCGAGGAAATCGAGGAAGGGCTCGAGATCGTCCAGCGGCAGTTGCATGACCGGGCCGTGAGGGCGGGAGAAGAGGAACTTTTCAAGTCTCGAGCGAGGGAAAAGGGGCAGGTCAAGATCATCGATCTCGTCACGGCGCGGCTTGATGCGAGAACCGATTCCTACGTGGCGACCCTGCCCAGCCTCCGGCTGACCGATGCGCGCATCAGCGCCGATCTGGTGAACGCCCACGAACGGATGTTGACCGGCGGGTTTTACGCCGAGGTGACGCTACATTACGATGCGGCCATCGCTCAGGAGAGCAAGGGACGTCCCTTCGGTATCGAAGCGCTTCGGGCCATTCAGCTTTCCCAGCGCGATGTGCTGGAAACTCTGGGGGAGGCGCGCCGCCACTTTACTTCCGAAGAGTGGAAAGATTTCCTGATTCGGTCCATCGGCATCGAGCCTGTGAAACTCTCGGAGCGCCAGAAGAATGCCTTTTTGCTGCGCATGGTACCCTTTGTGGAGCGGAACTATAACCTGGTGGAACTGGGTCCCCGAGGAACGGGAAAAAGCCATCTCTTCCAGCAAATTTCTCCCTATGCCCACCTCATTTCCGGGGGCAAGGCCACGGTGGCCCGCATGTTCGTCAACAACGCGAGCGGCCAGCGCGGGCTGGTCTGCCAGTACGATGTGGTCTGCTTCGATGAGATTTCCGGCATCTCCTTCGATCAGAAAGACGGCGTAAACATCATGAAGGGATACATGGAGTCGGGGGAATTCAGCCGGGGGAAGGAAAGCATCCGGGCGGACGGCAGCATCGTGCTCGTGGGGAATTTCGAGGTGGATGTCGAGCACCAGCAGCGCATCGGCCATCTGTTCGGCCCCCTCCCCCCGGAAATGAAGGATGACACGGCCTTTATGGATCGCATTCACGCCTTCCTTCCGGGGTGGGATGTCCCGAAAATCGACAAGGGGAACCAGACAAACCATTTTGGCCTTGTCAGCGATTTTCTCTCGGAGTGCTGGAGTCAGTTACGCACCCAAAGCCGGGTCCATCATCTGCCCCACCGGGTGCTCTTCGGTGGGGCGCTTTCGGGGCGCGACACAAACGCGGTGAACAAGACCGTGAGCGGCCTGCTGAAGTTGCTGTATCCCGCAGGAAGCGCTGCGGTGGATGAAAGCGATCTGGAGTGGGCGGTGCGCGTGGCCCTGGAAGCTCGCCGTCGGGTTAAGGAGCAGCAAAAGCGCATCGGGGCGGCGGAGTTCCGCAACACTCGCTTCAGCTACGTCATGGGAGCCGACGGCGTCGAGAAGTTTGTCTCCACCCCCGAAGTGCAGAGCGAAAACAGTATCGGCGGAGATCCGCTGGAGCCCGGACAGGTCTGGACCATTAGTCCCGGTGCGGGCGAAGATCATCCGGGGCTCTACCGCATTGCGATAAACGAAGGGCCAGGTTCCGGGGTAAAAATATTGAACAAACCCGTTTCTCCTGCCTTTCGCGAGAGTGTGGATTTCGCAAAACAGAACCTGTACGCGCGGGCTTTGCAGTTCGTGGGGGACAAGGATCCGAGACACCACGAGTTTTCGGTGCAGCTCTGCGCCTTTGATGCGGCAAAAAACGGCTCGAAGGTGGGGGTGGCCGTGCTCATCGCCCTGTGCACGGCACTGCTAAAAAAGAGCGTTCGCGGCGGTCTTGTGGTATGCGGAGAAGTGAATCTTGGTGGATCCATTGAACCCATCCACAACCCGGTAACGGTGGCCGAAATCGCCGTGGAAAAGGGGGCCACGGCGTTACTGCTTCCGGTTTCCTGCCGTCGCCAGCTGATCGATCTTTCCGACGACATGGCCACGAAGGTGGATATCCAGTTCTATTCGGACTTAAGGGATGCCCTGCTCAAGGCCATGGCGGGGTGAGTGGCGGGGCGCGGCGGCGCCACTAACGTCGGGCCTAACCCCGCGACTTCCGTAGAAGACACGACAAAGCCCCTTCCCGAGATGAGACGGGAAGGGGCTTTCTGATCAAATGGTGCCGGGGACGAGACTTGAACTCGTACGGGTTCCCCCACACGCCCCTC
>CALMLW010000321.1 GCA_937868015.1 uncultured Synergistaceae bacterium | reverse complement strand
CAAGCAAGGGATCGGCGGAAGAGCTTCAAGAAAAGCTGAAAAAAGAAGGATATCCCACGATCGTCGTGCGCCTCTGAAAAGGGGAGAAAGGACACCCCATGGCCGGTTTTGTCGAACATCTTACCGCACGTCGGGAAGCGCTCCGGCGCGTGGCCGAGGCGCTCTCCTTTCCCTGGGATCTCCCCTCCGAGAAAAAACCTCTCTTGGAGGTCCAGGGAGGGGCGGCGGCTCGTTTTGTCCGCGCCCCGGAGCCGGTGCCATCTTTTGACCGAAGCTTGCGGGACGGTTATGCCGTAAGGAGCGTGGATGTGCGAGGGGCTTCCCCCTCGTCCCCGGCGTTTCTTTCCGTGAAAGGGGAAGTCCCCATGGGGAGTCTTCCCTCTTTTTCTGGCACCATTGGATCCGCCGCCGCCCTTTACACCGGCGGAGGTGTGCCTGAGGGGTATGATGCCGTAGTCATGGCAGAAGACACCGCGCTGATGGGAGACCTCCTGGAGGTGCGCCGCGCCGCCGCGCCCGGGGATTTTATCGTAAAGGCGGGGGAAGACGTCCCGGCCCAAAGTGCGGTATTAGATCGGGGGGAAAGGGTGAGTCCCGGGGCCTCCCTCGCCCTGGCGGCCCTGGGGATTACGGCCTTGGAGGTCTCCTGCCTGAGGGTGGGCATCCTGTCCACGGGGGATGAAATTGTTCCCGCTGAGACCTTTCCCTTACCTCTGGGGTGCGTGCGGGACGCCAACGGAACCTTCCTGACGCTCCTCTTTCGGCGTATGGGATGCCACGTCACGGCCTACGGCATTGTCCCCGACGTTCCCGCCACGCTCCAGGAGGTCTTTCGCCGGGCGGAGTCGGAAAACGACGTGGTCCTTCTTTCCGGTGGATCGTCGGTGAGCACCCGGGACCTTTGCCTGGACCTCCTTCGGACCATTTCCGACCCGGGACTCTTGGTGAGGGGGCTCAACCTTTCTCCGGGGAAACCTACGCTGATTGGAGGGTCCCGTACTCCTTTCCGTCTGGTGGTGGGGCTACCGGGGCACCCCCTTTCCTGCGCGGTGGTGGCCTTGACGGTGGTGGTGCCCCTGGTGCACATGCTCCGGGGAGATGGCGAGGGGGAGGACTCGCCGATCCTCGTCCGCACGGGGGACGACGTGGTGGGGAGGATGGGAGTGGAAGAGTTTTTCCCAGGGGAGTTCCGAAGGGGCCTCGTATGGCCCATCCCCGCCAAGTCGGGATATGTCCGGGCCTTACGACGATGTCGGGGGTTTATTCGGCTTCCGGAGGACCGGGAGACGGTCCGTGCGGGAGAGGAGGTGGAGGTATGCCTGTGGTAAAAGCCCCCCCCCAGTGGATTACGTTGCCGGAGTGCTGGTCCATATTGCGTCGGGAAGTGGGACCAGTCTTGCGACGCGACGAGGCGTGGTGCTCTCCGGAGGAGGCCTTGGACCGTCCCCTGACGCGCGATGTGGTGGCGCAGCGGAACGTCCCTCACTTTCGCGCTTCGGCGGTGGATGGCTTTGCGTTGCGATCTGAGGCCCTGGGAGGAGCTTCTCCCGCTTCCCCGGTGTTCGTTGGAGGAAACGACGCCGTGTGGTGTAATACGGGGGCTCCCGTCCCCTCCCCCTACGATGCCGTGGTCATGGTGGAAGATGTGACGGAAGATCCTGCCTCTGGGGGCATTCGGGTTCACCGGGCCCTTCCCCCGGGCATGAACGTTCGAGCGGTGGGAGAGGATGCCATGGCCCGCCGCCTGATCGCTCGTCAGGGAGACCGGGTTACCCCGGCCCTGGCGGCCCTCTGCGTGGCGGCGGGAGTGGGAACCCTTCCGGTGCGACCTCGGATGAGGGTGACTTATATCCCCACAGGGGACGAGATCATCGCTCCCGATCGGTGGCTGGCCACGGCCTCGCCCTCAGAGGGGTTGGTGGGAGAGACGAACTCCCTCCTCCTCAAGGGGTACCTGAATCGCTGGGGGGTTCAACTCACGGTGGTCCCCGTGGTGGCTGACGACCCCACCCTGCTGGCTCAGGCCCTTCAGGATGCCTGTGCGGGGGCCGATGTGGTGGTCCTAGGAGCGGGCACGGCCAAAGGGGACAGAGATCATGCGGC
>CALMLW010000320.1 GCA_937868015.1 uncultured Synergistaceae bacterium | reverse complement strand
AGTGCGCTGGCTCGGGGCCCCGGGAAAGGGAACGGTGGTGGGGACGGCCGAGGCGTGGCGTTACCTGGCGGATCACCTATTCCTCGCCCGCCGCCGGTGGGAACATCAGCAAAGAGGGATCTACGACTTCGTGGGAAAGCTGGAAAGACTGGGGATCGGGAAAGCTCCGTCCCCCCGGCCGTAGGAAAAAATCCCACCGCTGGCGAAGGTTCCCGAGGGATCGAAACCTCGGTGCTCTCCGGAAGAGAGGGTCGGACTTGCGGCCTTGAGGTGAGCTGTGATAAGGTATCCCGTGGTGGGCGGAGGACGACGCCTCCGCAATCTACAAAAGAGGAGGAATAGAAACATGGCTAAGGCTGTGGTGGATCGCGACACCTGCGTGGGGTGCGAGGCCTGTGTGGGGGCTTGTCCCGTGAGTGCCATTTCGATGCAGGATGGCAAGGCTCTGGTGGATGCGGGCTCCTGCGTGGAGTGCGGCGCCTGCGTATCGACCTGCCCCGTGAGTGCCATTTCCCAGTAGGGGCGTCAGACTTTTGAAGAGGAGCCAAAGGCGAGGGGGCTGGTGATCCCCTCGCCTTTGGTGCTTGCCCTCGAAGGGGCGGAAGTCCGGTACGACAGGGTGAAAGCGGGGCGACGGCGTGGTGTGGATGCGACAGAAGGCTTGGTGGAACAAGGCGACGGGGCCCGGGGGGAAGGCGGAGACGGCGGAGTCCGGCGACAACTCCGGACTGCCCCTGTCTCGCCCCTTGGACTATCAAAAGCTGGAGAACGCGTTGCGGCATCTGCGATGGGCCCGCATGATGCTGCACGAAATGTCGGGGGCCCACAACGGTGAGAAGCTTGGTTGGGAGCTCTACGACATGGCCCAGCGAGTGAACGGGGACGAGAGGGAAGTGGACGCCCTCCTAAAAAAATTTCGCAGCGAGGGGATTCCCGGGGCCTAAAGTTTCCCTTGCCGGAGGACGTAAGGCGGCCGGGCCCCGTCCCTCCCCCTTCCCTCCTCCGGCGGGCCCCCGGGGATCATCGCCGGAGCCCCGCCGGAGACCATAATCAGGCTATGGAGACCTCCTGGTCCCGGTAGACGTCTTGGACGGCCTGGATGAGGGCCACTCCCTCGGCGAAGGGCTTCTGGAAGGCCTTGCGTCCTAGGATGAGCCCCATGCCCCCTCCGCGCTTATTGATGACGGCGGTCTTCACTGCGTCGGCCAGATCGTTGGCTCCCGCCGCGCCGCCGGAGCTGATGAGCCCCGCCCGTCCCATGTAGCAGTTGGCCACCTGGTATCGCAGCATATCGATGGGGTGGTCCGAAGAGAGCTTCTCGTAGACCGCCTTGTGGGTCTTGCCGAACTTGAGGGCCGGGTACCCTCCGTTATTCTCCGGGAGCTTCTGCTTGATGATATCCGCCTTGATGGTAACCCCCAGGTGGTTTCCCTGCCCCGTGAGGTCCGCCGCCACGTGGTAGTCCTTTTCCGGCGTGCTGAAGGCGCTGTTGCGGAGATAGCACCAGAGGATGGTGGCCATGCCCAGGTCGTGGGCCCGTTCGAAGGCCTCGGAGATCTCCATAATCTGCCTCCGGCTCTCCGAGCTCCCGTAGTAGATCGTGGCCCCCACCGCCACCGCCCCCATGTCCCAGGCCTGCTCCACCGAGGCGAACATGGTCTCGTCGTAGGTGTTGGGGTAGGTCAGCAGCTCGTTGTGGTTGAGCTTCACGATGAAGGGGATCTTGTGGGCGTACTTCCGGGCTACGGCCCCCAGCACTCCCAGGGTGCTCGCCACGCCGTTGCACCCCGCCTCCAGCGCCAATCGGACGATGTTTTCCGGGTCGAAGTACATGGGATTGGGGGCGAAGCTGGCCCCCGCGCTGTGCTCGATGCCCTGGTCCACGGGGAGGATGGAAATATAGCCCGTGCCCCCCAGACGCCCCGCGTTAAAAAGTGTCTGGAGCGACCGGAGCACGGGGACGCTCCGATCGGTCACGGCCATGACCCGATCCACGAAATCGGGCCCCGGGAGATGTAAAGACGACGACGGAATGGTACCACACGTGTGGGAAAGCAGGTATTCGGCCTCACTGCCAAGAAGCTGTCGCACCTTGTCGAACGATTCTGACATGCCAACCCCTCCTCAAGGTGTAAGATGGTGATGCCTCGGAAAGCGGAGGTACCGCTTTTCTCTTCCCCTATCATAGCGCAACTTCGAGAGAATGCCACTCGAGATTCTCCTTAAAAAGGGGGGTATTTTATTGAAAGAACCGAAAAAGATGGCCGTTTTTCTGCGGGCCTGCGTCCTAGGGGTTCTCCTGGGTTGGGCTTTCCCGGCCCTGGCGGATGGGGTCTTCGGCTCCCGCCTCCAGGAAGATACGACCCGGCGCTTCGAGAATTATCTCAAAGGAGAAATCCGGGCGGAGCGCCTCCAGGTGGCGCTTCGGGGAACGGATGGCGACCTTCAGGCGGGGCGGGTCCCCGAGGTGAGGATCTTCTGCTCCGGGGCCCTCCTGGGGGACCTGCGCTGCGACCGCCTCGTGGTGGTGCTGCGCTTCGTGACCTTTCGCCCCTCGGGGCAGGGCGTTCTCCTGGAAAACCCCGGGGCGGCGGAGGTTTCCGGCACCATCTTGGAAAAAGACTGCGAACAGTCGCTAAAAAAATCCTTCCCCGACCTGAAAAACGCCGAAGTTCGCCTGGAAGGAAGCCGAGTGGTGGTCTCGGGGGCCTATGCCAAAAACTATGTGGTGCCCGTGAGGGCCTTTGTCAAGCTCTACGGCAAGTACGTCATCGACCCCCAGAGCGGCGAAGCCTCCCTGGCCTTCGAAAAGGCCACCAACGACAACCCCTTTATCTCCACGGAAGACATCGCCAAGTCCCTATCTCGGAAGAGCCTGCGCCTCTCCCTGGCGGAATTTTTCGTCAAGCCCTCCCTTCGGGACGTGCGGGTGGACAAGAGAATGGTGTGGTTTTCCACGAAGCCCTAAGGGGCCAGCGCGAGGGGTAGGCGACCCCGGCGAAAGGCCTGGCGGGGCGCGAGGGATGGACGGGAAGACGAACGAAAAGATCGAGCGGAAGACGAAGCGGAAGACGAAAGGGGGAATCCTCATGGGCGCGATGGATCCTGCGTCGACGGTCGTGGGCTTTGTGGGGACGGGAGTGATGGGGGCCAGCATGGCCCGCCACGTCATGAGGGCGGGGTATGCGGTGAGGGTGTACAACCGGTCCCGGTCGAAGGCCGAGGCCCTTTTGGCCGAAGGGGCCACCTGGGATGACACCGCCGGATCCCTGGCGGCCTCCAGCGCCGTGGTCATCACCATGGTGGGTTATCCGGCGGACGTGGAGGCCGTGTACTTTGCCCCGGAAGGAATCCTGGCGTCGGCGAAGCCCGGTACCTATCTCGTGGACATGACCACCTCCTCCCCGGAGCTGGCGTCTCGCATCGCCCGGGCCGCCCGGGAGCGAGGCCTTCATGCCCTGGACGCCCCCGTATCCGGCGGAGACCGGGGCGCCCGGGAGGGCACCCTCTCCATCATGGTGGGGGGGGAGGCCGAAGACCTGGAGACCCTTCGCCCCCTCCTGGGAACCATGGGCAAGCAAGTGGTTCTTCAAGGGCCGGCGGGCAGCGGCCAGCATACGAAGATGGCCAACCAGATCGCCATCGCCGCCGGGATGATCGGCGTGTGCGAGGCCCTGGCCTACGCCCAAAGGGCCTCCCTGGACCCCGATACGGTCCTCCAGAGCATCGCTGGGGGCGCCGCAGGAAGCTGGACCCTGTCAAACCTAGCCCCTCGCATGTTGGCGGGGGACTTTCGCCCGGGCTTTTACGTCAAGCACTTTATCAAAGACATGAATATCGCCCTGGAGTCCGCCGCCGCCCTGGGACTTTCGACCCCGGGCCTGGCCCTGGCCCGGGAACTCTACGGCCAGCTGGCGGAAGCGGGGGGAGAAGAGCAGGGCACCCAGGCCCTCTTCCGCCTCTTTAGCGACCGAAGGGCGTGACGTTGGAGTGGCCCGGAGCCCTTGACGGGGAAAAGATTTCCCACTATTATTATCAACAAAGACGGTTTGCCCCACCGGATACCAAAAAGTCGATGACTTACCCATAGGAGGGATGACCAATGCCCGTGCGGCCGATCTATCTGGATCACTCCGCCACCACTCCCCTGGACGGGGTCGTGCTGGAGGCCATGATGCCCTATCTGCGGGAAAATTTTGGCAATCCGAACAGCATCCACGCCTGGGGACGACGGGCGAGACAGGCGGTGGAAGAGGCTCGAGGGGCGGTGGCTTCCCTGGTGGGGGCCAAGGATCGAGAGGTGTTTTTCACCGGGGGGGGCAGCGAGGCCGACAACCTGGCCATCAAGGGGACGGCCCTGGCCCGTCAGCAAAAGGGGCGCCACCTGATCACCTCGGCCATCGAGCACCACGCCGTCCTGGACGTCTTTTCCTGGCTCGGCAAGCAGGGCTTTGATGTGACCGTGCTCTCCGTGGACGAGACGGGGCGGGTATCCCCCAAGGATCTGGAAAGGGCCCTTCGCCCGGACACGACCCTGGTGTCCATCATGTTTGCCAACAACGAAATCGGCACACTGCAGCCCGTGGCGGAGTTGGGGGAGCTCTGCCGCCAGCGGGACGTCCTCTTTCACACCGACGCGGTGCAAGTGGTGGGGCACCTGCCCCTGGATTTGGCCACCCTCCCTGTGGATCTCCTGACGATGTCCGCCCACAAGATGTACGGCCCCAAGGGCGTGGGGGCCCTCTTCGTGCGCCGGGGGGTGAGGATCGATCCCCTCGTGCACGGCGGAGGTCAGGAGCGCGGCCTCCGATCGGGGACGGAAAACGTGGCGGGCATCGTGGGGTTTGGGGCCGCCGCCCGCCTGGCCCGGGAGCGTCTGGCGGCGGGGGAGCACCTGAAAGAAGCGGAGCTCCGGGATCACCTCCTGGAGGGCCTCTTGGAGGTGGACGACGTGCTCCTCACGGGACACCGCACCGATCGCCTGCCCTTTCACGCCAGCGTCTGCGTCCGGTTCATCGAAGGAGAAGCGCTTTTGCTCCGCCTCGATGCGGCGGGCATCGGCGCCAGCAGCGGCTCGGCCTGCACCTCGGGAAGCCTGGACCCCAGCCACGTGCTCCTGGCCCTGGGCCTGGACCATGCCACCGCCCACGGATCCCTGCGCCTGTCGCTGGGCAAAGACACCTCGCGGGAGGATGTGGATCGCACGAGGGCCGCTTTCCGGGAGATCGTAGAAGTGCTTCGCGCCATGTCCCCCTTTGGCAGGAACAAGTGACCGGCGAGATCCCAAGGAGGAGATCTGTCATGTATAGCGAAAAAGTAGTGGAGTTCTTCATGCACCCCAGAAACGTGGGGCGCCTGGATCCCGCCGACGGCGTGGGCGAGGTGGGCAATCCCCGCTGCGGCGACGTGATGAAAATCTACATACAGGTCCGGGATAACCGCATCGATGACATCCGCTTCGAGACCTTCGGCTGCGCCGCCGCCATCGCCACCAGCTCCATGATCACGGAGATGGTGAAGGGAAAGACCCTGGAGGAGGCCCTGGAAGTATCCAACGAGGACGTGCTCGACGCCCTGGGGGGGCTCCCTCCGGAAAAGATCCACTGCTCCCTCCTGGCCGAAGAGGGGATCCGGGCCGCCGTGGAAGACTACCGAAAACGCCAAAGCCCCTGATCTTTCCGGGGGGTAGAGCCACCTTTGAAGGCCGGGGACTCCGTCGTCTCCAGGTCTTTTTCCCCATCGCCCCCGGCAGAAACGCCGGGGGCGATGGCGTTTCCAAAAACCGGGGATCGCGGGACTTACGATGGGAACGGGGCGGATTTGCCCTAAAAGCCCTTCATCGGGTAAGATAGGGGGTATATCGAGCCGCAGAAAGGCCCCGAGGGCGGCGAAGCGGAAGGCCGGTGGAAGGCATTGACCATGTGGAAGGAACATCCCTGGGGAACTTTGGCCCTCTTGGCGTTGGCGGGAGCGATGGCCTTTCTCGCCCGATTCGAACCGCCCCTCCTTCGCCAGGGGGACAGGCTTTGGCAGGATTATCACATGGCGACACGGCCTCTCTCGGAGCCCTCTCAGCCCATCATTATCATGTCGTTGGAGTCCTCCCCCGGGGGGTCTTTCGATGCTCCGGCGGTCCTGCCGGAGATCTTGGGGCGCCTGCGCGAAGCCCGGGCCGTGGTGATTTCCCCCGGCGTGGAGCTACGGCTCGACGCCTCCGGAGACCAAAAGATCGCCGAAGCGGCCCGTCGGGCGGGGAATGTGGTGGGGGGAGTGGCCCTCGGAGGGGGAGGAGGCACCGGAGGTTGGGTGCGCTTTGCCGCCGTGACGGGGGTGGAGCTCCAAGAGGCCGACTCCGACGGCCGATATCGCTCCTTTTCTCCCTTCGCCCTAGTGGAGGGGAAGATGGTTCCTTCCTTGGCCTTGGCGGCCTACCTTCACGTCACCCGAGACGTGCCCCGGGTCAAAGAATCCCCCTCCGGCCTTCGGGTGCTGGCGCTGGGAGATCGGCGCCTGCCCCTGGACTTCCAGGGACGGTTGCCGGTGGCGATCCCCCCGGAGGGGGCGGGCCCTTCTTCCTTCGTCGTCCGCAGCAAAGACCTTTCCCTTCCCGAAGACACCCTGCGCCGGGCCATCGTGGTGTTGGAGCTCCCCTCAAGGCAGCGGCGAACCATGCCCCTTCCCGCCTTCTCCCCTGAAGCCCACGCCTCCGCCGGGAACTTCCTGGCCTGGAGCATCGGCACCCTCTTCGTCCCGGCCCTTCCCCAATCCGCCCCCTGGATCTGGCCGGCGGCGCTGGCGTGGGGAGGGATGGCCCTCGCCGTGGCCCTGGTATGGTGGATGCCCCTCGGGGCCGTGTGGGCGGGGGTGCTGGGGGTCTTGGTGCTGGTGGTGGGATGCGCCGCCGTGGTCTTTTCCGCCACGCTGATCTGCCTTTCCCCCCTGGTTCCCCTCCTGGGAGTCCTGACGGCGGGGTCGGTGGCGGTGGGTCTTCGATGGATACGTCACCGCCGGGAGAGGGCCCTGGCCATCCTGGCGGGGGATGCGGTGCGGTCCTTTCTGGAAGGCCTTCCGGCGGACGACGCCACCTTCGAAGAGTGCCTCCGGAAGCTCTGGCCCGATCTGGAGCGCCTTACGGGGGTGAGGCTCCTCGGCGCTTTTTTGCCCCAGGGAATCATCGAGGAAGAAACTCTGGACGGAGGAACCGTGCTTGCCCGGTCGCCCCACCTTTACCTGGTGCGCAACGACGTGGATCCCCCTCGGTACCGTCTCTATGCCCGCCAGGACTTTTCCCTTGCCGAAGGGGAGCCCCGCTTCGTGGCCCTGGGGTGGGATCGTCTCATGCCCCCCGAGACGCTGAGGAGCCTGGCCCTCATGCTCTCTCTATCGTCTTGGTTTTATGCGGGGACCCGGGCCTCGGAGCGCCGCCTTTTCCACTTCAGGCAGGCCCTGGGGGGTATCCTGCGAAAAAAAACTCGGAACGCCCCGATGCCCCTGGTCGCCGTGGTGGACGAGCTGGCCCGCCAGCTGCGATGGCACGACTCTCGCCGGGAGGACCTGCACACCCTCGCCGTTCTGGAAGAGGAGCTCACCCCCCATCCCGACGATCCCCCGGAGGTGGAGGCTCCTTCGGCCGTGGGCTTTCTGAAAAGTTCTGAAGGAAATCCTCTGGAGGCGGTGCTGGAGGCGGCCCGCGCCGTCGTCCGTGAAATGCCCTCGGCGGGATCTTCCCCGGGGGCCCTCCGGGATCGGATGCGGGGGGCCCTCCGGGGTCCGGGGATGGCCGCGTTTTCCCCGGAGCTCCTCACGGCGTTGGAAGAGATGGACTACGGGACGGTCCTCACCCCTCGAGATCCCCTTCCTCCCCCGGGGCCATAGCCTTTCTCGGAGAGACCTCCCATCCCCCGCCGTCACGAAGATTTTTCAGGGCGTGGAGCACGTTGCTTCGGATGTGGGGGTAGCGGTCCTGCAAGAGGGCCAGGAGCTCCTTGATCCGGGCGCGCTCCGTTCCCCCGGCGTAAGGACAGGGGGGAGCGACGGGGCGTAGCCCCAGGCGTTGGATCTCCGCCCGGATGTGCCCCTCCGCCACGTAAACCAGGGGGCGAATGACGGTGATCCCGCTTCGGCTGTGCCACACCCGGGGGGCGAAGCACTGAAAACGCCCTCCGGAGACCAGGTTCAATAGGGTGGTTTCCACCACGTCGTCCAGATGGTGCCCCAGGGCCAAAGTGGTACACCCGGCGCTGGCGGCGGCGGAGCAGAGGATCCCTCGGCGCATGGTGGCGCAAAAGCTGCATGGCGACCGCTCCTGTCTCTGCCGGATGATCCCCAGGATATCGTGGGATATCAGGGAAAGGGGTACCCCCAGGGCCTCGCATCGGGCCTCGATAAAAGACGAATCCAGGGCCCCCATGGAGGGGTCCAAGGTGCAGGCCCGGAGGGTAAAGGGCACAGGACTCCGGGACCTGAGGGCCCCCAGGGCTTCCAAAAGTACCAGGCTGTCCTTTCCCCCCGAAAGCCCCACCAGGATCCCGCTTCCCGGGGTGATCATGTTAAAATCGGCCAGAGCTTTACCCACCAGGTGTCGAAATCGGGCGCTCGGTTCCGGGAAGGTCTGAGGTGTGTCGGGCACGATGGTTCCTCCCTATTCTTTGGGATGTCGCCCCAGGGGCGCCATGGCGCCCTTCGGGCGGCCGTGCCGAAAGTATACGGGGAGGTCCCGGAGTCTCGCAAGGAGTTCGCCCCTTCCCGAGATGGAATGTTTGGCGCCCCCGGGGTCCCGGGGGCGATGGGCGATGGAGGATGGGGTGCGGCGATGAAAAAAATTCGGCTCGTGGTGGCTGACGGCCACCGGCTCTTTCGGGAGGGGCTCTGCAAGCTCCTTTCCATGGAGCCCGACATGGAAGTGGTGGGGGAAGCGGAGGACGGCGACGAGGCCTTCCGGACGGTGCGAGATCTGGGGCCGGACCTATTCCTCTTCGACGTGGGGCTCCCCGGGGGCAATTCGGTCTCTTTGGTCCGGGATCTCCGGAGCCAGAGGGGGCTTCGTTTCGTGGCCATCACGTCCTACGGCGACCAAACCCACCTGACGGCCCTGGCCCTGGCGGGGGTGCACGGTTGCCTCGTCAAGACTTCGGGCCTGGAAGAGCTCCTTGCCGCCGTGCGGATGGTCTCCCAGGGGATCCCCTACGTGGACCAGCGCACTGCGGGGCGCATGATCTTTCCGGACCCCCGGAGCCCGAGCGGCAAGGATGCCTTCCTGGGGTTGACCGCCAAGGAAAAAGAAACCCTCTTCTGGCTTTCTCAAGGTTTTTCCAACGCCGACATCGCGGAAAGGATGGTGGTGTCCGAAAAGACCGTAAAAAATCACGTGAGCCATATGTTAAAAAAGCTCGACCTCCGGGACCGAACCCAGGCGGCCGTGCTGGCCTGGCGGATGGGGCTGGCCCAGCTCGCCCCGGAAGTACTGGGGGTGCGGTAGTAGGCCTCCGGGTGGTTGGCGCCCCGGGGCGCCCTCCCGGCGCCCGGAAAGACGAAATTCGGGGGGATCCCCACAGAGGGGATCCCCCCGAGTCTTGCCCCCGAGAGGCGCCTTTTTCGCTATTGGGACGACGCCTTGGAGGCTCCCGAAAGGGAAGCGAAGGCGGAGGCCAGGGCGGAGGCCTGGGCGTTGACCTTGGTGAGGGCCTTTTCCATGGTGGTGAAGCGGGTCCAAAGCCCCTGTTCCATGAGATCCATGCGGATCTCGTAATTTTTGACGCGCAGGTCGATGGCCGCCACCTGATTCTTCAGGTAGAGGATCTGGCTGGCCACGCGCCCCTGGGGGGCGGTGGTGGGGCCCACCTGAACCTGGGTGCTTTTTACGAGGTTGTCCATGTAGGCGTCAAGCTGGGTCATAGCCTTGGTCATGAGCTCCCCCACGTAGGGAGGGGTATCCAGCACCCGGTGGGTCCGGTCCTGGGGGTTGGTGACGTCGATGCCGAGTTTTTTCAGGACCGCGTTCCCGTCGGTGAAGCTCAGCTCCTTACCCATCTTGGTGCTGCGGATCACCAGCTTGCGGTCTATCACCGAGGCGGAAACGCCGATGCTCTGGCCGTCCTCCGTGCGGGCGTCGTTGATCTTTTGCGCCATGCTGGTGAGGGAGTCGTCGGTGGTGATGTTCACTGTGGCCGTTCTCCCGTCCTGGGTAATGGAGAAATTGCCTCCGGTGAACCCTGCCACGATCTTTCCCAAAGACTCCGTGGCGCTGGTCTTCTGGTCCGTCATCCACTCGTCCATGAAGCTCATCTTCCCTGGCGTGAGGGCGTCCATGAAAAGCTGCGTATCGAACTCCAGCTTGCCGCTCTTGCCGTAGTTGGCCTTCTCCGTGGCGATCCCCACCTGGGAGAGGGACCGCAGGGGGCCCGCGATGTTCAGGGGGTCGGAGATGAGCTGGCGCATCCGGGCCTTGGTCTGCCACAGCAGGGAGTCCCCGTGGAGGAGGCCGAATTTTTTGTTGAAGTCGTCGCTTTTGTTGGAATTTGATTTTGAAGTTTTTTTCGATTCTTCGCTGATGCGAACGTTTATCCATTCCATGACGTCGTTGTAGAGCTCCACGAAGGACTGGACGTCGGCTACGGCCTTTTCCGCATCCGCTTCCACGGACATGGTGACGTGTCCCGCCCCCTTGAGGTTGAGGGTGGTGTTCCCCACCAGGTCCGTGATGGTGTTGCTCGCCCGGGTCACGGGCACGCCGTTGAGAAGAAGATTGGCATCGGTGGCCTTGCTGTAGCTGGAGCCCAGATTCCCCGCCAGGCCGAGGCTGGAGAGCACCCCCCCGGTTTCGTCTTCCAGATAGAAGGGATTGGCGGCGTAGGTGTACTCCCGGCCAAAGGTGACGGTGTAGCTGCTCCCCGTGGGGGGTTCGCCCCCCCCCAGGCTCCAGTCGATGGTCCCCGTGACCGGGTCCCAGTGGTAATCCGTATCTGCCGTGTAGGTGGTGGAGCCCGATTTGACCACGATGGTCGGAGGAAAGACCCCCGACGAGGGGCGCGTAAGCGTGTCCGTGCCTTCGGCGCTGCCCTTGGTCTTGTTGAGGGTGCTCTTGAAGGTGATCTCGTAGGAGGCCCCTTCGGCGGGGTGATTGGCCCCGGCGTTCCAGTGGATCTTTCCCGTGGCGCCGTCGTAGGTGAAGTCCGTGCCGGAGGTGTAGGTGGTGCTGCCGGATTTGATCTCGGCGATGTAGTCCGGGTACCCCCCTTCGTAGGTCACCTTGAAATCGGTGCCTGTGGCGGGTTCGTGCCCGGCGACCCAGGAAATGGTCCCTGTGGAGTTGTCGTAAGTGTAGTCCGTGGTGGCTGTTTTCCCCTCGATGGAGATGGTGGAGGGGTACTGTCCCGAGGTCAGGGGAGTGATCTGGTCCGTGCTCCCGGTGCCTCTGGTGTACGCCACGTCCATCTTGTGGGGGAGATAGTCGTCGCCCCCCGTCGCGGCGCTCCAGGTTCCCCGCCGCATGGTGGCCCCCGTGGCGCTGGCCGATCCCAGGCCGGAGTTGGCAGAGGAGAGGACAATGCGGTTATTGACCAGCTGGGCGGAGATGTTGAGGCGGTTATTTCCCGAGTCTACGGCCTGCTTGATCTTGTAGTTGATATCCCGGAGGGTGTCGCTGGTCGCCACCGCGATGGTGGCCCGCTGTCCCCCCACCCGAATGGCGAAAGATCCCGATAGCCCCAGCGCCGTCGTGGCGCTGGAGTAGTAGTTGGAAATGCGGCGCTCCGCTGTGGCGGTGTTAAGGACGTCCAGATCCCATTCCTGGATGACCGCTTCGCTGGTGGGCGTGGCGGTGAGGATGCTCTCCGCCTTGGCCCCCGCAGGGGATAGGACGGAGAACACGGCGGTCTTTTTGTTGTATTCGCTGGGGAGCTTCAGGGAAGTCAGGATTTTTTGGAGCTGTTTGAGCCCCCCGGAGAGCTCCTCGTACAGGCCGATCTTGAGCTCCAGCTTCTCCTTTTCCTCTTTCCAGGGTTTTTCGATCTTCCGGGCATTTTCCATGATCTTGTCGATCATGCCCCCCCAGTCTATGCCGCTTCCGGCCCCGGTGACCTGAAACATGGAGTTTACCATGGCAGTTCCCCTCCTTGGTGCGTGCCGTCCGGTAGGGCGCCTCCGGGGATCGTCGCCCGAAAAACCGCCCCAAGCCTCCCCTCCAACCCCGGGGAGGACTCCTCCGGGCGCCCCTCGGGGGGCGCGGCGGAAAAAATCTCTGGATGGGGCACGGAGACGCTTCTTCACACCTCCCTCGCAGTATCGGCATCGGAGGAGGCTTTCTTGACGGCGGGATGCCGCCTCCCCAATTCTCCCGGGGAGCCCACGGCGGAGCGACGGCGAGCGGGCTCCTAGCTCCGTCCGCCGTCCTCGGGATCCCCGTCGAGCCAGCGCCTAAGGGCCACCCTGACGGAGCGCTCCATTTCCCGGGAGAAGGCCTCTCCCGTCTTGCGCAGGTACCAGTGCTGTCCCGGGTTGGACGCCCCCTCCCGCAGTTTTTTCGGCAACAGGGCGGGTTGGTGGGCCATATCCTCCAGATCTTCCTGGCTCCAGGGGCGGTACCGATCCTGCTGCACGAAGAACTTCCGATCCAGCCGGGGGCGAAGGTTTTGCCGGTACCCCGCCGGGGGGCGGCCGTAGCAGAGCATGGTGATGGGAAAGGCCCAGGGGGGGAGGGAAAAGAGCTCCCGGTGCTGCTCGTACCGTTCCATGATGTCGCCGATGTAGCAGGAGCCGATGCCCCGGCTTTCCGCCATGATGACCGTGTTCTGGGCGGCGATGAGGGCGTCGCAGCACGCCAGGAGCAGGTCCGACTCCTGGGGTCTTCGGAAGGATTCCTCTCTTCGGGTACAGAGATCCTCCACCCCCGAAGCGACGTAAAAATCTTGCCAACGCTGAAAATCCGCCAAAAAGACGAGCACCAGGGGGGCCCGGGCGATAAAGGGTTGGTGGTCGCAGCTCTCCGCCAGGACGTCTTTGATCCTCTGGTCGCGCACCTCCAGGATGGTGTAAAGCATCATATTCCCCGCCGTGGGGGCCCGTTCCGCCGCCAGCAGGATCTGTTCCCGGTCCTCTTCGGAGAGGGGAGTGGGGTCGTACTGGCGCAGCGAAGCCCGCTGCAAGATGGTGGCTTGGACGTCTTTCATGCCGAGGCTCCCTTCTATGGCCCTTTTTCCTGGGCCCTTTTCTGGCCCCTTCGGACGCTTTGCCGGAGGCCGGGGCCACGATGCGATCATACCACGCCCCGGGAAAAACTTTTTGCCCCTTATCGTCCTAGGGACCCGGAGAAGGCCCCGGGATCCCTCCCCGAGGGAGCCGATCCGCGCCCTTTTCCCAGGTTCCGGCGGTTCCGGCGATCCCGGCAGGGGGGCAAAAGGGCTCCACACCCCTCTTCAGACGTGGCAAAGTGTGATAGTATTTCCTCGCCGTTTTCCCCATGCGGCCTCACACGAAAGAATCGGGAGGGAAGAGAGAAATGGGAAAGAAAAAGACCCGTCTGGATTTTGTGGACATGAAAAAACGTGGAGAAAAGGTGGCCTGGATCACGGCCTATGACTTTCCCACCGCCTCCTTTGCCGAGGCGGCGGGGATGGACATGATCCTCGTGGGGGATTCCCTGGGGATGGTGGTGTTGGGGTACGACGGCACGGTGCCCGTCACCATGGAAGACTGCATCCGCCACAGCCAGGCGGTACGCCGGGGCGCTCCCCAGACCTTTTGCATCGGAGACATGCCCTTCCTCTCGTACCAGATTTCCGACGAGGATGCGGTGCGCAACGGGGGGCGCTTCCTCAAGGAGGCCTCCATGGACGCGGTGAAGCTCGAAGGGGGGCGTCGGGTGGCGAGGCGCATCCGGGCCCTGACGGACGCGGGGATCCTGGTCATGGGGCACATTGGCCTGACCCCCCAGAGCTCGGGCCAGCTCGGAGGCTTCAAGGCCCAGGGGCGGGACCCCGAGAGCGCCCGGGAGCTCATCGCCGACGCCCTGGCGGTGCAGGAGGCGGGGGCCTGGTCCCTCCTCCTGGAAGCCGTGCCTCCGGAGCTCACGGCCTTTCTCGCCAAAAAGCTCACCATCCCCGTGTACTCCATCGGTGCCGGGGCGCCCTGCGACGGCCAGCTCCTCATCTGCGGAGACATGTTGGGGCTCTTCCAGGCCTTCACCCCGAAATTCGTGAAAAAATACGCCCAGCTGGCGGAGCTGGAGACCGAGGCCTTCCGGGCCTACGTGGAGGACGTGAAAAGTGGGGCCTTCCCCGGCGACGAGCACGTGTACCACATCCTCCCCGGGCGGGAGAAGGACTTCGAAGAGCTCTTCCGGGAGTTTCCCTGACCGTCCTGACCCCTTCGGGGTGACCCGGGGCGAAGAGTCCGGGGGCGGGGGGTGTCCCGTCGAACTTCCCCCCGCCGAGAGCGTCTTCGCCCGAGATCGCCTTTGCCGGGAGCGCCGGCTTCCAGCCGGCCTTTTGATTAGAGGACCTGTGAAGGAGACCGATGGCCTTCCAATGGGGCGGCATAGGGGCGAAAAACATGCTCGCCCCTACGTTTTTTCGCCCGTGTCGATTTTCACCGCTACAGAGGGGATGACGGGGCGGAGATCGGTGTTTCCTGCCGATGGTAATGACGTGAGCCACCATGGAGAGGTTTTTTAAGAGACAAATGATGCCGGCTGGAAGATGGGCGCTTCCAGCCATGCGCTCCTCAGCCGGCTCGAACTGGCGTCTTCGCCCGAGATCGCCTTTGCCGGGAGCGCCGCCTCCCGAGATCGCCCTCGCCCGAGAGCGTCCCCGCCCGAGATCGTCCCCCCGTCGACCGGACTTAGCCCCTTTCGTCGCTCCTCTTTGGATATCTGGCGGATCGATCCCGGGGAAGCGTTCTTTCCGCCGCATGGGTTCATGCGATATTTAACGGGGTGCGGGACTGGGGGATGGTTTTCCTGGAGGTTCACGCCCACCTTTGGTTCTAGGGGAGATTTTCGTCCTCTCCCTGGGTACGGGAGCCGAAGCATCGTTTCATCCCCCCCGGCGTGCGTTATGATTGGTGCGGCCGTCGGCGAGGACGGCCGGAAAATCAGGGTCGTGGGGGAAACGCCGGAAAAAAAGTAAGGGGGAGGCTCCGTGAGGAAGTGGATGATCCTTGTCGGATTGGTGGCGCTGGGCGTTCTGGGCGTGGCATGGAACTCTGGAAGACTTTTTCCTGGGCTGGGGAAATCCCTGGAAAGGTCTCGCGCGGAGGAGGGCGTGACGGCCTCGGGCACCGTGGAAATCCGCACGGTGGAGGTGGCTTCCAAGCTGGGAGGATACCTGCGGGAGCTCCGGGTCCGAGAGGGAGATCTCCTGGCGGCGGGGGAGCTCATCGGCGGGGTGGACCGCCCCGATCTGGAGGCCCAGATTTCCCGAGACGAGGCGTCGCTGCGGAGGGCCCGGGCCCATCTGGCAGACCTTCAGTCGGGGAGCAGGCCGGAAGAAATCGCCGAGGCGGCGGCCCGGGTGGCCTCCGCCCGCTCGCGGTACGAGAAATCCCGTCAGGACTTCAATCGTTTTGAGAGCCTCCACCGCGATAAGGTCATCTCGGATCGCCAGTTCGACGAGTACCGGGCGGCCTTCGACGGGGCGAAGGCCGAACTGGCGGCGGCCCAGGATCGCCACGCCCTCCTCCGGGCGGGGGCTCGCCCCCTGCAGGTGGAGGCTCAGCGCGCCGAGGTGGAGGCCCTGGAGGCGGCCCTGGCCCTCACCCGAAGCCTCTGGGCAGACTGCCAGATCCGGGCCCCCCAGGGGGGGGTGGTGCTTTCCAAAGGTTTTGAACGGGGGGAGTACGTAGCGCCGGGAGGAGTGCTGGTGACCCTGGGCGATCCGATGGACTGCTGGGTGCGGATGTACATCCCATCCGCCCAGGTGGGGCTTTTGCGCCGGGGGCAGAGGGCCGAGGTGCGGGTGGATGCCTACCCCCACCGCACGTTTTCCGGCCAGGTGACGGAGATCGGCCAGGAGGCGGAGTTTGCCCCCCGGATGTCGTTGAACCAGAAGGAGCGGACGAGCCTGGTCTTTCGGGTGAAGGTGGCGGTGGAAAACGGTGAGGGCGTGCTCAAGCCCGGCATGCCGGCGGACGTGCGCCTGCCATGATCCGCATCGAAAACGTCACAAAACGCTTCGGAGCCCGGGAAGCCGTGCGGGGCGTGTCGCTCCATCTCCCCCGGGGCACCCTCTGCGGCCTGGTGGGGCCCGACGGGGCGGGGAAAACCACGCTGCTCCGGATGGTGGCGGGGGTTCTGGCTCCCACGGCGGGAAGCATCACGGTGGGGGGGGCACGGGGATACATGCCCCAGCGCTTCAGCCTCTACGAAGATTGCACCGTGGAGGAGAACATGACCCTCTTCGGCACGCTGCAGGGCCTTCGGGGGAAGGACCTCCCCCAGCGGAGCCAGGAGCTTCTGCGGCGCTATGACCTGCTCCCCTTCCGGGATCGCCTGGCGGGCAGGCTTTCGGGGGGCATGAAACAAAAACTTGCCCTCTCTGCGGCCCTGCTTTCCGAGCCGGAAGTGCTGATCCTGGACGAACCCGGCACGGGGGTGGATCCCCTGTCGAGGCGGGAAATCTGGCGAGCACTTCACGGTATGCACCGGGAGGGGCGGACCATCGTGGTGGCCACCCCCTCCATGGACGAGGCCCAACTCTGCTCCTTCCTCGTCTTTCTCTCCCGGGGGCGGGTGCGGGAGCGGGGCACCCCTGGAGAGATCTGTGCCGCCTACCCCTGGACGGTGCTACGGGTCGTCGGGCCGGAGCGCCGGGATCTTCGGGAGGTGCTGGCGGCGTGTCCCTGTGAAGAGTGCCATGCCTTCGGAGCGGCGTGGCATCTGGCGGTGCGGGACGAGGAGTCGGCCCGGCGGGCGTTGGAGGAGGCGCTGGCGAGGTTTGGCATCGAAGGTTACGAAATCTCCCGGGTGCCCCCTTCGCTGGAAGACGTCTTTGTCTTTCGCGAGGAGGAGTGAGCGATGAACGCCGTGGACGTCCGGGGGCTCACCAAACGCTACGGGAACTTCTCCGCCGTGGAAGACCTCTCGCTGGGCGTTCCCCGGGGGCAGGTGTACGGCTTCCTCGGCCCCAACGGGTCGGGAAAGAGCACCACCATTCGCATGCTCTGTGGCCTGCTCGCCCCCTCCGGAGGGGAGGGCACGGTCCTCGGTGTGGACTTCCGAAAAAATCCCAAAGAACTCCGGCAGCGCATCGGATACATGTCCCAGAAGTTCAGCCTCTATGCTGACCTCACCGTGCTGGAAAACCTCCGCTTTTACGCGGGGCTCTACGGCCTGGGAGGGGGGGCGTTGCGCCGTCGGGTGGATACCATGGTGGCGCTCGCGGATTTGGAGGGACAGGAAAAGAGCCTCACCGGCACCCTCTCCGCCGGAGTGCGGCAGAGACTGGCGCTGGGGTGTGCTCTCATGCATCACCCGGAGCTCCTCTTCCTCGACGAACCCACCAGTGGCGTGGACCTGCGCTCTCGCCGCCGCTTCTGGGATCTGATCTACGACCTGGCGGCGGAAGGGACCACCGTGCTGGTCACCACCCACTTCATGGACGAGGCGGAGCACTGTGACCACATCGGTTTCATATTTCGTGGCCGACTGGTGGCCACGGATACCCCCGAAGGGCTCAAAAAAAGATTTCCCGGCACCATTTATGCCCTGGAGACCCCCTCTCCCCCCGCCCTCCTGGAGAATCTGGAGGAAGAAAAAATCCCCGGCGTCCGGGATCTGTACGTTTTTGGCCCCCGGCTTCACGCGGTGGTGGAGGGGGCGTTGCCCGAGGCCCTGGGCCGATGGAGTCCCCGGGAGATCCCCCCCTCGCTGGAGGATGTCTTCGTGGCGCTTGTCCAGGACAATGAGCGGAAGGGAGAGCGGTGATGGGACGGCGTCTCTGGGCGCTCCTGGTCAAGGAATTCATCCAGATGCGGCGGGACCGGGTGACCTTTGGCATCATGGTGGCGTTGCCTGTGGCCCAGCTCATCATCTTTGGCTTTGCCATCAACACCGAGGTAAAACATCTGGCCACCC
>CALMLW010000319.1 GCA_937868015.1 uncultured Synergistaceae bacterium | reverse complement strand
CCGGCGCAGTTGGACGCCCCCCGGTGCACCGAGCCCCGGAGCATGATCCCCCCTCCCACGCCGTGGGCGAGGTAGACGTAAATTCCCCCCTCCGCCGCCGCCAGCTCGGGATGGCGGCGGGCCTCCGCCGTGAGCGATAGTTGGGCCTCGTTGGCCAAAAGGAGCAGGGCGCGGTGATCGGGCAAACGGCGAAGGATCTCCTGGGAGAAATCGATATGGTGCCACCCCAGATGGGGGAAGGATACTCCCATGCCGGTTTCGGCGTCCACCATGCCCGGGAGGGCGAAGGAGAAGGCCACCAGGCGCTGGTCCGGCGGCAGGACGCCTTGGATGCATCGGACTTCCCGGGCGAAGGTGTCAAAGAACTCCTCCGGATCGGAAGGGGTGGGAAACTCCGCCCAAATCTCATAGCTGTTGTCCAGGTAGCCCCGGGCCAGGGCGGTCCTTTCCACTCCCACCTTCACCGCCACCGCCACTCCTCCGGCCCGGCGGAGGGCCAGGCTCACCGACCGTCTCCCCGCTCCGGGGGATTTTTTCTCCCCCGTCTCTTCCACCAGCCCCTGATCCAAAAAGAGGGATACGGCCTTGGTCACCGTGCTCGGATCGAGCCCCGAGGAGAGGGCGAGTTCCCGCCGACTGATGCCGGGGTGGTGCCTGATCATGTTGAGCAGCGTCAGCCGATTGTTGTGCCCCATGCGTTCGGCGTTGAAGGCAGTCAACGGAGCTCCCCCCCCTTCGGGTTTGATTGCTTGTTTCAACAAATATATCTTGGCGTTTTTGCGCCGCGTTGTCAAGAGGGGTGAAGGGATATGGGCGGGCTAATCGGCGGGTTCTGGCCGAGGTTCCGGGCCCTTTGGCTCGGAGTCTCGACCTTTGGAGGGGATCTCCCCGGCGTCCCGAAAGGGGTCTTTGGGTCAGGCGGGGATGGGGAGCTGTCCCACCAGCTCTTCGGCCACGGCCATGTGCAGTACGTCGTTGAGGAAGACCAAAAAACGCTGGTCGGGGTCCAGATGGATGGCGGAAAGGGCGCAGTTCCCCGGCAGGATGCCGCGAAACATCTGGGTGGGCATGGAAAAAAGGGCCAGGAGGAGGGCGGAGATCACGCCTCCATGGGCCACCAGGAGGATCCGTTCCTCCGGATCTCCTCCGGCGAGGATGGGGTTGAGGGCCTCCAGGGCCCGTTGCTGGGTACAGGCAATGGGCTCCCCCCCAGGGGGGGTGAACTTCCCGGGGTCTCGGGCCCATAGGTTCAGGCTTTCTCCCGCATCTTGGACGAGCTGCTCCACGGGAAGGCCCTCCCAGGCGCCGAAGCTCATCTCCCTAAGGCCCTCGGAGACTTCGCAAGGGGGGTGCCCCCCGCAGGCGCGTCGCACGGCCTCGGCGGTGTCCCGGGCCCGAATCAAGGGGCTGGTGACGATCCGGTGAGGTTTCCAAAGGGCCACCCGAGTCGCCAGGCGGGAGGCCTGATGTCTCCCCTCGTCCGTCAAGGGAATATCGCTACACCCTTGGAAGCGCCGCTCTTGGTTCCACGACGTCACGCCGTGCCGAGCCAAAAGAATCCTTTTCATCAATCGTCGATCCCCCTAAGGGGAAGCCCCCTAAAAGGGGGACTCCCCATTTTTTTCCGGATGGGCCTACTGTACCACGCTTTGGGCCGGAGGAAAGACCTTCGTGGTTCCTTCCCTTGACAGGGGCGCGGTAAGGGGGAAAATATCCCCGGTCCCTTCGCGGGGGCCTTCTCCGTCCCCCCCTGGCCCCGGGGCTACTTCCTCCGGAAGAGAAAAATCCCCGGGAGGAGTCCCAGGAGGATGCTCCATCCGGGGGCCCCGATGGCACAACCGCCGCCCCCTCCTCCGGAGGTTCGGGGAGGAGTGGTGCTGGGACGAGGTCCTGTCGTGGGCGAAGGGCTTGCGGTGGGTGAAGGCCCCGCCGTGGGTGAAGGACCTGCTGTGGGTGAAGGACCTGCGGTCAGGGCGTTCACGATGGTCTGACAGAGATTGGGGGCCACCCGGCGGGCAAAGGCCTCGTTGGGGTGGGAGTCCGTGGGGGAGGTGGCGTAGGCGTCCTTGAGATAGAGCTCCCCGTCGGTTTCCAGCTGGTAGAAGTCCCAGAGGACGATGTTGTCCCCGGGTTCGTCCCAGGTGGTGCGGAGCCACTGGACGAAGGCCCGCATGCGCAGGGCCTGCTCCTCCGCCAGGTTGGCCCGGGTGTGCACCGCTCCGGTCCAGACCACGAAGAGCGTCTGGGGATAGGCCCTCATGGCATCCCGCAGGGCAAGGTACTGGAGCTTGTAGTTTTCCTGGGTGCGGGTGGAAGAGGTGACGTCGGGGTTCCCCGTGTCCGCTTCGATCTCGCTCACGGGGTAGCAGTGCTTCCAGATCACCACGTCGTACTGGGCGGTGAGGGTGGGCAGGGTGGGGCTTCCCCGGAATTGGGCCTCGGCGCCGTGTTGCACCCAAATTTCCCAGTAGTCGAAGGGAGAGTTATCCCCATCTTCGGGGAAATGCTGTTCGGAGATGCGATGGGAGGTGCCATGGGTCCGGTTGTATTCGTCGAACCACTCCGGCACACCGCCGTACCAGATGACTTCCCCCGTGCTGTGGTGTAAAAGTACCATGCGGGCCGCCGTGGGAGACGCGCCCTGGCCCGGCCCGGCCGCCGTGAGGATCGCTCCCACGGCATAAAAGACCAACAGAAGACCCTTGCGATCCATAACCATCACCTCCAAAAAGATTGGCCTGCATCATGGCGTTGGGGCAAAGTCATCTTAGATGGTACCGCCGACGTCGTCAATAGCGGCGAATCGACCCGGGGCACGGAGACGGGGGGAAAATTCATGGCGAGGGGCCCCGGACCCGCTCCCTGGCCCCGGGCGACGGAGACCCCTGGGTGGAGGGAGTGAGGGAGGCCTCTGACCGACGAGGGGGATGAAGGGTGTATCATGCGGTGATTCGGGCGGCGTCTTCCGCCCGTCGATGGATTTTCCCCGACGTTCCCCAGGGGGGGTTGCTCCATCTTTCGGATACCCCCCGGGGGACGTTCTGTTTCATCAAAAGGTTGATCGGCCGCACCCGGCCCGCCGTGATCATCCATACCGGAGACCTGGTGGACGACATCAAACTGGAATTGCGCCCCCGGGAGCGCGACGCCTATGCCCAGCAGTTGGCTCGCCTCCTTCCCATACTGGAATCTGCAGGGGCCTCGGTCCATGTGATGCTCGGAAACCACGACGACGAGGAAGCGGTGCGGAACCTCGGGGGGGGCGTCGTCGTCCATCCCCGGGAGGTGGCGCTCTCCTGGGCGGGCAAGGTCCTGCGGGGGGCTCACCGGGCCGAGGACGCCCTCGAGGGTCCTGCGTCATTTTATCTCTTCGGGCACGACCTTTCCGTGAAAAGCAGCCCTCCGGACGATCCGGTGCAACGGCTCAACGGATTGGAACACGTCCACCTAATCTCCCCCGCCGGGGAGGTCCTAAGGCTTCGGTGGCCCTGGGGCACGGAGGATGCCCGGCTTCTGCGGCATCGCTGCGGCATTTGAAAGGCAAAAAAACGGCGGGGCCCTCAAAAGATTGGGCCCCGCCGTTCCCTTTCGGTCGTCTTACGGTCCTTAGTCCAGCATGATGGAAAGCATCATGCGTTCCACTACCCCCTGGGCGTTCAGGAAAAAGGCCAGCTCGGTGTACCCGGCTTCATCCTCGTAGATCATGGCTCGATCCCGCATTTCCAAGGGCTCGCCCAGCTCACGCACCACATCCTGGCGAGAGCTCCCCACCCGGATGTTTTCGCCGAAAATATCCCCCTCCTGTTGGGTGTCCACCAGGACGAGGAACTCTTTGTCCGGGGCCCGGAAGAGGGCGATGTGGCGCCGAGGGTAGGTCAGGTGAACCCATTCGAAATGGGCCGAGGGGTCATGGGGGCTCACGTCGGGGCTGATTTCTTCGCCCGTGGGGGCTCCCAGGCGGCGGGTGACCTCTTCCACGCTGTTGCCGAAGGCCACGATGGTCTTTTCCATCACGGTGTTGAATCGCTCCAGGGGGTCTTCACCCCAGGCTCCGCTCCCGTAGAGCGAAACGATCAAAGCCATCGCCACTACTCCGCAGCTCACCTTCCGCAATACGATCCCCTCCTTTGTCGTCGACGTCCCCTAGGGACGGTGGCACCGCGAATGGGTTAAAGCCCTTTCCCCCTCGGGGGTCACACGTAGCGCCGCAGCTCCTCCAGGGGTTTGCGGATCTTGGGTCGGGGAGGGCCGTCGTCGGGGTACCCCAGGGTGAGGAGCAGATCGACCCGCTCCAGGGGAGAAAGGGTCAAAAGGCGCTTTACCGCCCTTTCGGCAAACCACCCCAGCATACAAGTGCCTAAGCCCTCTTCCGCCGCCTGCAGGGCCAGATGCTCGCAGGCCATGCCCAGATCCAAGAGGGCGTAGGGAACCCCTCGGAAGATCCCGGCCATCCGGGCGGCCCATCGGGACTTTTCGGTGACCGCCACCACCAGCACGGGGGCCGAGGCGGCGAAGGAGTTCATGGCGTAGGGCCCGGAGAGGGCTTCCCTTACTATGCTCTGGCGCAGCTCGGGGCTTTCCACCACGACGAAGCGCCAGGGCTGGGAGTTGCAGGCCGAAGGGGCCAGGCGCGCCGCCTCCAGGCAACGCTCCAGGGCCTCCCGGGGGATGGCTTCGGGACGGTATCGCCGGACGCTACGGCGAAGGTGGGCGAGATCGAGAAAGGCCACGGCCGTTGCCCTGCTAGGGGCGGACCCGCAGAGGTTCTTCCTTGGGCGCCAGGGCAGGGGACGCGGGAGAGCGTCCCGCTAATCTCGCCAGATCCCCTAAGACGATGTGCCGGGTGTGTTCGGTCTTTACCCAGGTTCCCTGATCGTAGGCCAGGAATAGGGCTTTGAAGAGCACGGGGAGCCAGGTGAGGCCGAACCATAGATAGGCGGGGGCGTAGAAGAAATAGGACAGATCCAGGCGTCGATGCCGCAAGGAGGGCCCCACCACTGCCACGAAAAATCCGTAGACGAAGACCATGCCCAGGGAGATGGGCAGGGCCCCCCAGCCGAGGCCCAGATGGGCGATGGGCTGCACCCAGGGGTGGGCCCAGGTTGCTTCCGGCCTAAAAGTCACCAACAGGGCGCACCCCACGAGGCACAGGAAGGACAGGGTGGCCTTTGCCGGGGCGGCAAGGTAGAGGAACAGATCCAGATAGCGCAGGCGTCCCGTGGAGAAAAAGCGCCGAAGCACCGTCGGGCCGTAGTGTCCGAAGACCCAGAAGTGCCCTTGCATCCACCGCACCCGTTGGGAGAAAGAAACCCCCAGGTCGGTGGGTTTTTCATCGTAGATCACGGCGTGCTCGTTCCAGTGGACCCTTTTGCCCGAAAGGACCACCATGGTGGCCATTTCCAGGTCTTCCGTCAGACTTCCCACGAAGGCCAGCATCTGGAGGAACAGGGGAGTGCGCACCGCGAGCCCCGTACCCCCCAGGGTGGCGGAAAGGGTCAGGTTACCCCGGGCGCGTTGCCAGAAGCGGTTGGTATACCAGTAGGCCATGGCATAGGAGCGGGCGAGCCAGTTGTCCCGGGGGTTTTTTACGTCCAGCAATCCCTGCACCGCGTCGGCGTCGGGGTGGGCCTCGAGGTAATCGTTCATGCGGGACAGGAAGTCCCGCTCGGCCAGGTTGTCGGCGTCAATCACCACGATGGCGTCGGAGTGCTCCAGGGGGACCTGCTCCAGGGCCCATCGGACGTTTTCGGTCTTGCCGCTCCGGACTTCGGTGGTGCGCACCAGCACCCGAACGCCGTAGCGGGACGCCACCTCCGCTGTGGCGTCTTGGCAGTTGTCACAGGAGACGCATACTTCGAAGCGCTCCCGGGGGTAATCCTGATTTTGTAGGCTGTCCAGCAGGGGGCCGATGACCCGAGCTTCGTTGTGCGCGGGCACCAAAACGAAAAAATTCAAGCGCCCCTGGGCCCGGGGAGAGTCGGTAAAACGCCCCCAGCCAAAAATGCTCACGGCGATCTGGTAGATCCCGTCAAGGGCGAGAAAAAGCACTGCCAGGGCCACCATAAAGGCCGCCATGTCCCAAAGAGTAAACGCCGCCGATCCTGTCACGCCTTCCATGTGCCTTCCATGCCTCCATAGGAGTTCCCGATCTGTGGGGCGGGGCCCCATTCCTCCCGGGATGGCCCGGGAAAACTTTTGTGCGCCCGATACTCGGCCTCTGGGATGGGCAGTGCGCCTTGCCCTCCCTTCCATGAGTATAGCACCTGGAGGGGGGAAACCACCATTCTTTCGGGGATCTTTTGTGCCGTTGAAAGGCCCGCGAAGATGCGCTATTATGATACGGAAAGGCATCCCGGGGGATTCGATGAGATCTGCAGGGAGGCGGAGGCCATGACAGACAAAAACAAAAGATCCGTTTGGCACGGCGAACGTCAGGGAAAGCCGGTGCTCGTTTTTCTCGCGGCCGTGGTGGTGGCCTTGGGCATCGCCTACGCCTCCGTGTCGCTTTTGTCGGACACGGGCTGGGACAACCTGGAGATCGTGCGCATGTTCCAGAAGCATTTCATGGCGCGAGAGGGGGCAGGCAAGTAGGCCCTTTGCCCCCGGCCCCTTAAAACCACAAGGTACAGGACAATAAAGGCTCCGGGCGAGGGGATTATCCTCGCCCGGAGCCTTTACCTGGTGTCAGCGATGGCGCTAAATCTAAATCCCTTCGGGCCCTTCGGGCTTACTCCTCCACGCTCTGAACCTCGGACTGGCGCTGCTCGATGACCTTCTTGGAGATGTCTCCCGGGACTTCCTCGTAGTGAGAGTGTTCCATGGAGAAAAATCCCCGTCCTGAGGTCATGGACCGCAGGATGATGGCGTAGCGGAACATCTCTGCCAGGGGTACCTGGGCTCGGACCACCTGCATGCGACCCTTGGCGTCGATGCCCATGATGCGCCCCCGGCGGCTGTTGAAGTCTCCCATGACGTCTCCCAGGTACTCCTCGGGGACCATCACCTCTACGTTCATGATGGGCTCCAGCAACACGGGGGAGGCGTTCTTCATGGCTTCTTTGAACGACAGGGACGCGGCGATCTTAAACGCCATTTCCGAGGAGTCCACGTCGTGATACGACCCGAAGACCAGGGCGGCGGAGATGTCCACCATGGGATACCCCGCGAGGTATCCCTTGGGAAGGGCCTCTCGAAGTCCCTTTTCCACGGCGGGGATGAAGGACTTGGGGACCACGCCCCCCACCACCTTGTCCAGGAACTCGAAGCCCGCCCCGCGCTCCCGGGGAGAGAACTCGATGTGCACGTCACCGTATTGCCCCCGGCCTCCGGTTTGCTTCTTATACTTCCCCTGGGCCTTGGAGGGCTTTTTGATGGCCTCGCGGTAGGGCACCCGGGGAGTGGCCACTTCGAGCTCCACGCCGTAGCGCTCCCGGGTGCGGGCGAGCATGATGTCCAGGTGCACGTCCCCCATGCCGGAAAGGACGTTGTCGTTGGTCTCGGGGTCTTTGCGGAAAGATAGGGAAGGATCTTCTTCCAGCATCTTGTGCACCGCCGTGGCCAGCTTATCCTCGTCCGCCCGGCTCTTGGGGGTCACGGCCACGCTGTAGACGGGCTGGGGGAATTCCAGGGGAGGAACGATGAGCTTACAACCTTTGGTTCCCATGGTGTCTCCCACAGCGGCGCTGTGGAGCTTGGGGATGGCGACGATCTCTCCTACGACGATCTCTTTTGCGTCCTTGCCCTCTTTTCCCGTCATGAGCTTGAAGGCGCTGATGCGCTCGTCTTCGCCCTTCGAGACGTTGAAAATGTTTTGGTCGCTGGAAAGGGCCCCCGAAAGGACCTTCAGGAAGGAGAGCTTGCCCACGTAGGGATCCACCATCACCTTGAAGCAGAAGGCCACGAAGGGGCCCTTGGGATCCGGGATCAAGGGAGTCTCGGTCTCCCCTTCCAGGGCGATCCGGGGGGCGCGCTCCATGGGGGCGGGGAAGTACTCCGCGAGGAGGTCCATGAGCTGCTCCACTCCCACGTTTCCTCCGCTCTCTCCGGGGATCACGGGGAAGATCAGGCGATCCCGCACGGCCTTGCGCAGGGCGGGGATCAGCTCGTCCGTGCCGACCTGTTCGCCGTCGAGGTAGCGCATCATGAGCTCGTCGTCGGCCTCCACGATGCGTTCCACCAGGGCGTCCCGGGCGGCCTTCACCGCCTCCGTCATGTCGTCGGGGACGGGGCCCTCTTTGCCGCCCTTGCTGCCATCGCCCTTGTATAGGTAGGCCTTCTCGTGGAGGAGATCCACCACGCCCTTGAACGCCGCCTCGGCGCCGATGGGGAGGTAAAGAGGGGTCGCCTTTTCGCTGAGATATTTTTGAAGTTCCCCCACGATGCGGAAAAAGTCCGCGTTTTCTCGCCCCATCTTGCTCAGGTAGAACGCCACGGGAAGGTGGTGTTCCGCCGCCGATTCCCAGGCGTTCTCGGTCTGGACCTCCACGCCGTGTACCGCGCTGGCCACCAGCACCACTCCGTCGGCCACGTACATGCAGGAACGCATTTCCCCCGTGAAGTCCGCGTATCCCGGGGAGTCCAGAAGGTAGAAGGTTTTCCCCTTGTGTGGCACGGTGGCCAGAGCGGCGTTGATCGAGATCTGGCGTTTCTGCTCTTCGAGGCTGAAGTCGAGGGTGGTGTTCCCGTCTTCTATCTTCCCCAACCGGGTGGTCACCCCCGCATCGAACAGCACTGCCTCTGCGAGTGTCGTCTTTCCAGCGCCGCCATGGCCTGCGATCACGACGGTCCGGATGTCCTCAGGTTTCTGGGCCATACCCGTCCTACCTCCTCACGTCTTTTGCCCTTCGCGCGTCTTTTCCGGATCCCGGTTCTTTAAAAACGGGTCCCGGCTACAACCCCTCCTATGGTACCGGAGGGCGCCAGGTACGTCAACGGAAAGG
>CALMLW010000318.1 GCA_937868015.1 uncultured Synergistaceae bacterium | reverse complement strand
TGTTCGATGTGCAGATGGTGCCCCGCCCGGTCGAGCACCGCGAAGGTGGCGCGGGGGTAGTTTGCCAGCAACGGCCACACGTCTTCGTAGCCCGTCCGGTGGTCCTGGCGTCCCATGACGAAGAGCCCGGGCCCCTCGAAGGGGCGTTCCAGGGCGTCGATGTCCCGGGAAAAGGCCATGTTGTGGGCCCTGAGGGCATCGAGAAATTGGTCCTGGGCGGCGTGGACTCCCACAAAAATCTCATCCCTCGTCCGCTCCCAGATGCGGGGCGATTCCGCCACGGCGATGGCGTCAAACTCTTCCCACTCCTGCGGTGACAGACGCTCCCGCAGGCTACAATCCGGAGCGACGACCTGCCGGGGGGGCAGATGCCGTTTTGTGAAATCTTCCACGGTCATGGGGCAGAGAAGGCAGATTCCCTCCACCCGGGATCCCCGGTCCTTCACCACGCCCCGGGCCAGGGCTCCGCCGTAGGATTGCCCCGCCACGGCGAAGGTGCCGTGGGGAAGCACGGCGTCGATGAACTCCAAAACCGTATCCAACATGCCGTCGCTGGTGGCGGCGGCGGGCCCCGCCTCCGAAGCTCCCATGCCCGGCAGGTCAAGATAGATGCGCCGCCATCCGGAGCGTTTTTCAAACACCGGCTCAAAGGCCCCCTGCATCAGGCGCCGGTCGGGCTTGAAGCCGTGCAGCAGCAGCATGGGGCGCCCTTCTCCCCGCTCTTCGTAGGCGAGGTCGATGCCCCGCACCCGGATCCGGGACTCCATGGCTAGATCCCCGCGAGGAATTCGCCCAGATGTCGGGCTTCTTCCCGGTAGTCCTGCCGGGCGGCGTCGGTGGGCCCGCCGAGGTCCGCCGCCAGCATCGCCCTCCCCTCGCCGAAGCCCAGGAAATGCAACATGGTTTCCAGCTCTTCCACCTTGGCCCGGTAAAAATCCGATGCGGGTTGGTTCTGGGTGATGATGAGTCCCAGGCGCTTTCCCGGCTTCATCCTGCTTTTTCTGTCGGAAAGCACCTGGATGTACGGAAACAGGCGGTCGATGAAGATCTTGGTCTGGGCCGTGAAGGGATATCCCATGTAGACCGGCGAGGCGATGAGCACGGCGTCGGCCCGGTTAATTTCCTCGTACAGGGTCGTCATGTCGTCCTGCTGGACGCAGGGCGTTTCGCGCTGGCAGCCGTAGCACCCCTGACATCCCCGGATCGTGAGCTCGTTGAGCCGCACCATCCTGGTTTCCGCCCCCCGCGCTGCGGCGGCGTCGAGGGCATCCTGGGTCAGCGTGGCGGTGTTTCCCTGGTCGTGGGGGCTTCCCATGAGAGCGAGAACGTACATGATTATTCCTCCTTATCGTATACGGGACGGTTTTCGTCGAGATTCGAGGCCATTTTCTCCAGCAACTGCCGCAGCGTGTGGGCCTCTTCGTCGGAAAAGTTCTTGTAGGCCGTTTCGGTCAATTCTTTGTTCACTCGCTCGAAGAGCTCCTGAAATCGCCACCCCTTTTCGGTGAGCTCGATGAAGACCGATCGCCGGTCCACCGTGCACTGCCTGCGCCGGGCGTACCCCGCCTCCACCAGCTTGCGCGTGAGATAGGTCACCGTCGATTTGTCTCGCTGGATCTTTTCCGCGATGCGGAGCATGTTTTCCGCTCCGCCGCTCCTGTAGAGCCAGAAAAGAATGGAGCCGTGGGAGACGGAGAGATCGGTGACCCCCGCTTCGGCAAATTTTTTCTCCAGATAGCTGTGCATCCTGGCGCGCACCAACTCCGCCAGATAGAGCGCGGGCCGAGGGTGGGCCGCCCCCGGAGAGTTTTTGTCGGTTTCCATGTCACCCCCCCCGAATTTTTGTTTGATCTCAAACTATGTGGTGATGATAGTTTGAGATCAAACAAAAGTCAAGGGGCACATCGAAAAAAAAGGAGCCCCCTTGGCAAGAGGAACGCCCTGTGCTTTCATCGAAGGCGACGCCGGAGGCGCGAAGGAGGACGAGATCATGGCCGAAATGTTGGATCGCCTTTCTCTCACCGTGGTGGTGGACGATGCGGCGGGGCAGGACAGCGCCCTGCGGGCCCAGCACGGCCTTTCCGTGTGGATGGAGGGGGTGGCGGGGGAGCAAACCCTGCGCCTTCTCCTGGACGTGGGGCAGAGCTTCGACACCTTGCGGCACAACATGTCGTTGCTCGGGTTGGCGCCGGGGAGTCTGGACGCCCTGGTGCTCTCCCATGGGCACTACGACCACACGGGGGGCATGGCCTCCCTGGTGCGGGCCACCGACAAGGCCCTCCCCGTGGTGGCCCATCCGGACCTCTTCCGCCCCATCGTTTTTCTGGAGCCGGGCCCCCGGTCCATCGGCGTGCGGCCGGAAGATCAGCGCCCCGCCGTGCAGGCGGCGGGGGGGGTACTGCTCCTGTCGACGGACCCCGTGCCCCTGGGGCCGGGGATGACCACCACGGGGGTCGTGCCCCGGAGTTCCGGCTTTGAAGAGTCCCTTCTGGCCGCCTATACGGTGGCGGAGGGGCATCTCCGGACGGATCCCCTGGAGGACGATCTGGCGGTGGTGGCCCGAATTCGGGGAAGGGGGCTGGTGGTGGTGACGGGGTGCAGCCACGCGGGGATTGTGAACGTGGTGCGCCGGAGCATGGAGCTCTTTCCCGGGGAAGCGCTGGATGGAGTGGTGGGGGGATTTCATCTGGGCTCCGCCTCGGCGGAACGCCTCACCCGCACGCTGGACGCCCTGGAGGAGCTCGCTCCCCGGTGGATCGCCCCGGGGCACTGCACGGGGTTCGAGGCCCAGCGGGCCTTCAAAGAGCGCTTCGGCGCCGCCTTCGTGCGCCCCTACGCGGGGTTGGTGCTCACCGTGGCTCCGGACGAGGACCTCGCCCCCCGGATGGGGGCCTGAGGCTCCGCAGAATTCAAAAAGGTGTTCCGGCGATGCCAAGACGCCCCCGGGGGGGCGCAGGTCACGGGGGGGAATGGCCCATGGAGGAAACGACGCGGAGGGTTCTTTCGTATTACCGCCACACGTTGGGCGACGCGGCGAAGCAAAACCCCGATGTAACGGGAAAGGACGGGGGGCGAAGCTCCTCCGGGGGAAGGAAGACGCCTTGGCCACGGGGAAGCTGACGGACGACCCGGTCCTTCTTGAGGAATTTTTCGCCGCCGCCAAGGGGGGCGACAAGAAGGACGGGGGCCAGGGGATCCCCGAAGAGGAGGGCGGCACGGAAGAAGCCCTGGAGGGGGCCTTTTGTCCCTGGATCTACGCCCCCTCTGGAGAGCACGGGGTTTTCCGGAACGCTTCTCCCTTTGCCCTGCTCTGCATCGGGGCGGTGCTGGAAAAAGACGGCACCCTGCGATCCACGGGTCTTCCCTGGATTCCCCGGACCCTTCTTCAGCCCCTCAACGACGACGGCGTCACCGTGGGCTCCGTCGAAGACTCCGACGCCGCTCTCACCGCCCTTGCCGCCCAGCCTTCGAAAGAGGACTCGTGGCAAGAGACGGCCCGGGTGTGCCGGGAGTACCTTGAAGCCGTGACGGGGTCTTCCGCCCCTCCGGACCTCCCGGGATATACCCGCGTCCCGGGCGGGGCCTTCGTGGCGGGGGCCCCCATCGGAGTGTCCCGCCATGTGCAGGCCCTCTACGACGCCCTTCTCGACAAAAAGCCCTCGGCGCCGTTGCTGGAGCGTCTCGTCCAGGGCCAAGCCCCATCCTCCCCTTTGCTGACGGCGGACGAAGAGATCCGGGTTTCTCGCAAACATTGGGGCACCATGTCGGGGAAATTCCCCCTCTCCTCCTCCCAACGCCGGGCGATGCACCACTTTCTCGGCATGCACGACGGAGAAGTGCTGGCGGTGAACGGCCCTCCGGGAACGGGCAAAACCACCATGCTCCAGAGCATCGTGGCCCAGCTCTGGGTGGACGCCGCCTACAACCGCAGGGAATGCCCCCTTGTGGTGGCCTCGTCCACCAACAACCAGGCCGTGACGAACATCATCGACAGCTTCGGGAAAGTGGCCGATGCCTCGGGAGATGCGCTGTACACCCGGTGGGTCCCCGACGTGAAGAGCTTCGGGCTCCAGATGGCCCGAAAGGAGCGATGGAAAGATGCCTTCCACGCCCATGACGACCGCTCTTTGCAGGATGGTTTTTTTGCAACGATCGAAAATCCGGCGTGGCGGGAACGCGCGACAACCTTCTTTCTGGAAAAGTGCCAAGGGCGCTACGGGGTGGTGACGGATCTGAACGGGGCGGTGGAAGCCCTTTCCGCCGAGCTCAAGGACGTTGTCGAGAGGATCGACGGGGTCATCGGCACGGCCTCGGCGCTGGCGGGCGAGGACCACAAGAAAGATCTCTTCTCCCTGTATGAAGAAGCCCTTCAGAGGCGGCAGCAGGAGCAAACGGTTCTGAAAACGAATCTTGCAATCCTGCGCTTAAGGAAATCGGCCGTGAAAGGATGGGCGGTGGAGTGGGAGCGCTTCGTCCGCGACGAATCCGTTTTTCTGGCGATCTTTTCCTTTTTGCCCCCGATACGCAAAAAGCGCGAGGCCGCCACGCGGGCCTTTCTCCTCGCCCGGCGAACGGTGGCGGAGGAACTTCACCGGGACGGGATCACCGGCATATTTCGCCGGGAGCTGGACGCCGAAAAAGAGATCCACCGGGACCGGATCACCGAAGCGTTTCGCCGGGAGCGGGAAGAGCTCGCCGCCGCCGAGGAAAAGGTCTGCAGCGCCCGGGAGGAACACGCCGCCGAAACCACCCGGCTGAAAGAACAGAGGGCCCTCCTGGAGGCCCATCTGAAGTTTTTTGGCATCGATGCCGGGGGCGGGGCGCTCTCCCTCCGGGGGCTTCTGGAAGAGATCGACCAGAGGGGGCGCTCCCGGGCGTTTTATCTGGCGACCCACTACTGGGAGGCCCAGTATCTTCTCGAACTGGGGGAGAAACTGTGCGAGGAGGCCAAAAACGCTTCATCGGGGTCAACGGCGAAGTACGACAGCAAGGCTCCGGCCAAAAGAATTCGGATGTACCGCCGGTTTGCGAAGCTGACCCCGTGTCAGGTGATCACGTTTTACATGTTGCCCCATTACTACTGCGGATATCTGGGCCACCCCATCCACCTCTTCGGAGAGATCGACCTGCTCATCGTGGACGAGGCGGGACAGGTGAGCCCCGAAATCGGCGTGCCGTCCTTCTCGCTGGCCAAGCGGGCCCTGG
>CALMLW010000317.1 GCA_937868015.1 uncultured Synergistaceae bacterium | reverse complement strand
CAATGAACATAGGCGTCCCTCAAAATCGGTACGAGATGCCCCAGGACTGGCGAGGGTCTTCGTCCCGTTCCAGGTGCTTGAAAAAAACTCCCACCGAAGGGTTAAGATCCACGTGGGCCTCGGCGGACCAGGTTCCTCCGGCCTCGTCCCACCACTGCCCCTGAAGGGTGAGGGGAAACCGGGGCTTGGGATGCCAAGAAATCCCCCCTCCGGTATGTCCCCGAACAACTCCTGCCCACACCTTTCCCCAGGAAAATCGGTACCCCGGCGCGACGGAAAATCCCTCTTCTCCTCCCACGTCTTCCACCCCTAGGACAAGGCCCCAGGGGGACCGCCGGTGCCCGATCCAGAAACGGGCATCCACCATGCCGCGATTTTCTTCCGGTTGGAGCCCCGACGTGGCGGTGTGGAGGCCCACGCGCCCCTCGACCTCGAAACCTTCCAGGTCGGCAATAACCTTTTGGGCCTTGGTGATGGCCTGGCGGGCCTGGGCCATGGTCTCCGGCAAACTGTCCCCGCTGGAGGGGGAAAAGAGCTGCTCTTCCGCCGTCCGGATCAAGGCCTCCACCGCCTCTGCTGCGTCTCCCACCTTGGTTACCACCCGGCGAAGGTCTTTTCCCGAGAGGCCATCGAAGTCAAACTCCCGCAGGATGGCTTCGTGGTGTTTAAGGAGGGCTTCGAGGTGAATCAGGGAGAGTCTCAGGGGCTCTCTATTTTCCTGTACCAAGGAGTCCGCGTGGGATATCAGCTTCTCGATCCTCTGAGATAGGCGTTCCACGTCTTTGCGGGCGTCTCGGATCATCCCTTCTGCCTCTTCGGAGACCTGGGCGATGCGCTGGAACGCTAGGCGTCCGTCCTGCACGAGCAGGGGAAGCCCTTCGATGGTGTCGCGCAAGTTTTTCTGGCGATTGGGGTCTTCCAGTATGGCATTCACGAGTTGAAACGTCTTACGAAACTCTCCAAAATCTTCCCGTACCTCCGCCAACATGGATTCAAAAGACGGCGGTAGGTCTCCGGAAACGGTATCGTCAGAGGAGAGCATGACGGAAGAAGCCCCTCGGGTGACTTTGATACTGGGGTTCCCCAGTAGCCCCGAGGTGGCGATGGTGAAGACGC
>CALMLW010000316.1 GCA_937868015.1 uncultured Synergistaceae bacterium | reverse complement strand
ACAGGAGAACTCCTTTCCGGCGGCGCTTCGGACCGGACGTGGAACGGAGACGCCGTCGAGTACATATCGAAACTGCTCGGAGAGCAGGGCGTCGAAGACGCCGTTTTCGTGGCCGACAGCGCCCTCGTAAGCAAGGAGAACTTGGCGGAGCTTGTTGGCGGAGGAATGGATTTCGTGACGCTGCTTCCCGGGACATTCTCTCTGGAGAAGGACCTCAAGGAGAGAGCGTGGCACGAAAATAATTGGACGGACCTCGGCGCCCTCGCCCGCGATCCCGACGAAAAGAGCGCGCGTTACAAGGCGTGGAGCGTCCGGGAGAAGATCGAGGGGAGAGAATACGATTTTCTCGTGGTCCACTCGACGAAGCTCGAAGCCCTGAAGGAGAGGAGCCTGAAAGGGCGCTTCGACAGGCTGAGGGGCGAACTGCGCAAAGAGTGTCTCGCGCTACGGAAGCGGGAGTTCGCCTGCGAGGAGGACGCCCGAAGAGGCGGAGAGGAACTGCTGGAAGAAGCCTTGAAGCAGGGTTTTTCCGCCAGATGTTCCGTTGAGCTTGAGGAGAAAGCCCTACGGGGCAAGGGCAGACCGAGGAAGGACGCTCCCCCTCCGGAGACGAGCCGTACGTGGAGGGCCGTCGTCGAAATAGGAGAGGTCGAGGAGAAGGCGTGGGAATCCGCCATGGAAAAGGAGTCGACGTTCGTTCTCGTGTATCGGATGGAGAAGGCCGTCGAGCGAAAAGACCCCGCAGAAACCCTGAGGACATACAAGAACCAGAACGTTGTGGAGCAGGGATTTCGCTTCCTCAAGCAGCCGATCTATCTCGGCCCCGTTCTGCTGAAGAAGCCGGAACGCGTGGAAGCCCTCGGCTACGTCTTTCTTCTCGTGCTGCTTCTCGCGAAGTACCTTGAATACCGAGTGCGGGCGGCGCTGGAGCAGGAAGGCGACGCGCTACGGGTCGGAGGACAGAAGCTTGCCCGTCCTACGACGCAGACGATCCTGTACCATTTCGGCACCGTGCCGTTGCTGGAGATCGGAGGGAAACGGTTCATGCCCCATCCGCCCGGAGGTAACGGGGCCCGCATCATGGACGCCCTCGGGTTTACCTGGGAGCTGTACACGCACGGAGACTGCGAGGATCGCTTTATGGAGCGTTTCCGAAGCTAAGAGGGGCGTTTCGTTGTAGCGCCCCGGCGAAGCGAAGCCTTCGGTGGTTGCGGAGGGATGCCGTTGTTTCAGCGGGATCGTGTGTTGCATGGACTTTTACAGCCCTATTCTCATCGATTCGGCGGGCCCAAATCCTCAAAGGGTGTTGTTCGCCACGAGATACGGTTGGCAAGGTGCGGGAGAAACCGCTTCCCCATGAAGGCGTCCGTTGCTCGCGGGAAAATCGGGATGATCTTTTGCTGAGGTGCGAAATGCGGGCTGGAAGGTGGAGACGTCCCGGGGAAACAGCGAACGCCGGATGATGCTCCATCCCATTGCCATCAAACAGGATGGGGGCCGAGTTCCCGCAGTGGAACGCCAGTGTGATGCCTATCTGAGAGCTCCCACGGCGGATCCGGTGTGGTCCTCCGAGCAGCGAACAACCCTTTTCCGCGAGGTGGTGGAGCCCGAACTCCAGCGCGATCTTCGGGAAAAGGGAGTCGTCAATGAGAAGGGGGGGTACACTGCCACGCTGATCGGCTATGTGGAAATAGCGAAAAAGTAATAAATTCTTTCGGATGGTGTTCCGTCGGAGAGGCGGGATGGCAGAAAACACATCGCCCGGGAGGAACGGGGTGTGATATGATTTCGTTTTCGAATAACACGAGCTTCGAGAGCGACGGAGTCTTCCGCCGCCGAGGGCTCGGAGTCGGGAAGGGAGAGATCGCAGGTGACGAAAAAATGGACTTTGGGTATGGCGTTGGTTTTGCTGGTAACCATGGCGACGGGGGCTTGGGCGTTCTATGCCGGAGTTTTCCAGGGAACTTTCATCGGAGACAACTACGGAGCTTTTGAGATCACGGTGGGGCAAAACGGAGAAATATCGGGACTGGCGCACTCCAACAAGATGCAGCAGGATTTTGCATTGTCGGGACAGGTGAATTTCGACGGTATGCACCACTTCGCCACCCCGGATGGTTCCATCATTTTTATCGGGTCTGTGGACCAGGTGGGGCGCCTCATGGGGCGCTGGGGCTCCTCTGATGGCACAGCGCGGGGCAATTTTACTGCCCTGCTGCGGCAGTAGGGACGGAAGCGACGCCTTCGATGGAGGAGCGCCCTTCCCAGAAGGCTGGAAGGGCGCTCCTTGCCGTATTTCCGCCATCCCCACGATTGCCTCGGGGCCTAAAAGGCGGTATGGTCCCTCTGGAGGAAATGACAAAGCAAGGGGCGAGGGGAACTCCCGGGAGCCCAGGGCGGCGCGGCGCCCTGCGGGGTCATTTTCATTTCTCCATAAGGAAGGGAGATCGGAAGGCATGAGGCGGATAGGGCGGCACGGGGCTCTTGGGGGAGCACTTCTTCTTTTGGTGACGCTGGCGGGGGGAGCGATGGCATTGGAGCGTCCCTTTGAAGGGAGCCCCGAGGGGCGGTACGTGGGACAAAACAATTCCCCGGAGGGCGCGCCGCTCCGAGAGGAAGTCATGAAGGGCTATTTTAAGACCTTGGACCACCGGATGAGCGACAAACGGGCGAAAAACTACGCCATCTACGTGGAGACGGCGGCGGAAAAGTTTGCCGTGGACCCCTTTCTGGTGGCCGCCCTCATGATCGCCGAGTCGAACCTGGTGTGGACCGCCCGGGACACAAACCACTATGGACTCATGATGAT
>CALMLW010000315.1 GCA_937868015.1 uncultured Synergistaceae bacterium | reverse complement strand
CGCCGCTCATGCCCTGGGCCTTGGAGTTCCTCGGAAGCCAGAGCCCGAAGGGGGCGAAGAAATCCCGCACCATGGCGCTACAGTCCCGACGGTTCAAAAAGCCCCCCCAGCCGTAGGGCTCCCCCGCCAGGGCCGAAGCCATCCGGGCGGCGTTCCACCCGGTGAATTCCAACGGAAAGGGCGCCGCCTCCTCGAAGGACAGCCGGACCAGGACCCCTTCCAGGCGCCCGTCCGGGCCCCGCCGGGGCACCCGCACCCGAAGCCCCGACAGGACATCGCATCCCTCCAGAGGCAGCAGGGTCCCCGTGGTAGCCACAGCAAGGAATTCCCCCCGGAGATCCCGCAGAGGCACATCCCGGGCCCACACCACGGCGAAAGGACCCCGGCGCCAGCTCGCCGCCGCTTCGTCATCCACCCAGGCCAGATGCCGCACGTCCACCCACCCCGAAGCGAAAGACGCGTCCCCAAAGGCCCAGCGGCCGTCTAAGGACACATGGGAGACGAAGAAGGGCTCTCCGGGCTTGAGGCGCGAGTTCTGGAGATAATCGAAAGGATACCCCTCTCCGGCCCGTTCGAAGGAGAAAAAGGCGGGTTCCTCGGTGGGAAAGGCCCGGAGATCGGTCTCCGCCACCGTCATGCCCCGCCGGTTCACCGTGCCAAAGACCTCCTCCCGGGAGTTCTTCCGCTGCCGCTCGAACCACGCTCCGGAACGAAGGCGCCGGTTCTCCCCGTAGACATCCTTCGAAGCCAGATAGTCAAAGGCCCAGAGGAGCGACTCCCGGCCTCCCCGGGGCCCCCGCTGGTCCCAGGGGGCGAAGAACGCCCGGTCGAAACTCCCCCGCCAGCGCTCCGCCGTCTCCCGGGGCACCAGGACCTCTCCGGGATCCCCCGTGAGGTACAGGGCGGGATCCTGCGGCAAGGTGCGCACATCGGCGATGTCCGGATCCTCCGTCCCCGCCGAAGCTCCCGTTCCTCCGGGGGCCAACGCCACGGCGAGGGCGAGGAGCACCACTCCCCCCAGACGCCGCACCACGGGCCCTTTTCCATGGTACCACATGCCATCCCCTTCTTTCTCGTGCTGTTTCGTGGATTCCTCGTCCAGAACGCCCCGCCGCACGGACGGATCCCCGGAGGCTCAACGTGGTGCCACCACAGTTGAAATGCTTCCACACCCCTCCAGGAGAGCTCGGTCCTACTCCACCGGAAAATCCAGGGAAATGTGCGCCCCCTTGCCGGAACGCACCGCCAGGGTCCCCGCGAGCTGGGTGGCCAAAAGCGCCACCAGACGGAGCCCGAACCCCGAAGGGCACGCCGGATCCAGAGCGGGAGGAAAGCCGGGGCCGTCGTCCTCCACCGTCAGCTCCACCCGGCCGTCCCGGTGGCTCGCGGTCACCCGGAGCACCCCGTCGCTCCGCCCGGAAAAAGCGTACTTCATGGCGTTGGAGACCAGCTCGTTCACCAGAATACCCAGGGTCGACAAGATCCGGGGCGACAGCACCACCTCGTCGATCTCCGTCTCCACGGTCACCCGGGAGCCCAGGGGAAAGAGCCCCACCACCCACCGGACCAGCTCCGGCAGATAGTTCCCCAGAGGCATGGCCCGGGGGGCTCCGCACCGATAGAGCTTGTCGTAGAGCACCGCCATGCTCTCCAGACGACCCTGGGCGTCTTCCAGGGCCCGCACCGCCTTGGGATCGTTCAGGGTCTGGGCCTGAAGGGAGAGGAGGCTACTCATGGTGTTCATGTGGTTTTTCATCCGGTGATGGGCCTCCTGGAGGATCAGCCCCTTCTCCTCCAGAAGTTTTCGGATCTGCTCCTCCGCTCTCTGACGCTCGGTGATGTCCATACCCACGGCCTGAAAGTGGGTGATGCGCCCCACATCGTCGAAAAAGGCCCGGACAGTCCACAACGCCCACCGGGCCCCGCCTCCATCCTTCCAGAGCTCCTCGTAGGTGGTCGCCGGACGCTCCGGCGCCAAGGTCGCCAAGTGTCCCTTCATCAGCGTTCCCATGGCTTCGGGGAGCTCGGGGGCCCCCGCCCCCTCCGGCGGAGGAACGCCCTCATGGCGGCACCGCTCCGCCAAGAGGGTGTTGACATAGCCCGGAGTCCCTTCGGAGGACAGCCGACACACGAAAAGGGGCATGTCGTCGGCGAGCCGCCGGTAGCTCTCTTCGCTCTTTCGCAGGGCCTCCTCGACTTCCTTGAGGGACGTGATGTCCATGTGCGTGCCGTACATCAGGAGGGGCTTGCCGTCCTCGGTCCAGGTCACCACCTGCCCCCGATCCCGGATCCATATCCAGTGCCCATCCCGGTGTCGCATGCGGAACTGACAGTCGTAGAAGGGGAGCTCGCCGGCGATGTGTCGGGCCAGGAGGCGCGAACTCTCGGGCTCGTCCTCCGGGTGAAGAAGGCGCTTCCACGTTTCGTGACTCGTGGGCCCCAGATCCCGGAGCTCATAGCCCAGCAGAGAAGCCCAGGTTTCGTTGTAGACCGTCTCTCCGGTCTGGACATTCCACTCCCAGGACCCGGCTCCCGTGCTCCGGAGCACACTCGTCAGCCGCAGATGGCTCAGGACAAGCTCCTGCTCTCTGAGCTTCCGGTCGGTGATGTCGTCGCATACCACCACCAGGCGGCGCCCCCCCACCGGATAGACGGTGATCTGGAAATACCGGCATACTCCGGCAAAAAAGCGCTCGCAGCGACGGGGCGTTTCCTCTCGCGCCCCCGGAACAAAACGCTCCAGTAGTTCTTTCCATTCCAGGCCGGGCAGGACCTCTGACACGGAATGCCCCAGAAGCGCGCTCCGCTCCAGGCCGGTCTGGCGTTCGAACGCGGAGTTCACGTCCAGGAACACCAGATCCCACGCCTCTCGCTCTCCGCCGACGATGGACTCCAGCAGGCACACTCCGGAAAGGGATCGCCGGAAGAATGCGGCGTCGCTCAGCACCCCTCCTCGAAAAAAATCTTTTCCGCGCTCCCGATCGGCGCGGAAGAGCTCCCAGGCTTTCCGCAGGGACGCCAGAAGCACCGCCGCCCCATCCCCCCGGCGGACGTAGCCGCAAGGATTCACCGCCTCCGCACGTTCCAAAACCTCGGGGGCCCCGTGGGGATCCACCCGAAAGAGCAACGCCGTCGGACTCTCCTGCAGCAACCGCCACGCCGTCCGAACGCCGTCGCTCTCTCTTCCGGGCACCAAGTCCACCAGCACCAGATCGGGGGCCCCACGCCGGACCTGGGCCTCCGCCTGGGCTTCCGCACCGGTTCGGACCACGCGGTATCCATGGTTTTCGAGAAAGGGAATTTCTTCAGCGAGAAGCTGGGGGTCCTCGCCCACCAGGAGAAGCGTTTTGAAGGACCCTTCCGGAACAGGGTGTTCTGTCTCTTTGTTCATCCGACCCACCTCCCGGAACCACCGTCACTGGTGCCCCCGTGGGAAAAGCACCAGGAACGACTTCCGACGTGGAGATATTATGCCACAGTTTGTTCCGAAAGGGGATCTTGGGGGGAAAAGGAGGGAACCATGACGGTTTATCGGGCCCCAACCTCGACCCATCGTCGGAGCAACCCTTGTGGGTGCCCACACCAGGGCAGGCACAAGGCCTGCCCCTACAGGGGCCATGAGGAATCCCCGCCCAGGAGCGACTCATCTGGTCAGGCTCGCGTGCCTGCCCCTACACCTTGCACCCGAGCGCGGGGGGGCTCGGTGCCACAACCTCGGTCCTTCGTAGGGGCACCCCTTGTGGGTGCCCACACCAGGGCAGGCTCGCCCCCGCTAGGGATAGGGCCCCCTCTCCTGTCGAACCAATTGAGAGTCCGCCCACGCGCATAAACGCACCGCCATTGTCCCGGCAAGGGCAGACGCTGCATGTCCCCGTGGCGCAGTACGACGCGCTGAAGGCGGTCAAGATGTCCCGAAAATCCGGATCGGGGAACACGCCCCAGGAAGCGACCGATGAGGACCGTGACGCGACAAGAACTCCGAATTTCACATAAAATCTTCCCGGGTCGGTGCTGGTGGATGCGACAACCCGCTTAGCAAACACCATCAAGGAAAACGGCAACTTTGTGCCATTCACATTTTTTTCAATTTTTTTGAGCTAATGATAAACTAACGCGCATCGCTTTGAATTTCTTCAAATGTTTTTAGCCATCTGTCAAAAAGTTGGCATTTGCTACGCATCTTCTCAATGCCTATTTGCTCAGCAACCGAAATCCCCGTCGTGATCTTGAGAAATTTCTCATTTTTGCACCAGGAATCTAGTCGTTTAGAGGGGGCAGTCTGAGGATTGTTGTTGATTGCTTCTGGAGATCCAAGACCAGAAATATCCAACAATATTACCGATTCATCTATTCTCAGCTGCTCCGCGAGAATTCGACAATCGCTAAAAAACAACGCTTCGAACTCATGAACTGCAATAAAAGGGATGAATCTTCGTTCTGCCCTGTGTTCCGCAAAAAGCGAGACAACGCATGACTTTGTGGCCTCATTGATCGTTTTAGCGATTGTTTCAGGAGAGGCTTGCCATGGCACCAGGTCCATCCCAGGCCACTCTTTCATGCCGTAATAATCGACGAAAGTGGTAATGTAGGTATCCGATCGTTGTTTCAAGTGTTTTTCTAAATCACGCTGAACACGAGAGAATCGAACGTCACCACCTTTCTGTCCTGGCTTGGACACCTGCGTAGCACGAATCCCTATGTTTTTATGACCAAGGTAAGGCGCTAAGATTTTTTCTATAAAAATTTGTTCGGTCTTTCCCTCTACGATCGCAATAACATTGATGTAATTACTCATAAACTGGACCTCCCGCAATCACGTTCTTGGTCCAGAGCTCGCCGACGGAGTAGTCCTCCAACCACACCAAAAAATCATCTTTCCCTAATCGTTGGAACGTCGACGCGCCATCTTCGCGGCTCATAACGATAACATCCTCAATGCCAAATTGATCGACGAGCGCGGGAGATTGTGTGGCCACAATGACCTGCGTTCGTTGAGCTGCATGCTGAATCAGTTCAGCAAGAACCACGATTGCTGCCGGGTGCAAGCCCAGTTCCGGTTCATCAATGATAATTATTGAAGGCAGGGTCGGTTGCAACAGTGCTGTGGCGAGACATATAAAGCGGATAGCGCCATCCGATAGATGATAGGGCTGCATCGGGAAGTCCGACCCCTTCTGGTTCCAACTCAACCGGACCTTTTCTGCTTCTCCAAGTTTCTGCACGTCCAGACGAAAATCATCGAAGAATGGCATAACTAACCGGATTGAATCAACAATTTTCTTGTAGCAATCAGTGCTTTTCATGTGAAGCAAAAACGGGGCAATATTCGAAGCATCTCCTCGAAGCTTGTGGTGGTCTTCGACTATTTCAGACCGACGCATGGGAGAAGACGCACTGGTGTCATGGAAATGATAAACCATCCAACGAGAGATGGCTTCATAAACAAAATAACCCACGCCGTTACATCGGCCATCGTAAGATTTCTCATCGCGCTCATCATACAACCGGCTTTCCTCTGAAGGCCCCCCATAAGAACGCCAGCTCGTTGATGTATATTTTCTTTCCTCACTGATAAGAAATTTCTCATTTACCGTAGGGATTAGCTCCAGTTTATACGAATTTGGACCACTCGCAAAAGAACTGAGCGAAGTAAAATCAAACTGCATGTCGATTCTTGGAGTGACCTTGGGACCATTGAAAAGGAAATCATCAGCCCCTCCGCGTTCCAGGATAAACTTGCTAAAATTTTTTTGTGTCATGGCCATCAGCATATGGAAAATTTGCAAAAAATTACTCTTCCCGGAGCCATTGGCCCCAATCATCACATTGAGGTTGCCAAGTTGAAATCCATCAAGGTGGGCAATTGACTTAAAACCCTTTACTGTTATTTTCTCCAGAGCACCTTTCATGGCATGGCCTCCAAAAAAATTCTGCGTGTCCAGGCGCCTGCGGGTGAAGAACACGTGGTGGGGCGTGGAGCCGATCGGGAAAATCCTCGACCAGGCTCCGCTCTTTCAAATTCCACTGTTCTCACAAGAAACGAGAAGGGCTCGCCGTGCTTCTGGCCCTTGCGCCTCTGCCGGAGACGTTCTTTCAAGACATAAGGACGACCAGACCCATAAAAATCAATGAATATTTCGCATTTGATGGGTCGAGCATTTCCGCCTTCCCTGCGGGCCTTGCAGGAGCGGATCGAGCACTCCCGCCCTGCACATTCGGACTTTTCCGCCCAAGTCCGCCCGGGCCCCGGGTCCTTGTTCTCAGGCGCCTGGATCGTTACCTTTCAAAAGATGGTAGCACAGGGGGAAGGAGGAAGAAAGGCCCTGGAAGAACACCGGGGGCTGGAAAACATGGCAAAACAGAGTTCCTCGCGCGGCGAGTTAGAGCCCATGACGCGCACAGAGCGAGCCCCTCGACGCGCCGACCCTGAGCCCGCCTCCCAAACTCCCGCAAGATCAAAGCACCATCGGAAGACGGCATTCGTTTCATAATGAGGCGGGTAATTTATTAGATTTTACCACCATCGTCCAGGCCGTTTCCAGAGACCTGCGCCAGCGCAAGGCTGCCCAGGATGTCTTCGGTGGCGTTGTTCCAGGGGAAACGAGGCCTTGGCACTGAGGCAACGGCCCAGGCGCTTGCGGATACGAACGCGTGGACCGGGGAGAACCGACCGGAAAAGGCCTCGGCCCCGATGAGGGATTTCCGGGCACCGGGACGAGCACCCGGCAGGTTGTTCCCAGGAGACACGCCACTTCCGCGACTTGACACTCCGGCGCGAGAATGGGACGATCTCGGCCTAGAAGTGTTTGTTGCAAAATAGAAGAGGGAAAAGGGACCATTGCAAGCCTGACCGGATCCCCGTTACCCCTTTGGGGTTATCCAGGTACCGAAAGGGCGTGCATGGAGAGTACTCACAATGAACAGAATGGGTGGGGAATCAAATGAAAGATAAGTGGAATTTCCCGGGAAGCAAATGGTGGAAGTTTGATTTCCACACACATACACCCAGTTCAAATCATTATGGGCAGGATAATCCATCGCTGAAGAGCCTTCATCCCGAGACCTGGCTCCAAAAGGCTATGGAATCCGGTCTCGACTGTGTGGTGGTAACCGATCACAACTCGGGC
>CALMLW010000314.1 GCA_937868015.1 uncultured Synergistaceae bacterium | reverse complement strand
TCCGTTTCCACCCCGATGACCTGCAGGGGGTTGGCCGTGGCGGCGTCGATGCGACACACCTCCTGCACCGCCTTGATGCGGTCCAGGACGTTGATGGGGTACCCATGGCGCAGCAAGATGATGAAAGTGTGTCCCGAGCGAAGCTGCATGGCGTTCTGCACCGCCGCCTGTACCAGATCCGGGGCGTTGCCGTCCCGGCGAATGAGGCAGGGCCCCGAGGCCTCGCAAAAGGCTATGCCGAACTCCAGCGACGGGGACGACGTCACCAGGGCCTCGTAGAGGTCTTCCACGGTCTTGATGAAATGGCTCTGCCCCAAGATTATATTACACCCCTCCGGAATGGAGAGCTGCTCCACAAACCACCCTTTTATTTCTGCCAAAAGAAACCCTCCTTTCAGTGGGACGAAAGGGGTCTAGGCCCCGCCCTTCTTGCGCCGCACCCCTTGCCAGGCGTGGAGCGCCAGGGCCACCCCGATGACGCCGTAGGCCACAAAGACCCGGAAGAACTCCCCCACCTGGACATTTCCCAAAAGGTTCTTCCCAGCCAAGGGGGATACGATGAACAAAGTATGAAAAAGAAGAATCCCCATGAGGGCCTGTCCGATGGTGGCCTTGGACACCGATGCCCCTCCTATGAGGATCGCCGCCACGGCGAAGGTCCCCACCTGGACGTGGCTGCCGTAGGTATTCATGTTGCCCAGGTTCTGCAGGAAGATGATCTGTCCCAGGGCCGCCAGCACCGTGGAAAAGATGATGGCCAAAACGCGCACCCGATCCACCGGGATCCCCGCCACTTCGGCGATGTGCCGGTTCTGTCCCACGGCCCGAAAATCCTGCCCCAGTTTGGTCTTAAACAGGAGCACCATGCCCACGCAGAGGGCTACGATGACCAGCAAAGTGACCACGGGGATGGTCACGGGGACCCCCGATCCGAAAGAGATGCTGATCTTCCAGATATTGTCCAGGGCGTAGTGTATCTGCTTTAAGTCTATGGTATTTCTCAGGCCGATGCCTCCGGGGATGAGCATACTGGCCACCCGGATGGGGATGAAGTTCCCCAGGATGTAAAGGCAGATGAACTGATAAACTCCGTTGGCAAAAAACCCCAGGATGATCCCCGTGATCATTTCCTTGCCCTTGGAGTTGTTGAAGAGCTTCCCCGTGAGCCACCCGAAGAGGATGGCCAGGGGGATGGACAGGATCACCGTGAGGATCAGCCCTACGAAGCCCCCGATCTCCCAGTTTGCCGTGGCGATAAAGGCGAACTGCCCCGCCATGGCCCCCAGGACGATGCCGAAGTTGAGCCCCATCCCCGCCAGGATGGGGATGATGAGGGAAATTACCAGGAAGCTGTTCCGGGCCATGCGCACGATGATCTCGTTGATCAAAAAGGGCAGCGTCAACCCGCTGTAGTATGCCCCCACCACGCAGAGCACCGTGAAAAGCAAGGGCACCACGTTCCGGCGAAGGGCTTCCATGACGTCAAATCTCTTCCGGGGATCTCCGGAAGACCCCAAATGATCCTGCTGCGGCGTGGTCATCGTACATCCACCCCCGCTTCCTTCCGCGTCAACGCGTAAAGGATGATGCCATTGCTCACGATGATGCGGATCACCTCCGCCAAGTTATCCGCCACCACCTTGTTCGCCACAGGCATGGAGACCACCAGGATGGCCTGGAACAGGAAGGTCCCGATGAGCACGTGCCACACCGTGGCCCGGCGGAGCGATGCCCCCCCGATGAGCACCGACGCCACGGCAAAGAACGCCATAAACAGCGGGGCGAGGTAGAGCTGGATGAACCCGAAGCTCTGGGCGTAAACGATGATCCCCACCGCCCCCAGGGCCTGGGAGACCACCGAACCAATGATGCGGTATTTATCGACGTTGAGCCCTGCGGACTCGGCGTAGCGGGGATTGCTCCCCACCATCATCATGGCGACGCCGGTCTTGGAGCGGAGGAAAAGGGCCAAGAGGGCGCAAAACATCCCGAAAAAGAGCAACAGCCCCGTGGGCACCGTCATGGTGCCGATCTTAAACGACATGAAGCCGTCCAGCACCTGGGCAAAGCGATTCGTGAGGGTGATGGTGACCCGAAGCCCCGACCCCCCATAGGGCCAGATCATCTCGGGGCTCTTGTACGGCACCACGGTCCAGAAGATGCACATGAGGGATACCACGGAAAAACCAAAATAGGTTCCCACCGTGAGCTCCTGCCCCTTCACCTTATTCTGGAAGACGCCGTAGAGATACCCCGAGATTGCCCCCAGGGGAATGGCCACCCCCACGGCGAAAAAGAACGCCGTAAAGCCTCGCAGGTCCAGCTCGATGCTCAGCGTGGACGCCACGATGCCGCAGGTGACTCCCAGGGGCAGGGCGAAGTTCGGCCCCGTGCCGGACTGGATCGACGGAATCATGGCGAGCACTAGGATGCCGTTCATCCCAAACCGGGTGAGGATATTTCCGAAAAGTTGCCCCATGGGGAGCCTCAACGATACCGCCGTCGCCAGAAGCACCCCGAGAAAACCCAGGATGATGATCCGGGGAATGCCAAAATCCCGGACCGCCGCCCCCAGGCGGTCGCCGAAACTCTCCCCCCCCTCGGGGGAGGGAAGCGCATTCAGGAGCATGGAGATTCCTCCTTTGAACCTTGGCCCGAACCCTGGCCGCAGGAACCAGAAAGATGCGAGGGCCCTTCGGCATCCCTTCCCCGGTGGGATTTTTCTCCCGCCATGAGGAGCCCAAAATCGCGGTCACTGGCGTCGGGGGGAAGGATCCCCTCCAGGCGCCCCTCACAGACGATGGCGATGCGGTCGCAGATGGAGCGCAACTCCGCCAGCTCCGAGGAAGTCACCACCACCGTGACGCCGTGTTCGCGGTTCAGGCGGACCAGAAGGTCCAGCACGATCTTTTTGGCTCCCACGTCAATACCCCGGGTGGGCTCCGACACGAAAAGGATTCGGGGCTCCAGCGTGAGGGCCTTGGCAATGCAGACTTTCTGTTGGTTCCCCCCCGAGAGGCGCCGGACAATCTGCTCCGGCCCCGTGCAACGGATGTCCAACTCCTCGATGAAGCGCTCGGCGTGGCGGCGCATGGCCCGACGGTCCATTATGCTAAACTGAAAACCCCGGGGCCCCACTTTACGCAGGAACTTTTCCTGACTCTGCATGGCGGGGGCCGCCACGTTCATCTCGATGGATTCTTCCAGGAGCAACCCCACGCCCCGACGGTCTTCGGAGACAAAGGCCAGACCGCTGCGAAGGGCCTCCAGGGTATGACCCAGGGGCAGGGGAGTCCCTTCGATGGCCATGATCCCCCGCGCGGGATACATGCCCATGACGCCGTTGGCCACCCCGACCTTGCCGTGCCCCGCCAGACCCCCGAGCCCCAGGATCTCCCCCTGGAACACCTCCAGCGAAAGGTCTTTTACCATCTCTCCGGGCATATCCACTTCCAGGTGCTCCAGCCGGAGCAGGACCTGATCCGTGCGGGGAGAGGGGGCGCACCCATCGCACCCCACCGCTTCGAGCTTTCGTCCCACCATGAGCTCCGCCAAGTGCCCCACCGACGTCTCTCGGGGAGAGAGATCGGCCACCTGCTCTCCATCCCGGAGCACCGTGATGCCGTCGGAGACCTGGACCACCTCGTCCAGGCGGTGCGTGATGAAGATGAGGGATATCCCCTGGGCGGCAAGGGATCGCATGGCATTGAGCAACACCTGAGCCTCGGACTCCGTGAGCACCGCCGTGGGCTCGTCCAGCACCAAGAGCCGGGTCTTTTTCTTGTCCAACTCTCGGGCGATCTCCACAAACTGCATGTGCCCCACGGGAAGCCCCGCCACGGGGAGCATCTCGTCGATGGACATGCCCATACGGTCCAGCGACGCCCGAGAGTCGGATCGCATGGCGGGCATGTCCAGGTGCTCCAGCTTAGGTCCGCATAATCTGCTCAAAAGATTGGGACGGGTCAGTTCCCGATTGAGCTTGATGTTTTCCGTGATGCTAAAACCGGGAAGCAGCATGAACTCCTGATGCACCATGCCGATGCCCAGTTCCACCGCCTGTTGGGGAGAACGAATGCTAATCGGGGCCCCGTCGAAGAGGATTTCCCCCTCAAACCCCCCGGTATTGTGGATCACCGGCATGCCGAAGAGGATGTTCATCAGAGTGGACTTGCCCGCACCATTTTCTCCCACGATGGAGAGGATTTCCCCCGGCCCCACCCGCAGGTTTACCCCTTTGAGCACCCGGTTCCCGAAGTACTCCTTGGCGATGCCTCGCATTTCCAGACGTGGCGTATCCAATCCGGAAATACCTCCTTTCCCCAAAAAACGCGGGCCGACCTCGGAGAGCCGGCCCGCGCACACCGAGGCGCCTCGAAAGATGCCCCCCGAGATCGCCCGTGGGAGAGCTCGAACTAGAGTCCGAAAATCTTGGACTCGCCGATGAAGAGGATGAAGTTATCGGCCTTGTCCGCGCCACTCTGGTAGGTGGAAAGCCTCACGTCGCCCGCGTACTTCTTGAAGAGCTCTTCCAGCTTAGCCCGATCGAATCCCTTGATGGACCCATCGCCGATGCCGAAGGCGTATTCCGTGGCGATGTAGGTCATGGCCATGTTCGCCGGGGACTTCCACGTGGCGAAGCGTCCCGCGCCGCCCATTTCCTTCACCTTGGCGTCGATGGCTTCGATGATGAAGTCCACATCGCCCGCCTTGTCCGCCGGAATCTCAATGCCCAGGGCGCCGGGGTAGGCGTGGTAGGGGCTGGGGCAGCACTGTTCGGGGTAAAGAGCCCCCGTGGTCATGACGGCCTTGATGAGGGGTTCCTGCATGCCACAGTTGGTGTTGAAGAACGCGGTCTCCTTACCGTACTGCTCCACCTGCCGCGGCACGTCTTCCAGGATAAACTGCTGGGCTCCGGCGATCCCCGCATCTCCCGTGGGGTCGGGGGCGTTGACGAACACGAACTCCAGCCCCTGCTTTTTGCACTCCTCTACCATGATGTCACGACGGTTCGCCAGCAACGGGTAGGACATGTGCCGGGGGAAGGAGTAGTGGATGAAGGTCTTGGCGCCCATTTTCTTGGCGAGCTCGACAATGGTGACGCCCCGGGTGGGGTTATCCGTCTCCAGGACGATGTCCGCCTTTTGGGCCGACAGCATGGGGTCTTCGTGGGGGACGATGTTGATGAAGAACATATCCGGACGGATTTCTTTCACCTTGTCGATGGCAGCGGCGGTGCCAGGAACACCCTGGACCAGGACGATGGCCTTCACGTCGGGATCCTGGGCCATGCTGAGGATTTGCTGGATGGTGGTTTCCTGCTCGTCCATAAACTTGTCGGGGTAGGTGACGTGAACGATGCGGTCCGCCCCGTAGTCGTTGATCATCTTCTGGGCAGCCCGGTACTCCTCTTCTCCCTGGGACGTGGTTCCCGTCATGATGCCCACCTTAGGAAGCCCCGCGAAAGCCGCCCCGCAGAAGCACACTACCAGCGCCATAACAAGAAAGCTCAGCATACTCTTTTTCATCAGTCTGACAACCTCCTCATTCTGTCCGTTCTGGAACTGGCGATAGACCAAGGAACCGCAAAAACCTCCGCCGCCACCCGCGTTTTTTCGCTCCGCCTCTCCCCCTTCCCCTTGTCCATCTCCGGGGCGATCTATCAAGAAAAACTTCACGGACCCCCGCCAGCCAATTCTACCAAAAGTTTTCCCTCCAGGGAACCCCTTGAGGTCTTTTCCCGACTTTTCGGAGCCCCTTTCACGTCGGGCATGACCAAAAGAGGAGGTCAAAACAAGGCGGGGCGTGGAGAAGACCCGCCCTCCGCGCCCCGCCGAAAATCCCTTTCTTGATGCCTGGCATCTTTTTCGGAACAAAAGTTCTTAATTTTCTCCCGTTTTAAATACCTGGATCCATCGGGCATCCCCGCTGATGAGCATGGGCAGGCTGATGAGCCACGTCCGGTCCAGCCCCAAGGAGAACTTTTCCTCCCGGGTCTGGATCACCTTGCCCCCTCGGTTCATTACCTCCACCCGGATCACGTGATTTTTCCCCACGAGCATCTCGGGGAGGCGCTCTCGGCGCTGGATCTCCACGGCCTTCTTCCCATCGAGGGAAATCAGGGCCGACGCAAAGGCCTCGTAGGTCTGGTCCCCCATCGTCACCGTCTTGTTGTCGAGGAGGATGTCGTGCCCCTTGCCGTTCACGAACAGAAAAACCCCCAGAGCCACGAACAGAAAAAGCGCCGCCGCCCGCACCACCAGTCTTCTGGCTTTCATGCCCTTCGCCCCCCCATCCTAGTGGCCGTTCGCCGGAGCGGGGGCATCGCCGCCCCGGAGGGACTGGCGTTCCCGCTCCTTGTCCATGCGCCGCCGCAGGGCGTGGAGCACCAGGGCCAGGGCGATGATGCCGTAGGAGACGAAGACCCGGAAATACTCCCCGAGCTGGGCCTGCCCCATGAGGGTCTTCCCCGCCATGGGCGACACCACGAACATGAGGTGAAAGAGCATGACCCCCACGAAGACGTTGGTGATGGTGGCCCGAGAGACCGTGGCCCCCCCAATGAGCAGCGAAGCAATGGCAAAGATCCCAGCCTGCTCGTGGGCGTTATACGTGTTCATGGTGCCGATGTTTTGCAGGAAGATGATCTGGCCATACCCCGCCAGCACCGTGGAGATGATGATGGCGATGATACGGGTACGGTCCACGGCGATGCCGGCGGATTTGGCCACCGCCATGTCCTGCCCCACGGCGCGCATGTCCTGCCCCAGCTTCGTGCGGTTGAACCAGAGAATGAAGAGGCAAAACAGGGCGATGACGATGAACGCCGCCATCGGCACGTGGATAGGTCCGATGTCCACCATGAGGAACTTGTCAAGAACCTGCCGGACTCCCTGGAGGTTGATGGCGTTACGGATGCCAAAGCCCCGGGAGAGGAGCATGGCGTGATTTTCCACGGGAATCACCATGCCGAAGCCGTACAGCACAATAAACTGATACACTCCGTTCATGAAAAATCCCAGCATGAACGATGTTACCATTTCGCGCCCCTTGGCCCGATTCAAGATCTCCCCCGTGAGCCATCCCAGGGCCAGCGATATGGGCGTGGAAATCATGGCCGCCAGCAGAAGCCCCTGCATCCCCACGATGTTCCAGTCCGTCACCAGGATGATGGCGATCTGTCCCCCCATGGCTCCCAACACCATGCCGAAGTTGAGCCCCATGCCTGCGGCGATGGGAATAAGAAGGGACAGCACCAGAAAACAGTTCCGCCCCATGCGGGTAACCATTTCCTGAATCAGATAGCTGGTGGTGAACCCCGAAAGGGGGATGGCCGCCGCAGAAAGCACCAGGAAGATGATGGGCACCGCGTTGGAAATAAGTATATCTTTAAACGATTTATTCTTCATCGCTTAACCTGCACCTTCCTCGTCAGGGCATAGATAATCATGCCATTGGAGACGATGAGCCGGATCATCTCGGACATGTCCGTCTGGAGCAAGCTGTTGATGACCGAAGGCGTCATGGTACAGATGCCCTGATACAGAAACGTCCCCACGATGACGTTGAAGAGGGTGGCCTTGTTCACCGACGCCCCTCCCAGGAGAAGGGCTGCCACAGCGGGAAAGGCCATGTAGAAGGGCCCCGTGTAGAGCTGAAGGAATCCGAAACTTTGCTGGTAGACCACGATGCCAATGGCCCCGAGCATGGTGGAAAGCACCACCGAAATCGTACGCATTTTGTCCACGTCGATGCCCGACGCCCGGGCAAATTCGGGGTTCGATCCCACGGCGGTCATGGCAGTGCCGATCTTGGTGCGGAAAAATCCCCAGACCAGGAAACACATGAAAGCTAAAAAGAGAAACATCCCCGTGGGAAAGTAGAAGTTCCCTATCTGGAAGGACAGGAAGTCGCTCAGCACATGAAGCCAGTGCTCACTCACGCTCACCGTCACCCGAAGGCCGCTGCCCCCGTAACCCCAGATCATGATGGGGCTGGTAAAGGGCAGAAGCTGCCAGGCGATGCACATGAGCGACACCGAGGAAAAGCCCACGTAGGTGGCGATCATCATCTCGTCGCCCTTGACCTTGTTCAGGATCAACCCGTAGCCATAGCCGAAGATCGCCGCAAAGGGAAGAGAAACCCCCATGGCGAAAAAGAGCCCCGCAAAACCGGTGATGTCCAGCTCGATGCTCAGCAGAGCCCCCAAAAGCCCCGCGATGATCCCCAGGGGAAGACCGAAGTTCAGCCCGCATCCGGATTGCACCATGGGCACCAAAGCGAGCACCATGACGCCGTTCATGGCCATGCGCACCAGCGTATCGCTCACCGAGCGAGCCACGCTGATCTGGGCCAGGGGTGCCACGGCGAAAAGAAGCACTAGAAAACCGCCGATGATGACGCGGGGCAGTCCCGCCGCCTCGATAAAGGCTCGAATTTTTTTCATAGCCACCTCACCTCACCCCCGCGGCGACTTCCGGGCCCTTGCCCGCGCCGAGCATGAGTAGGCCAAAGTCTTCCACCGAAGCGGTGGCCGAAAGCATCCCCGCCAGACGCCCCTCGTCGACAATGGCGATGCGATCGCAGATGGAACGCAGTTCTTCCAGTTCGGAAGAGATCATCACCACCGTCGTTCCCTTGTGGCGGTTTGTCTCCCGAATGGTGTCGAGCACGAGCTTCTTGGCCCCCACGTCGATGCCCCGGGTGGGTTCGGCCACAAAGAGCAGCTCGGGGCCCACCGCGAAGGCCTTGGCCAGACACACTTTTTGCTGATTTCCCCCGGAGAGCTCCACCGCCCTCTGGCGAGAGCTCACGCACTTGATCCCCAGGGCGTCGATGTACTCCTGGGCCAGAGACGCCATGGCGACGTCGTCGCGCCACTGGATGAGCCCCCCCAGGAGGCTCTTCAGGCACCGCCCCTGGACCTGCATGGCCGTAAAGGCGATGTTCCAGTCGATGGGCTCGTCAAGCAAAAGCCCTACGCCGCGCCGATCCTCGGAAACGAAGGCCATGCCTGCCTCCAGGGCTCCGTGGGGGTCGTTGAGCTTCAGGGCTTTTCCCTTCCAAGTCACGGCCCCCCCGGCGGCAAAGAGCCCCATGATGCCATTGGCAATGCCCAGTTTTCCTTGTCCCGCCAACCCCCCGATGCCGAAGATTTCCCCTCGGCAAACGTCAAAAGAGACGTCGCGCACCGTCTCCCCGGGCATATCCACCCAGAGGTGATCCACTCGGAGGATGGGTTCGAGGCACACTCTCACGGCATCATCCTGCTTTTTGTCCTCCACGGTTCTTCCCACCATCCAGGAGGCGATCTGCCTTATCTCCGTTCCCTTGGTGGGGGCCTCTTTTATCACCATGCCATCCCGGAGCACCAGGATCTTGTCGCAGAGATCAAGAATTTCCTGGAGGCGGTGGGAGATGAAGATGATGGCGATGCCGCTGTCAGCCAGCTTACGAAGGGCCTTGACCAGAATGGCCGCCTCGCTCTCGGTGAGCACGGCGGTGGGTTCGTCCAGGACGAGAAGTTTTGTGCTTTCCCGGTCGATCTCTCGGGCGATTTCCGTGAACTGCCGGTGCCCCACGGGCATCTCCTGGATCAACATGTCCGGATCCACCCGCACTCCCAGAGTGTCGATGGCCTTGGCCGCCCGCTGGCGCATGGCGGGACGGTTCAACGTCTGGAGCCTTTCGCCGAAGAGCTCCACCAGGGGGGAATAGCAGGTAAACTCCCGGTTCAACATGATGTTTTCCGTGGTGGAAAAGCCCGGAATAAGGGAGAACTCCTGGTGCACCATGCCGATGCCCCCATCCAAGGCGTCAAAGGGGGAGTCGAAGTTCACCTCTTTGCCGTCAAGGTACATCTTCCCCTCGTATCCCCCCGTCTCTTTTATGACGGGCATGCCGAAAAGAATCTTCATCAAAGTGGTCTTCCCCGCCCCGTTTTCTCCGACGAGGCCAAGAATTTCCCCCCGTTGCAACGTCAGGTTTACGTCCGCCAAGACACGGTTGCCAAAATATTCTTTGCCGATGTGCTCCATCCGCAAAAGCGGTTCTTGGGTCATCCTCGCTTCTCACTCCTTTGCCGAAAAAGTGCCGGAAGGGATTTATCTCTCCCGATGTTTTTCGAGCGCTTCGGATGGGGAAATCCGAAGTCTCATGGCGCGCTCCGGGCGCCTCATTACCAAAACAAGAGGGAATGGGGGCGGTGCCCCCCACTCCCTCCTTGTGCTGTGCTCGTGCAGTGTGCTCCCCCGGGGACTGATATTAAAAATCACCGTGCAAACTTATGGGAGATGCCTACTGTCCGGTGACGGTGAAGTACTTGTCCGGCACGACCTCGTCGGTCATCTTCATGTAGCCCTTGCCGAAGATGTAGGTATCCTGGTAGAGCAGGGGGTAGTTCTTCATGGTAACGCCCGTGGAAGCGTCGGTGTAGAAGGACGCGTTCCATTCGGCGCCGGGGGAGAACTTGCCATAGGCCTCGAGGACTTCCTTTTTGATGTCGATGTTGCCGTTCTTGAAGTCTTCGGGGGTCTTGCCCTCTTCCACGAGCTTCTTACCCATCTCGCCCATGGCCACTCCCGTGGTGTAGGCGAAGGAGAAAGCCCAGGTGCCCATGCGGCCCGCAGCGCCCTTGGCCACCACCGCATCCTCCACCCGCTTCAGGATGGCGGGCCAGTCACCTTGGACGGAAGAAAGATCCACACCAAGGGCTCCGGGATAGCCCAACAGGGGAGAAGGAAGGTCGGACTCGATGAAGAAGCCGCCCATCTCGGCCACGCGCTTCAGCAGGGGTTCGGTCTGGGCGTCGTTGGTGCAGAAGAACGCCGTCTCCTTGCCGTACTTGTCGAGCCACGCGGGGAACTTCTCCAGGATAAACTGCTGGGCGCCGGGGATACCAACGTCGCTGGTGGGGTCCGGAGCGGTTTCGAAGGCATAGGTCATGCCCAGGTCCTTGCACGCCTCTTCCATGATGGCGCGCCGGCGGGACAGGAGCTCGATGCTCATGTGCCGGGGGAAGGAAATGTGCACGAAGGTCTTGGCGCCGAGTTTCTGGGCGGCCTTAACGATGAGATAGCCCCGAGCCACGTTGTCCGGATCCGTCACGACGTCGGCGGCCTGGGTGGTGAGGTTCGGGTCTTCCTGGGACATGCCGATGAGCAGGATGATGTCCGGGCGCCGCTCGCGGATCTTGCGGTAGGCCTCGGTGGTGCCGGGGACGCCCTGGACGCTGACGATGGCCTTCATGAGGGGATCGTCGGCAAGCCCCACGAGCTGGGCGATGACGGTCTCCATCTCGGAGGAGAAGTTGTCGGGGTAGGTGACGTGCTTGATCATGCCGCCGTTGGCCACGTCGCCATACATCTCAATGAGCTTTTCCGCTCCCCGGAGGTCGTCCTCGGACTGCGAGAGCGTTCCCGTCATGATGCCGATGTGGAACGGAGCATCCGCCAGCGCGCCGCCAGCAAAAAACGTCACCAGCGCGATCAAAGCCAAAAACACGATTCCTCTTTTCATGAATCTATCCCCTCCCAACTAAAGATAGGCCCCCTCGGGCACCGCACGGGCACAGCGTACTCCAGGCCGAATATCTTGTCAATTCTGGATTTTGTTTCATCCCACTCCCTTTGGGACAAAACGTTTTACCCTCCGACCCCCTAGAGGGGCGAAGGCTTTGGTAAAGGTAAACCGGCAAAGACGATGAGTTTCCCTCGGAGGTCGCGGTTGATGTTTCTTTTTGATTAATCAGTGCCGCGCAAGGATTTATCGATGGCAACGCCAAGAAGCCATGGCGTCTAGGCAAAATTTTTTCTTGCGCTTTTACCTTCTTGGCGTCTGTGTGACACGCCAACGAACTACACTGAATGGGACTTTTATCTCATTTTGATTGATCTTAAAGACCCAGAAAATAGGAGAAAAGACCCCCGTTCCCCCCTTACCCATTGCGCCCCGGGCGCGTATCGCTATAATAGGGACACGGTAGTAAACCATTTCAGGAGGTGGTCGGTTTTGAAGAAGAAGGTAGGGTTTCTGGCTTGCGCGGCGCTTTTGGTGATGGCCTTCGCCGGTATGGCGATGGCTGCGGACGACGTGATCAAGGTGGGTTACCTCGCCGCCCTCACGGGAGACTGGGCGGCCTACGGCCAGACCGAGGCCAACTCCGCGCAGCTGGCGGTGGACGAGATCAACGCCAACGGCGGAGTCCTCGGCAAGAAGATTGAGCTGGTTGTTTCCGACTTCCGCACTCGCCCCGAGGACGCGGTGAACGCCGTGCGCCGCCTCGTGCAGGAAGACAAAGTGGTCGCCATCATCGGCGCCAACGGCAGCGGTATCAACATCGCCACGGCCCCCATCGTGAACGAGGCCAAGGTCCCCCAGATCGGCACCGTTTCCACGAACCCCAGCGTCACCGTGGACAAAGACGGCAAGGTTCGCCCCTACAGCTTCCGCATCTGCTTCACCGACCCCTACCAGGGTAAGCTCATCGCCTACTTCGCCGCCAAAGAGCTCGGCAAGCTCAAGGGTGCCATCCTCTACGACGTGGCCAGCGACTATTCTCAGGGGCTCCGGGAGTTCTTCCTGAAGAGCTACGCGGAGTACGGCGGGGAAATGGTGGCGGACCTGGGCTTCCAGGGCGGTACCGATGTGGACTTCCGGGCCCAGCTCACCGAGATCCGCGATAAGGGCGCCGACGTCCTGGTGCT
>CALMLW010000313.1 GCA_937868015.1 uncultured Synergistaceae bacterium | reverse complement strand
CACTGACCAACTCTACCACAAGCTCGTTGTTTGACTCTTTGGCAGAAAGCTCGGCGAGGAGGGACGGAAGGTCCTTGATGGATCGCCACCCTTGTAGTAGCGATTCCTGATCCGGTTCGGCGATGCCCCCTCCTCGCACGAGGACGTCGCAGGTCCCTTCGGCGTCTTTAGGCACGGTGAGCGTGAAAATTTTTTCGAAGGGTTCCCGCCGATAGGGACGAAGGGTGACGGAGACCTGCACCTTCTGGCCCGGAGCCGCTTCCTGGGGCGATAGGATCACATCCTCCACGAAAAGCACCCGGGGGTCCAGGGAGAACTCCGCTTCCAAGTGAACCCCTAAAGGGCGGATTTCCTGAAATTCGTTGAGGGCGAAGGCTTTGACGAGATCTCGGCATTCTTTGACCACCTCCGCCACGGGATCTTTCGTGGAGAAGAAAATGTTCTCCCGCTTCCATCCTTGCGAAAGCCCCCCTCCCTCGACGCGAAGCGTGCTGAAAATCGTTCCTGGCCCTACGCGTCCCCAGGCGTCGTCCAGGAGGCCCAAGACCGCCTCGGGGGCGATCTCTTCCAGCAGGAAGGGGTCGTCCACAACGTGAAACCTCTTTTTTATTTCTCGCTTAGTGTCGCCGTCCCGGACCGTCACGGAAAAATCCACCGCCGGGGCGAAGCGGCCTAGGTACCCCCCCACACCCTGGGGGCGGTCCTGGGTGACGATGCCGATGAGGCTCTGGGGAGTGCCTAACTTGAACGGCACTTCCACGCTGGGGACCACGCCGTGCACCACAGACCGGGCCAAAGGGTAGGCCACGTTTCCTCGGTTTAGCATGGGGTGGGCAAAGGCTACGAAGCGTCCCTGTCGGTCCAGGGCGGAAAGGGTGCCCGTAGATCCCACGGTGACGTCTCCCCAGGCCAAGAGGACCCCCACCGAGTCTCCGGGGCGTAGCGTTGCTCTCTCGTCGATGAAAAGGTCCGAAGGGGTACCTCCTCCCGCCAGGACGCGGACCCCCAGGGAAGAACCAAGGCGCTCCCGGGCCCTAGGGCTCATCCCGTCCGATAAAAGAGGGCTCTGTAGGGGCGCCTCTGGGCCAAAAGAGCTCCGTTCGCCAAAGGTGAGGTGGACGCCTCCGAAGGCAAAGTACCCTCCGCTCGGGGAAAAATATTCCGCCAAGAGCACCCCAGAAAAACCCTCCCCTTGGCCCTCTTCGGAACGATCCCCGGAGAGGGGAACGGGGGGGCGAAACGAAGGGAGGCGATCGGGCCAGTTCCACACCTCTGTCAGGTCTTCCGCAGGAGTCACCAGCCCCAGGCGATGATCACTGAACTCCCATCCGTACCCCAGGGCTCCCACCAGCTTGTTCTGGACATAGACCGGAGATCCGCTCATGCCCGCCGCGATGCCCCCGGTACGATCCATTAACTCCCCGGAGACCCGGACCAACACCAAGTGGCGAGGAAGGCCTTCTCGACGCAACACGTCCACGATTTCCACGGGGAACGAGGTTACTTCCAACCCCCGTACCACGGTCTTCGCCTCCCCCTTCATCCCCGACCGGAGCTGAGACACGGGAAACACAGGATCTCGGGGGACAAAGGGCCCCGAAGCTTCTGCACCCCCAGGATTTCCATTCCAGAAAAAAAGCACCCACGCCCCTAGGAGGGCCCCTAAAAGCCCCTTGAAGGGGCGACGCGATACGCTCGAAGGCGAGCTTAATTCAATGAGTTTCATTGATTTTTCTTTTTCCATCGCAGATAGGCCATGATAAAATCCTGCAGTTCGCCCCCTAAGACGGCCTGGACGTTGCCCACCTCGTAATTGGTGCGATGGTCCTTGACCAGCGTGTAGGGGTGGAGGACGTAGGAACGGATCTGGCTCCCCCATCCGATCTCCTTCTTCTCTCCCCCCAGGGCTTCGAGCTTTTCCTGGCGCTCCCGCAGGGTGCGCTCAAAGAGGCGAGCCCTCAGGATGCGCATGGCCGTGGCGCGATTCATGTGTTGAGATCGCTCCACTTGACAGCTGACGATGATCCCCGAAGGGATATGAGTAATCCGCACGGCGGAGTCGGTCATGTTGACGTACTGTCCCCCGGCGCCGCTGGCTCTAAAGGTGTCCATTTTCAGGTCTTCGCTACGGATCTCCACCCCCGCGTCTTCAGGCATTTCCGGGGCCACGCCCAGGGATGCGAAGCTCGTGTGGCGTCTTTTGGCGGCGTCGAAGGGGGATATACGGACCAAGCGATGGACTCCCCGCTCTGCCTTGAGGTAGCCGTAGGCGAAGGCTCCCTTCACCAGCACAGTGGCGCTTTTTATCCCCGCTTCGATGTCGGGGGAAAGGTCCAAAATGGTGGTCTGAAACCCTTCGATTTCGGCCCACCGAAGGTACATGCGGTGCAACATGTCCGCCCAATCCGCCGAATCCATGCCCCCAGCCCCGGGGTGAATGGTGAGGATCGCGTCGTTCTCGTCGTACTCATCGTTTAACAGCAGCGTCAGCTGCCTTTTTTCCATGGTCTTTTTCAAAGCGGCGGATCGACGGTAAAACTCCCCTTCCAGATCCGCATCCGACGTCTCTCCCAGGAGGTCGCTCAACAAAATCAGCTCCTCCAGTTCAGCGCTCACCTCGCTCCACTGCTGGGCGCGTTCTTGAAGGCGAGCCAGCTTCCGCAATACCTCCTGGGCGTCGTCTCGGCTCCAGAAATCCTCTTTGACGGTTTGGGCCTGCAGGACCTCCGTGTCCTTTTCCAAGGTTTCGGGGTCAAAGACTGTCCCGCAGCTCCCCCGAAAGGGCGCGCAGTTCCTCCAGAATTGTGGTGGTGGATACGATGGCCATACGCAAAAACCTCCTTACTGGAATGGCGACGGGGCGGGAATCA
>CALMLW010000312.1 GCA_937868015.1 uncultured Synergistaceae bacterium | reverse complement strand
CACTGACCAACTCTACCACAAGCTCGTTGTTTGACTCTTTGGCAGAAAGCTCGGCCAGGAGCGACGGAAGGTCCTTGATGGATCGCCACCCTTGCAGCAGCGATTCCTGATCCGATTCGGCGATGCCTCCTCCTCGCACGAGGACGTCACAGGTCCCTTCGGCGTCTTTAGGTACGGTGAGCGTGAAAACTTTTTCGAAGGGTTCCCGCCGATAGGGGCGAAGGGTGACGGAGACCTGCACCTTCTGACCCGGAGCCGCATCCTGGGGCGATAGGATCACATCCTCCACGAAGAGCACCCGGGGATCCAGGGAGAACTCCACATCAAGATGGACTCCCAGGGGGCGGATTTCATGAAATTCATTGATGGCAAAGGCTTTGACGAGATCTCGGCATTCTTTGATGACCTCCGCCACGGGGTCTTTCGTAGAGAAGAAAATGTTCTCCCGCTTCCATTCCTGCGAAAGCCCCCCTCCCTCGATGCGAAGCGTGCTGAAAATCGTTCCTGGTCCCACGCGCGCCCAGGCGTCGTCCAAGAGACCCAAGATCGCTTCGGGGACGATCTCTTCCAGCAGGAAGGGGTCGTCCACAACGTGAAACCTCTTTTTTATTTCTCGCTTAGTGTCGCTGTCCCGGGCCGTCACGGAAAAATCCACCGCCGGGGCGAAGCGACCGAGGTACCCTCCCACACCCTGGGGGCGGTCCTGGGTGACGATGCCGATGAGGCTTTTGGGAGAGCCTAACTTGAACGGCACTTCCACGCTGGGGACCACGCCGTGAACCACCGACCGGGCCAGGGGGTAGGCCACACCACCCCGGTTTAACATGGGGTGGGCAAAGGCCACGAAGCGCCCCTGTTGGTCCAGGGCAGAAAGGGTGCCCGTAGACCCCACGGTGACGTCTCCCCAGGCCAGAAGGACTCCCACCGAATCTCCGGGGCGTAGCGTCGCCCTCCCGTCGATGAAAAGGTCCGAGGGGGTACCTCCTCCCGCCAGGACGCGGACCCCCAGGGAAGACCCCAGATGCTCCCGGGCCCGAGGGCTCATCCCGTCCGCCAGGAGGGGGGTCTGGAGGGGCGCCTCCGGGCCAAAAGCACTCCGTTCGCCCAAGGTGAGGGGGACACCCCCAAAGGCAAAGCTCCCTCCGGTCAAGGGAAAACATTCCGCCAGTGCCCCACCGGGCCCCCCCCCTTTTTGACCCTCTTCGGAACGCTCCCCGGAGAGGGGAACGGGGGGACGAAACGAAGGGAGGCGATCGGGCCAGTTCCACACCTCCGCCAGATCTTCCGCAGGAGTCACCAGCCCCAGGCGATGATCACTGAACTCCCATCCGTACCCCAGGGCTCCCACCAGCTTGTTCTGGACATAGACCGGAGATCCGCTCATGCCCGCCGCGATGCCCCCGGTACGATCCATTAACTCCCCGGAGACCCGGACCAACACCAAGTGGCGAGGAAGGCCTTCTCGACGCAACACGTCCACGATTTCCACGGGGAACGAGGTTACTTCCAACCCCCGTACCACGGTCTTCGCCTCCCCCTTCATCCCCGACCGGAGCTGAGACACGGGAAACACAGGATCTCGGGGGACAAAGGGCCCCGAAGCTTCTGCACCCCCAGGATTTCCATTCCAGAAAAAAAGCACCCACGCCCCTAGGAGGGCCCCTAAAAGCCCCTTGAAGGGGCGACGCGATACGCTCGAAGGCGAGCTTAATTCAATGAGTTTCATTGATTTTTCTTTTTCCATCGCAGATAGGCCATGATAAAATCCTGCAGTTCGCCCCCTAAGACGGCCTGGACGTTGCCCACCTCGTAATTGGTGCGATGGTCCTTGACCAGCGTGTAGGGGTGGAGGACGTAGGAACGGATCTGGCTCCCCCATCCGATCTCCTTCTTCTCTCCCCCCAGGGCTTCGAGCTTTTCCTGGCGCTCCCGCAGGGTGCGCTCAAAGAGGCGAGCCCTCAGGATGCGCATGGCCGTGGCGCGATTCATGTGTTGAGATCGCTCCACTTGACAGCTGACGATGATCCCCGAAGGGATATGGGTGATCCGCACGGCGGAGTCGGTCATGTTGACGTACTGTCCCCCTGCGCCGCTGGCCCTAAAGGTATCCATTTTAAGGTCTTCGCTACGAATCTCCACCCCCGCGTCTTCAGGCATTTCCGGGGCCACGTCCAGGGATGCGAAGCTCGTGTGGCGCCTCTTGGCGGCGTCGAAGGGAGATATGCGGACCAGGCGATGGACTCCCCGCTCCGCCTTGAGATAGCCGTAGGCGAAGGCTCCCTTCACCAACACGGTGGCGCTTTTTATTCCCGCTTCGATGTCGGGAGAGAGGTCTAAAATGGTGGTATGAAACCCTTCGATTTCGGCCCACCGAAGGTACATGCGGTGCAACATGTCCGCCCAATCCGCCGAATCCATGCCCCCGGCTCCGGGATGGATGGTGAGGATCGCGTCGTTCTCGTCGTACTCATCGTTCAACAGCAACGTCAGCTGCTTTTTTTCCATGGTCTTTTTCAAGGCGGCAGCTCGACGGTAAAATTCCCCCTCCAGATCCTCATCCGCCGCTTCTCCGAGGAGGTCGATCAGCAAAACCAATTCTTCTATCTCAGAGTTTACTTCGATCCACTGCTGGGCGCGCTCCTGAAGGCGAGCCAGCTTTCGCAAAACCTCCTGGGCGTCGTCTCGGCCCCAGAAATCCTCTCTGACGGTTTGGGCCTGCAGGGCCTCCGTGTCCTTTGCCAAGGTTTCGGGGTCAAAGGCTGTCCCGCAGCTCCCCAGAAAGGGAGCGCAGTTCCTCCAAAATCGTGGTGGTGGGTACGATGGCCATACGCAAAAACCTCCTTACTGGAATGGCGACGGGGCGGGAATCA
>CALMLW010000311.1 GCA_937868015.1 uncultured Synergistaceae bacterium | reverse complement strand
AAGAAATAAATGCCCGCATCAACGAACTGTTGAAAGCGAGCATTCAAAGCGAGGGCGTCATCAATCTCTTCTCGGACGTGGATACGGGCTTCTCCCTGTTCGATCCGAAGTTCCTTGAAGAAATCGCCAAGATGAAGGAGAAGAACCTCGCCGTCGAGATTTTGAAGAAGCTGCTCGCCGAGCAGGTGTCACTCTACCGCAGGACAAACCTCGTAAAGAGCGAGAAGTTCTCGGAGATGCTCTCCCGCGCCATGAAGGCGTATCTTAACGGCATGCTCTCTAACGAAGAGGTCATCGCCGAATTGATTAAAATGGCGAAGGACATGGCAAACGCCCAAGCGGAAGGGGACGCTATGGGGCTGACCGACGAGGAGTTGGCGTTTTACGACGCGCTGACACGCCCCGAAGCTGTAAAGGATTTCTACCATAACGAGGAACTCGTGGCGATGACCCATGAACTTGCAGATATGCTTCGCAAGAACCGCACCATAGACTGGCAGAAGAAAGAATCTGCCCGTGCCGGGATGCGCCGCATGGTCAAAAAGCTGCTGAAAAAATACAAGTACCCGCCGGAGGGTATGGAAGATGCCATCGCAACTGTCATCGGGCAGTGCGAGATGTGGGCTGATAATTAATGGAGGGCAAGAGAGTTTGGAGGGCCGCTCCTCCACCACTCCTTAAAAATGCCGCCGTCGGGATGATCGCAAACCCTGACGGCGGCTATTTTGTTAAGAATGGACTCTCCCGCCGCAGACGTACCGCCCTTCCCGGGAGTACCCTTCCGCAGCGGAGACGTATCCTCCCTTCCCGTGGGGAGGCTCCTCGATGTCACCCTGGAGGACTTCCACCGCACAAGCAAAAGCGGTGCGCCCCATCGACGGACACATCCTCCCGCAAACTCACCAGCAGCTCGTGGGCAATCACCTTCAGTTTGTCGTCGCCCATAACCTGAACGGCGTTCTGATTCTCCGAAAGAATATGAAAAAAACTCCGTTTCGTCATTGTTTTGCGGTACACTGTATGTGTAACCAAGCACCACAAAAAACACTCCACTCAGGAGGCTAGATCATGAGAATGTGTTCGCACCACCCCACCCGATGCGGGCGGAAAATGGGAATTCTTCTTGTCTTTCTCGTCCTCGTCCTTTCCTCCGCCGCCTTCGCCGTGGGGCCCCTTCCGGGGGGCGCGCATTCCTGGCGCCCCGCGACTTCTTCCCGGAGCGCCGAAGAACTGCGCGCCCCCCGAGGGGATGGGCGAGCTCCGGCGCCGTCGGAGGAGGCCGTAAAGGCCCGGCTTGCGGCGGACTACGGCACGTTCCCCCTGCTCTTCGAAAAAACCACCCCCACGGCCGATTCCCCGGTGCACTTCACCGTGCGGGGGCGGGACAAGACCCTCTACTTCACCCCCGAGGGGATCACCTTCTCCCTCTCCATGCCCGAGGCCGAAGCTCCGGCGGAAAAGGCCTCCGCATCGGCGGCGCCCTCTGGCCCCTCCCGGGAAGACCGCGTCGGCGCTCTCCGGACCGAAGCTCCCCGGGGGCGCTGGACCCTGAAGCTCGACTTCGTGGGGGCCGCAAAGGTGCGCCCCGAAGGGGAGACCAAGGCGGACACCGTGATCTCGTACTTCAAGGGAAAGACCTCGGAGCACCGCACCGTGCCCACTTACCGGCGCATCGTCTACCGGAATCTCTGGCCGGGGATCGACCTGCAGTACGCCGGGGACAGAAAGCACCTGAAGTACCAGTTCGTGGTCCACCCCGGCGCCGACCCCGCCCACATCCGCCTGGCTTACCGGGGGGCGGATCGCCTGGCCCCCGGATCGGACGGGGGCCTCGAGATCGTCACCGCCGCAGGAACCCTGCGGGACGACACCCCCGTGTCCTGGCAGGAAGTGGACGGAGCCCGGGTGCCGGTGACCGTGACCTATGCCCTGGAGGAGGGGGAAAACCAACAAAACTACGGCTTCGCCGTGGCCCCCTACGACCGGAGCAAGCCCCTTGTCATCGACCCCGTGGTGCTGGTTTACTGCGGGTACATCGGGGGGGCGAGGG